>NZ_CP096884.1:2837281-3152535 GCF_023273855.1 Seonamhaeicola sp. ML3 | reverse complement strand
TAGGTTTATCTTTTCCAAGGCCCCTTTTATGGCAATGGCACCTAATTGAGGAGCAGGAACTTTTGATAAGGCACCCAGAAAGCTGCCAATTGGCGTTCTCACAGCAGATACAATGACTACTTCTCTATTCATTAATTACTTGTTAGATATACTGAAAACGAAAATAATCAATTTTGACAGATTTAAAGATGTTTCATTAAAGATAAAAAACTAAAAACCTAAGAATTCATTACATTTGAATACCTTAACGCATTGCTTTAATAAATTCTATACGATTGAAAGATTTTATAAATAGACTATACAAAAACCACTCGCTTATTTACAAGGCGTTTTTATTTATAGCGACAACTTTTTTAATCGTTTATTTTTTTCCAAAGAGTGGAAAATTTAAGTATGACTTTGAAAAGGGTAAGCCCTGGCAATCTGAAGATTTACAGGCACCATTCGATTTTGCCATAAAAAAAACTGATCTGGAAATTGAAGCAGAAAAGCAGGCTATAGAAGAAAGCTCAGTGCTTTATTTTACCCTTGATAATAGTATTGCTGACAAAATTAAACTCAGATATGAAGAGCTGTTCGCTTCGGTATATCAAGACTCTCTTGAGTTAGATCTTATAAAAAACCTTAAAAACACTGGGGCAGATATAATAAATCAACTTTACGTTTTCGGTATCCTTAATGAGAATTACGATTTTCCTACAAATAGACCAATTGCAATACTGGATGGCAATGTTAAGACTAAGGATGCATTTTATTCAAACTTGATAAAGCTAAGCGACGTATCTTCAATTTTAGAAAAAGAGCTAAAAAAGGCCAACTTATTGGACTACAAGAAAGGCTTAACCTCGGTGTTTTTCGATTTAATTGAACCTAATTTAACGTTTAATAAGTCCTTTACTGAAAAAGTTGCCAAGGAAGAATTAGATAAAGTTTCGCTTGCACGCGGGAGCGTTGTTAAGGGGACCCTCATAATATCCAAAGGAGAAGTAGTAGAGGGGGATAAGTTTCAGAAGTTAAAATCCCTGCAATCTGAATATGAGTCTCAAGTTTGGAATGAGTCAAACTACAACTTGGTGCTGTTTGCTTATTCGCTACTGGTATCGTTGGCCATGTTAATGTTACTTCTTTTTTTAAGGAAATATAGAACAGAAGTTTATGAAAACAATACCAAGGTTACCTTTATATTCTTTAATATACTTTTATTAATTTTCATTACCACTTTCGTTGTTAACTACAATCCAAAATTCATTTATGTAGTCCCTATATGTGTGCTGCCATTAGTTTTAAAAGCTTTTTTCGATGCTAGATTGGGTTTGTTTACACATGTACTTACGGTACTACTTTTAGGTTTTGTAGTGCCAAATAGTTACGAGTATATGTTCCTACAAATTATTGCAGGTATCGTAACGATTTTAACAGTATCTGAACTTTATAAGCGTGCCAATCTTTTTATCTCTGTTGGACAGATTACACTAGTATACATAATTGCCTATTTTGCATTCTTTGTTATTCACGAGGGTAGTATCGAAACACTTAAATGGGAAATCTTTATTTGGTTTATTCTCTGTGGTCTAGCTACACTTTTTGTACAACCATTAATTTATGCTTACGAGAAGCTGTTTGGCTTGGTTTCCGATGTGTCTCTTTTGGAGCTATCAGATACGAATTCTAAATTACTTAAACAGTTGTCCAATGTAGCTCCGGGAACTTTTCATCACTCATTAAATGTGGCTAATCTGGCAGAGGCATCTGCTAATGAAGTTGGTGCTAATGCTATGTTGGTTAGGGTAGGTGCGCTCTATCATGATATAGGTAAAATGAAGAACCCAACGTATTTTACCGAAAATCAATCTACAGGTATCAATCCGCATGATGAATTATCTTCAAGGGAAAGTGCCAAGATAATAGTCGATCATGTTATAAATGGTATTGAAATCGCTAGAAAGAATAATTTACCAGATAGAGTCATCGATTTTATTAGAACACATCATGGAACTAGTGTTGTTTATTATTTCTATATGCAGGAAAAGAAGGAAAACGACGCAGTAGATAAGTTGCATTACAGTTACCCTGGTCCAAAACCATTTAGTAAGGAAACCGCCATTTTAATGATGTGCGATAGTGTGGAAGCAGCTTCAAAAAGCCTAAAGGAACCTACGTCCACGAAAATAGATTTGTTTGTAGAAAATATTATAAGCAAGCAGATTGAAGAGGGACAATTTTTAAACGCAGATATAACTTTCAAGGAAATTCAGGCTATAAAAAAAGTGTTAAAACAAAAGCTGGCAAACATATACCATTTGCGAGTAGAATATCCAGAATAATTTTTAAAAAAATTAAAAAAAATAGTTGCGTTCTTTCATAGTATGAATTACATTTGCACCCGCTTGAACAACTAAGGTTTTTGGTTGCTAAGCGTTGCATTAAGTTGCAAAAGGTTCTTAAAGAAAATAAGGAGAGGTGCCAGAGTGGTAATGGAGCAGATTGCTAATCTGTCAGCGCGCAAGTGCTGCCCGGGTTCGAATCCCGGTCTCTCCGCATTTTTTCGGGGTGTAGCGTAGCCCGGTTATCGCGCCGCGTTTGGGACGCGGAGGTCGCAGGTTCGAATCCTGCCACCCCGACAACAAAAAACAAAAAAGCTCGACATTTTATGTCGGGCTTTTTTTTATGATTATATTAAAAAATGGAATCTAATAGTAGTCTAGTCGCTAAATAGTTTTCATTATTATACTCGCCCAAGCTTCTTAAATAAAAAATCGCATAATGAGGTTAATAACAATCTTATTATTTTTTTAATGATTTTTTTGTGATTAAATTCCAATCTTTACTGTTTCTGATTTTATAAATTTTGTATCTCTACACCTTTTATCGTTTGTGTTTTGATACTACTAACAACTACATCTTAGTTTTTTTTTAAATAACTATCTCCTAAACTTTTTTGTTCTTTTTATTATGTTGAACCTAAATAAGGAAATACTTAAAGTACAAATGCTTTAGCATAACAATCAGTTTTTAAAATATTTGGTTATTCAACAAATATTTGTATTTTTGGAAAACCAAACTGGTTAACCAATTTAGTTTACCAGTTTGGAAAACCAAAAACACTAACTAAATTAAGCCATTATGAAAACAAAATTACTTTTATTACTGATGTTAATTATGGGAATTCTAGGATTTTCGCAAACCTATGACCATTCAACTTATTTCATTAGCGAAATTATTCCTAGTCCACCGAATAACTCAGGTTTATTTAATGATTATACGGATACTCCTTTAGTAGCAGATTTTGAATATGCTGTTGATGATTGTATCGAATATTTTGAATTTAGAGGAACACCAAATGCTACAATAGATAATGATGTATATTTTATTGTTATTGATGGCGATGGCGATGATAGCGACGTTGGAAGTAATATAGGTAAAGTTAGAGACGCTGTAAATCTAAGTGGATTGCAATTTGGAAGTAATGGGATTTTGTCAATTGTTGCAAATATGACTTTTGATACTGGGTCTTTAGATTCGGATGGTTCTACCGATATTAGTGGAGTAACCATTACTAACCCTTATGACACAGCCTTAGCTTCCTCTAATGCTACTGTTGTTACAATAGCTTTAACTGGAATACCGGCTTGGGTAGATGAAGGAAGCGGACATTTTGAATTAGATAAATTTAATAGTGTATCTAAAAGTCCAGATATTGGTTATGATGGTAGTATAAATGATCAAAGTTCTACATACATGATTGTGAAATCAACTGCTGGAAATCCTAAAGATGAGATAGTAGACTCAAATGAAGATGGTGTTCTGGATGGCGCAGCATTGTCATGGACAATTTATGACTCTGTAAGTCTTCTAGATGATGATGATATCTCAACAGGAAGTGGTGAAGTAGGGGAATTTGCGTATGGTAAAGTTATTTTTGTAGAAATATTAGATGGTTCAGAAAGTCCAACAGTGCTTCATTATGACAGCTCCTTATCGCCTTCGATTGTTACTCTTAATCAATATCCTATGTGGATAGCTAGACAAGGAACTTCAACGGGTTTTGCCTGTAGTGCCGACGGTATTGATACCAATGATGATTGGATGGCGGGTCGTTTAAATTCACGTTCTTATCCTGATTACAAATTTAGCGGCACAGGAACTAGGAACATTCCCAGTGCTCAATTAACAAACAATAATCTTAGTGATTTCGGTGGATTGACTTATGGAGAAGTTAATGTTAGTTTTAGTGCGCTTTCAACAGAAGATAATATTGCGTCTAAATTAAGAGTCTATCCTAATCCTGTTAAAGGCATTTTGAACATAGATTTAAATAACATCGAGGTATCTTCTCTAAAGATTTATGATTTCCTTGGGAAAGAAGTTTTGTCTCAAAGAGGATTAACAAATAATAAAATAAATATCTCTCATTTAAGCTCAGGAATGTACTTATTAAATATTGCCACAGAAGATGGTAGTTTTAATAGAAAAATTTTAGTTGAATAGTTTAGTTGATTTTTTAATAGGCAGAAAGTCTTTATCTAACGTATAAAGGCTTTCTTTTATTCCTTACCTTAAATTAAAATTTAAAAGACCCATGAAATCTCTTTTTCTGTTTCTTTTTACAAGCTTTTGCCTTGTGTCATGCAATAATACAACTATTGGCAGTGTAGTTTTGGTAAATAATGTTGCTGAATTAGAAACAGCAATTAGTAAAGCACAGCCTGGAGATGTTATTGCATTGGCCGACGGAATATGGAAAGACCTTCAAATAAAGTTTATTGCCAACGGAACAGAAAAACAACCTATTACAATAAAGGCTGAAACTCCCGGTAAAGTATTTGTAGAAGGTGTTTCAGATTTAAAATTTGGCGGTCAATATCTTATTGTTGATGGTTTACATTATAGAAACGGCTACTCGCCCAGTGAAGCTGTGGTAATTTTTAGGGTCGATAAAGAAACCATTGGCAACCATTGTACTTTCACTAACAGTGTTATAGAGGATTTTAACAAAATGACACGAGATGATGCGGACCGTTGGATTCAATTCTGGGGGAGGCATAATACATTAAGTAATTGTTACATTGAGGGGAAGACTAATCGCGGACCAACTATTCGTGTAGATTTAAAAGGGAATGAACATATTAACAATTATCATCAAATAATTAATAATCATTTCGGGCCTAGACCTCCAAAAGGTGGCGCCAGTGGTGAAACCATTCAGATTGGAGATAGTTATTCTTCAATGTCTCCTAGTTATACCTTAGTAGCAAACAACTTATTCGAAGAATGTAACGGAGAAGTTGAAATAATATCTAGCAAAACCAATTTCAACGAATTTCGAAATAATGTGTTTTATAAGAGTGAAGGGTCTTTGGTTACAAGACATGGAAATTATTGTACCATAGATGGCAATTACTTTATAGGTGATGGGGAAAATGAAAACATTGGTGGCATCAGGATTATTAATACTGGTCATTGGGTAACAAATAATTACTTCTATAATCTAAAAGGCAAGAGTTTTAGAAGTCCGCTGGCAGTTATGAACGGCATCCCTAAATCCCCTCAAAACAGGTACAATCAGGTAACCGATGTAGTAGTGGCATATAACACTTACATTAATTGTGATTCGCCATGGCAATTTGGGGTCGGGCAAAATTTAGCGCAAAAAGATGTATTACCAGCATCAGAAATACGTTCAGCGCGACCGTTAAGAACTTTGGTCGCTAACAACATTCTTTATAACGAAATAGGTGATAATTCACCAATTGTAGAACACGATAAAGCTGATGGGGTAGCATTTAAAAACAATATCATAAATAATCAGGGGGTAGCATTTGAAATCCAAGAAGGTCTTCAGGAAGTCGGTTTTAAGTTAAGTGAAATTGCAGAACATATTTGGATACCTTCATCAAGTTTTGAAATAGAACCCTATCAAGGATTTGAGTTTGAAAAAATAACAAAAGATCTCTTTGGAAATTCAAGAAGCTCCAACAATAGTATTGGTGCCGTGGTAAACACCAACGGTATAACCCCTTCAATCTTGGATAAATCCAAATATGGTCCAAGATGGTATTCTGATGAAGTTAAGGATAAAGAACCTAAAACAATAAAGGTAGCCATCAATGATGATTTTCAAGCCAAAATAGATGAAGCTGAAAATGGTGATATTATTACTTTGGATCCAGTTCCTTATCAAGTCAACGAATCTATTCTAATAGACAAGCAACTTACAATTAAAACGCTTGGTGATGGTAAGGCTGAAATCATATTTTCTGGAATAGAAGACACACCTTTATTCCAATTGCATCCCAAAGGTTTCTTAAAGATAGAAGGCGTTATTCTAAAAGGTAAAGGAACACAACATGCTTTTGCTTCATTAAAGGAAAATATGTACACTCATTTTGGACTGAAAGTTGCACAATGTGAAATAAGTAACTTCAAATTCGCCTTAAAAGCCTACAAGCAATCGTTTGCTGAACGAATCACGTTTAAGAATACATCTATTTCCAATTGTAAAAATGGCTTAAAATTATCTGAAGAAACCAACGATAGAGGAGACTACAATACAGAATATCTAACTATAGAAAACTGCCATTTTTCCAATGTCAATCAAAACGTTATTGATTACTACCGTGGTGGATATGATGAGTCTACCATAGGAGGTAATCTTATCTTAAGAAATAGTTCTTTTACAAATTGTGGTGCTAAAGAACAAAATGGTATCTTAATTAACACTAGAGGTATTATTAACGTGGATATTTCTAACAATACTTTTAAAAACAATCAGGTAAAATTGGTAGCCCTACTTTGGGGTGCTAAAAATAATTCTCATGCAAACAACACTATTTCTAATTCGGGTAAAATAGTGGTTGAAGAAAATTTGAAATTGAAATTGATGTATTAGGCAATATGGCTAAAAAAGTGATAACATTTGGTGAGGTCATGATGCGTTTGTCACCTCCGGGATATGAAAAATTTTCTCAGGCTTCATCCTTCGAACTGGTTTATGGAGGCGGTGAAGCTAATGTGGCAATTTCATGCGCTTATTTAGGTATGAAAGCGGCTCACATTACTCGTTTTCCAGATAATGCCCTAGGAAAAGCAGCTGCCCAATTTTTACGTAAACACTGGTTAAGCACTGAACATGTCATTTATGGTGATGACATGATAGGCAAATACTTCTTAGAGAAAGGAGCCGTGCATAGACCCAGTGAGGTTATTTATGAAAGAGAGGGGTCTGCTTTTTCGTTAATTGAACCTGCCATGGTTAATTGGGAAGAAGTTCTCAAGGATGCCGATTGGTTTCATTGGACAGGAATAACACCTGCTATTTCGGATGGAGCTGCCCAATGCTGCTTAGATGCTATTAAAACAGCGAACAAAATGGGTATAACTGTTTCTGGAGACATTAATTCCAGAAGTAACATGTGGAAATATGGCAAAACAATGCAAGAGGTTATACCTCTATTGGTTGAGCATTGTGATGTTGTGATTACAAGTAGTCGTGGTATTAGAGACATGTTTGGAATAGGTGAGCCAGATGATAAATTTCAATTTTTAGCTAAAAAGCTAATTGATGTTTATCCCAATATTAAAAAAGTAGTCAAAAAAACTAGAAGAACCATAAGTGCTTCCCACCATCAAATTCAAGGTAAATTGTGGAATGGTAAAAAGTATATAAAAACGGATATGTTAAATATCACCCACATTATAGATCGCGTTGGAACAGGAGATGCCTTTGCAGCGGGTCTTATATACGGTTTGTTACACTTTGAAGATGAACAAGCTATGGATTTTGCATCAGCAGCATGCGCCTTAAAACACACAGTGCCAGGAGACGTAAATACGGTTTCACTTGAGAACGTGCAAAACTTAATGGAAGGTGACACATCTGGAGCTATTAATAGGTAATTGTATCGTAGAAGATTTCCATGTTGTCGAGATTTGAAAAAACTTAATAACGATTAACTATAAAATGAGAACAAAAGCTATTAAAGCTATATTCCATATATTTTTATTAATAAGCTTCATTTCAGTTTTCAATGCCTGCAAGCATAAAACAAAGGCAGCTGATTTATCAGAAGAGACACAAAAAGTAACGTATCCGAATGACGTCATACCATTTATGGATAAATGGCAAATCCTTTTAGGAGATGGTACTCGTTCTGATTCGCTGATTAACTATGAAAAAGAAGGTTTCTTTTATGTTGAAAAAGATGGAGAAACCAATTGGGTAGTTTATAAGACTCCAAATTCAGGAATAACTTCGCCAAATTCAAGCAACACTAGAACTGAGTTAGGTGAAAAACGTCGTTGGATACCAGAAGAAGGTGGTAAACTAACAGGTTCTCTTAAAGTAATGCATGTGTCAACAACTGGTGACGCCAATGCTCGCTCATCTTATTCTGTCGTTGTTGGGCAAATACACAGTGACGAAGGACATGAAAATGAACCTTTAAAAATCTATTACAAGAAATTTCCAGGACACAACAAAGGCTCTGTTTTTTGGAATTATGAAATCAATACAGAAGGTGATAATGATGGCCGCTGGGATTTTTCTACTGCGGTTTGGGGACATGATTTTTCTGTGCTTGGCAAAGGAGTAGATATTTATCCAGAAGAACCCACTGACGGTATAACATTAGGCGAAGAATTTAGCTATGAAGTTAATGTACATAAAGGTGTAATGACTTTGACTTTTAAAAGTGAAGGCCATCAAACAAAAACTTTTGTAAAAAACTTGTTAAAATCAGATTTTGCTAAAGAGTCAGATGTTCCTCAACAAGTATTAGAATGGTATTCGTCGAAACGACGCGTTGGTGTTGAACGTGATAGTGCCTATGCTGGAGAATTACAATTCTTTAAACAAGGTGCTTATAATCAAGCTAATGGAAAATCTACCAATTCTGAAACTTACCATGGTGATATTGCTAAACAATACGAAAATGGAAGTTATGCAGAAGTTTGGTTTAAACATGGAACTTTGAATCATGGAACAAAATAAATATTTCAATACAGTAGCGTACCTAAGGTATTAACAAGAAAAATTAAAAATGGATTATATGCTTAAAAAAATAGGGTTTTATTTTAAAACAAGTTTACTGCTAACACTTGCATCAATCTTTATGGTTTCTTGTACAAAAAGTCCAAAAGAAAGTAATCTTTCCAATACTGGTCACCCTTGCTTAATCCTAACAGAGCAAGGTGTTAAAAACATTAAGGCTAACCTGGGGAACATACCAATATTTGATACTACATTGGCAGAAGTTAAAGCTGAAATAGATATCGAAATCGAAAATGGCATTCAAGTTCCAATCCCAAAAGATTATTCTGGAGGTTATACCCACGAACGCCACAAGAAGAACTTTTTCGTAATGCAAAAAGCAGGGGTTTTATTCCAGATCTTAGAAGAAGAAGCCTATGCCAAATACGTCAGGGATATGCTATTTGAGTATGCTAAAATGTATCCAACGTTACCCATTCATCCTAAACCACGCTCATATGCCAGAGGAAAACTGTTCTGGCAATGCCTAAACGATTCTAACTGGTTGGTATACACGAGTCAGGCTTACGATTGTATCTATGATTATTTAACAGAAGCCGAACGCCTTACCTTAGAAACAGATTTATTCAGACCATTTGCGGATTTTATTTCAAAAGAAAACCCTAAGTTTTTTAACAGAGTACATAACCACAGTACCTGGGGAAATGCGGCTGTAGGCATGATTGCTTTGGCTATGGATGACGACAGTTTATTGCAAAGAGCGCTTTACGGTTATAAGGAAGGCAAAATCGACCCCAATTTGAAGGACGATGATGGCGGCTATATTAACAGAGATGGAAAAATGGGGTTCTTGGCTAATCTTTATGAACCATTTTCTCCTGATGGTTATTTTACTGAGGGACCTTACTACCAACGTTATGCTTCATATCCGTTTTTAATTTTTGCTCAAGCCTTACAAAACAAAAGGCCAGATTTAAAAATATTTAACTATAAAGATAGCGTGTTAATAAAAAGCGTTAGTGCTTTGATTAACCTATCGAATGTTAATGGTGATTTTTTCTTGTTGAATGACGCTCAAAAAGGTATGTCATACTATTCAAGTTCTTTGGTGTCTGCCGTGGATATAGCTTATCATTTTGGAGGTAATAATCGTGAACTACTCAGTGTAGCTGAAAAACAAGGCAAAGTAGCTTTAGATGATGCTGGTTTAGCCGTTGCTTTAGGCATCAAAGAAGGAAAGAGCAAACCTTTCAATAAAAGGTCAATTGAATTATCAGACGGACCAGAAGGTAATCAAGGTGCTGTTGGTGTTATAAGAAGTGGTGATTTAGAGTTGGTTTATAAATACACCGCGCATGGTTTAAGTCATGGACATTTTGATAAGCTATCTTATGCCTTATTTGACCAAGGAGATGAAGTAGTTCAGGATTACGGTTTAGCTCGCTACGTAAATATCGAACAAAAAGGCGGCGGTAACTATTTAAAGGAAAATAAAACTTGGGCAAAACAGACCGTTGCGCACAATACAATAGTCCAAAACGAAACATCGCATTTTCAAGGCAAGTATGATATTGGTAGTAAACACCATTCTAAAAAGTACATTTTTAGTTGTAATGATGAAAACCTTCAAGTAGCCAGTGCTAAAGATAATAATGCTTATCCTGGAACTCAGCTTCAAAGAACCATTGTAACTATCAAGGATGAAGATTATGACAATCCATTTGTTTTAGATATCATGCGAGCTACATCTAAAACTTCTAATCAGTATGATTTACCATTTTATTATTTAGGACAGATTATGCAAACTAATTTTGAGTATTCAAAACTTGAATCTCCAGAAGTTCTTGGCAAAAATAATGGCTATCAACATTTATACAAAGAAGCAATGGCTAAAGCTGATGGGGCCAATGTAAAATTGAATTGGTTACTAAATAATAAGTTTTATACCTATACGGCAATTACTTCAAAAGGTGATGATATCATTTTTGGTAGAATAGGTGCTAATGATCCAGATTATAACCTAAGAAATGAACCTACCTTAACCCTTAGGAAAGAAAACACTAAAGATGCCTTGTTTGTATCCACAATCGAGTCTCATGGAACTTACAGTCCTGTATCCGAATTCGCATTGAATGCCTATAGTAATGTCAAAACAATTGAAGTAACTCATAATTCGATGAAATATTCAGGTGTTAAAATTGAGATGACTAACGGTAAACAAAAACTCTTCTTTATTTCTAATGAAAATAATGAAGTCAACAAAGAACATACCCTTTCTTCAGAAGATATCAAATACATATGGAAAGGGCCTTATACATTTATAAACTTAAATTAAGCACAATGAAAAGATTTAGCGAAAAATACATTATCACTAAAGATATGGAATGGGAGGAACTTGGAGGAGGGGTCTCTAGAAAGTTCCTAGGTTATGATAACCAAATCATGATGGTAAAAGTAAAATTTGAAAAAGGAGCCTTGGGTTCTCCACACCAACATTTCCATACACAAGCTACCTATTGTATTTCAGGTAAATTTGAATTTGAAATTGATGGCGTAAAACAAATTGTAGAAGCTGGAGATGGCGTATATATTGAGCCTAATCTATTGCACAGTGCTGTTTGTTTGGAAGAAGGGATGTTAATTGATACGTTTAGTCCGGTAAGAGAAGATTTTTTGAGTGGAGGAGGGGTGTCTTATTTTGGAGATAAAAAGTAGTGCGATGATTTCTTAATTAACTATTCACTTACATTTCTAAAAATTAATGGTTTAAATCCAAAAAAATAATTTGTTTAAACAAAAAAATAGCATATATTTGGAAAACCAAACTGGTAAACCAATTTGGAAAACCAATAGACAAAAGCTAAATTAATGTATAACTCTTCTAAAATCTAACACTTCAAATGACACAAAATAAAAAAGGACAGGTGCACGCCTATCCTTTTTAAACTCTTTACTTCTTTTCGGAGGGAAGTAAACTTACACAAATTTGCTGAACAAAATGTGCTTCTACAAAATTACAAAAATTTGTTAGAAGGTTCTGTGTTTGTTCAGTAATAACTAAAAATTGATTTTCCTATTTGAGATAGGAATCAAATCATTAAAATAACTTAACAAGTTAAACTAAACAGACAAATTATGAATCTAAAATTTAAGCTAACTCTTATTGCAGTATTGATTTTCAATACTGTTTTAATTGCACAGAATGGAATTACTGTAAAAGGTACTGTAGTGTCTACCTCAAATAATATTCCAATTCCTGGTGTAAATGTTATTGTTGTAAAGTCCAACAAAGGAACGACTACAGATTTCGATGGAAATTACGAAATTCAAGTCAACAAAGGTGATGTAATACAATTTTCTTATGTTGGTTTTAAAAGTCAGACTATTATTGTTGGGGATCAATTAACAATAAACGTTTCATTATCCGAAGACCTTGCACAACTTGATGAAGTTGTGGTAGTAGGTTATGGTACCCAAAAGAAATCTCACCTAACCGGTTCTATTTCAAAAGTTACTAACGAGAATTTGGAACAAATTCCTGTAGCAAGGGTAGATGATGCCTTAGTAGGGCAAGTTTCTGGTGTTAATATTCAAGCTACCGATGGTTCTGCTGGTGCTGCTCCCACAATTACAATTCGAGGTGTGGGATCAATGGCAGGAGACTCTACCCCTTTGATTGTTGTTGATGGAGTAATTGTAGACTCAGATTTTTTAAGTTCCTTAAATATGAACGATGTAGCTTCGTTTGAAATATTGAAAGATGCTGCATCATCATCAATTTATGGGTCTAAAGGATCTAATGGTATTATAATGATTACCATGAAAGAGGGTGTGGAAGGAAAAACACGTTTTAACTACAGCACATTTGTTGGCTTTAAAGAGGCAAGGCATAGTGATCCTTATACATTTTCTATAGCAGAAACTGCGGCGGCAGAATTGGCTGCTAATGGTGTGCTATCAGATAGGACAAGATACAAACAACTTATAGGGATTGATCGCTCTTGGCAAGATGTAATATTTGACGGTGGGACTATAACATCACATTCACTTTCAATTAGAGGAGGAAACTCCATAACTAAGTATACCATGAGTGCTAACTATTCTGATGATGAAGGTGTTTTGCTAACGGATAATTTTAAACGATACGGGGCTAGACTTAAGGTTGATAGTAAATTAAACGATAAATTAAAAGTAGGTGTAAGTTTTACCCCTTCGTATACTGTTAGAAGACGTTTTGATGGTTCTACACACGATATTAATAGACAAACAAACTGGTTGCCGGTTTATCATGATGAGCATACCATTCAATTTGTAAACTTTTATAAATATCCAGATGTCCAAATTGGAGATTATGCTACACAGCGTCATTTCGATGATTATGATTTAGACTTAGGCGCACCGGTACCATCTGGAGGAACCGATATCAGCAACACTTCTAACACTAATCCAGCAGCTAAAGTTTTAGAACGTGAACGTTTTGATAAAAAATTCAAACTTTTTGGTAGTGTTTATGGAGATTATTCTATTATTCCTGGTTTAAACTTCCGAACTATGTTATCTGGGTCAATACAAGATACCAAAAGAACCAGATGGCAAGGCGTATTGTCTAGTAGAAATGGTGCGGCCGCATCACGTATGGATGAAATAAGTCAAAGAAGTATGTACTTTATTTGGGACAACTTCTTTAATTATAACAAAATAATTGGAAAGCACGATATAGGTGCAACTATTGGTGTTGTTCTTGAAGATACCGATGCTTCTAACTCTAGCATTACTGGTACAGGATATACAAATGATGCCGTTAAACAGATAACTAATGCTGCTTTAATAGCTGCTGCAGATGCTTTTGAATGGGAGAAAAAAGGTATTTCTTATGTGTCTAGGATTAATTATGCCTATGACAATAAATATTTAGCTTCCTTGAGTTTTAGGAGAGACGGAAGCTCAATTTTTGGATCTGATTATAAATACGGTAATTTCCCGGCTGCATCACTAGGTTGGAATATTTCTAATGAAGACTTTTTGGAAGATAGTGAGATTATTAGCAACTTAAAACTTAGAGCAAGTTATGGTGTTACTGGTAACGACCGACTAAACACAGGTAGCATTGATCCAGATGGAAATAATACTTCTAATAGCTTAAGTACAGGTAATATTCTAGTGGATTTTTACCCTTATTTAGCTTTGTTAAGTGCTACCACTTCTAGTATTGATGGTAGTGTAGTTTCTGGATTCTCTCCATTAAACATTGCAAATCCTGAACTTAAATGGGAAAGGCTGGTTGAATTCAATCCTGGTATTGATTTCGGGTTCTTTAACAATAGGATAACGGGATCAGTAGATTACTATGAAAGAACAAGTGATCAGTTGTTGCTTAACAATCCAATTTCATACACTACAGGTTTTAGTAGTGCTCTTGTAAACCTTGGTGAAGTTAAAAACGAGGGATTCGAAATAGAGTTAAGAACAAGAAATATTTCTTCAGAAACTTTCAACTGGAAGTCAGGTATATTAGTAACAACCAATAAAAATACGTTAGTGGATTTTGCAGATTCTAACGGACAAATCACAAACATTGATGAAAAAAGAGCTGCAGAGTGGATAAATCTAGAAGGATACCCAATTTCTACTTACTACGGTTGGGTTGTAGATAGAGATATTCCTTTAGAGAATCTAAACAATGCTTATCATCCAATAGGTGCTCAAGCACAAGATGTATACGTTAAAGATTTAAATGGAGATGGTATTATTGACGATGAAGATAAAGCACCTCTTGGAGACCCATATCCAGAATTTATTTGGAGTTTTATTAACGAGTTTAAAATTGGTCCAGTAGATTTTAGTTTCATGTTTCAGGGCTCTCATGGTGCAGAGGTAAGAAATATGGGAGATCAATACTTATTCAATCACTTTAATAGTGCTCAAGATTTCAATACCTCTACTACGCCAGACCAACAGTTTATTAAGCAAAAGATTTTTACTGATGATATTATCCAAGACGCTTCATACATAGCGTTACGTAATGTAAACATTGGTTATAACTTTCCAAAAGATGTCCTGTCTAAGTTAAACATTAGCAATCTAAGGGTATATGCTACTGGTCAAAACTTAATGTATAAAACAGCTAGTGACTATACTGGTTTCAATCCAGAGTCTTTAGATAGAACTAGCCCGACAAACTACGGCTATCAAAGAGCTGGTTCTCCAATATTTAGAACAATTTCATTAGGACTAAACTTAGACTTTTAATAAGACAGATTAAAAATATATTATCATGAAAAACATAAAATTTATAATAATAATATTACTAGCAGGTGTGATTTTATCTTGTAGTGAGGATTATTTGAATCCGATTCCTAGTTCCGGTATAACATCGGCGTCTTATTACAAAAACGCAGATGAGGTAGAAACAGCATTAATTTCTATATACGACGGTATACAAGGCATTAACAGCACAAGTACACAAGATTTACACGCTATTCAGTTCGAATACTATCTTACCGAAATGCGAAGTGATAACACACGCACAAAGAGTCAAGAAGGTGAAGCCGCTCAATTCGAGTTTTATAACGTAGAAGCTAACAATGGTATAGTTTCCAACTATTATGGGAGTTTCTTTAATGTAATTATGAGAGCTAACGTCGTACTCGATAATTTAAGCGTTATAGATAACGCTGATCAATTAGCCGCATTTGAAGCCGAAGCTAAATTTCTTAGAGCTTACGCTTATTTTAATTTGGTTAGGTTATTTGGGGATTTACCATTAATAGATAGTGTTATTACGCCTCTTGATAAAGAAATACAATTTACAAGACAACCAGTTTCAGAGATTTATTCTCTAATAGAGGGTGACTTAGAAACGGCTGTTGCAGGTTTAGATAATAGCTATAAAACTAGAGCATCTAAAGCTGCTGCTCAAGCGCTTTTAGCCAAAGTATATCTAACACACAGCAAAAATTATTCTGCCGCTCAAGGCCTTTGTGAAGATATTATTGGGAGTGGTTTTAGTTTAATGACTAATTTCAATGATGTATTCTACAGCGAAAGAAATGATGAGATTATTTTTGCAATTGGTTTCGAGTCTGGTTTAACAGCAGATAGTCAAAACTTTTCTGCTGAGTTTTTAAATGGTGTTGGTAGAACGGTGGGTGTAAATTATGTTACACAAGACGCTGCTGCGGCACTAGACAATTTTGGAGGAGATAGGGCAATGTATTCTTATAGAATTGACCCATTTCAAGTTAGTCAAAGACAAGTTACAAAGTACTTACCGGATGGTAAAGATGGTGGGGCTGATGGAAAGACATTCGAAGAGGGAGACCCTAGGCTGGCTGGTAATGATTGGATTGTTTTAAGATATGCAGATGTATTATTAATGCATGTTGAAGCCATTATGGCTGGTGCTGCAGAGACTTCAAGCTCTAATGCATTGACTTCGTTTAATGAAGTAAGGAACCGTGCTGGTTTAGATGATGACGAAGATGGCACAATAACTGTGGAAGAATTACTACTGGAAAGACGAGTAGAATTAGCATTTGAAAACCAAAGGCTATTCGATTTAATCCGCTTAGGACAAGCAGAAACTGTGTTGTCACAGTTTTCAGCTGATAATGGATTGGGGTATTCATCAACAGATTTATTATTGCCTATTCCACAGAGAGAAATTAACTTAAGCCAAGGTCTGATGTCTCAGAACCCAGGTTACTAATATTTTAAATTAACGAAATATGAAAAAAATGAGCAAATTCAAAAAGAACATAGCAAAGTCTGTGTTGGCCATCGCTGCTATTTTTGCCTTTAGCCTGTGGTCTTGTGATCCAACAATTGAGTCTTTATCTTATGATTTGCCCGAGGCAAATTCAAAAGCAGATCTTACACCTCCGTCAGCTAGTTTCTCGACTACAGTTACGGCGGATTATCTAACATATACATTTGCGAATACTTCAAATAGTGCAACGGATTATAGTTGGAATTTTGGAGATGGCAATTCAGCAAATACAAAAGATGCAACCAATACTTTTCCATCTGTAGGAACTTACACAGTAACTCTTACGGCTTCTGATAAGCTTGGTGTTACAAGTACTTTCTCATTAGACATAGAGGTCGTTGAGCCGCCAACACCACCAGCAATTGTACCAGTTATTGTAAATGCTGATTTTGACAAGCAACCTAAATCTTCAGGTTCAGATTGTGCTTGTGCCGGTTGGATCAATAGAAGCTTAGGAGCCCAAGGCGAATCTTCTTCCGGTAATGGTGGATCTGATAATCTTCTTAAGTTTGATAATGACGAGCAAGATTTAATCTATCAGGAGTTCGAAATTTCTCCTAATACAGATTATTCCATAACATTTGTTGCTGGTTGGAAAGCCAAGGAAAGTGGTGCTTTCCCAAGTCAACTCGAAACCAGAATTTTATCAGGTCAAGGTTATGTAGATGGTTACACCCCAATGTATTTTGCTACTGCAGCAGAATACCCCCAAGATGATTTTGGGTACAGATCTGTAGATCAAATGGAGAATACAGATAATAATTTGTTAACAGAAGTAATAGATCATCCAGATAATACAAGTTACAATACGTACAATTATTCATTTAACTCTGGTAATAATACTAGTGTAGCATTGGTTATAAGAGGTGTTGGTGGAGATGGAACTCCTAGCGATGATAAAGGTTTTTTATGGAACAATGGTGAAGAAGAAATTAGAATTGATTCTGTTATAATTGAACCATTAGATTAAAAGTAAGTATAATTAGTAGTTTTAGTTTTACCATGTTTTATATCCGAAAAGAAGCATTAATAGTGATTTTAATAGTCTTTTTATCTGTAAACGCTACTTGCCAAACCAAGGAGGGTAGCGTTTCAGATTCGGATGTAAAAACTGAAAAGAAACGTAAGAAGAAAAAAAAGAAGAAAGTAAAACTCCCTGAGATAGATTTAAGCCATTGGAAAGTAACACTACCTGTCACTAATGATAAAGGTAAACCGGTTGAAATAGAACCGCCAGAGATTTTCGATTTTGCTAAAATGGAAGTTGCAAAACCTTATATGTACATTGATTCTACCAGAGGCGCTATTGTTTTTCATGCTATGCCAACAGCATCTAAAACCAAGAATACCAAGTATACGAGGTCTGAGTTAAGAGAACAAATGGAACCTGGTAATAATAATGTTAATTGGACATTTGCTGATGGTGCCTATATGAAAGGTAAAATGGCTATGGACGCTTCTACTAAAGACGCCAATGGGAAATATCACAGAACTATTATCATGCAGATACATGGTCGTTTAACTAACGAACAACGCGATTTAATAGGTAAAGACGATAATAATGCCCCACCAATTTTGAAGATTTATTGGGATAATGGTAAGGTTAGAGTAAAAACCAAAGTGCTCAAAAATACTAATGCTACAGTCCCAGAAATTTTACATGAAGACGCATGGGGAGATGATGAAGGTTTCAATTTTGAAGAGG
This sequence comes from Seonamhaeicola sp. ML3, assembly GCF_023273855.1. NCBI lineage: Bacteria > Pseudomonadati > Bacteroidota > Flavobacteriia > Flavobacteriales > Flavobacteriaceae > Seonamhaeicola > Seonamhaeicola sp. ML3. The sequence continues at coordinate 3,134,073 of NZ_CP096884.1, read as the reverse complement.
AAGTAGGATTTAAAAAGTTCACTCTAGAAGTTAAGGTGTCTGAAGGAAAAATGGTAGTTGTACTTAATAAGAACGAGTATAAGGTTTATGAAGACGTTCACATGAGAAAATGGGGTGTTTTCGAAAATTATTTTAAAGCAGGTAACTATTTTCAAACTCGTGATGAAGGTGCTTTTTCCAAAGTAAGGATTTACGAACTGGAAGTAAGCCATTAGTTCATTGAAATATATGTATGTTTTTAAGCACATAATGAGGTATTTAAAATTTCCTTTTTGGGGAATATTGTTTTTGGCTTTTATGGCTGCCTGTCAATCTGATGGTCTTCCAGACAAACCAGAACAGGCAGAAAACCCATATAAGGATATTGAGGAAGTGCAAGAGGAATCTAATTATAAGTTGCCGAACATTGATTTAAGCCACTGGAAAGTGACATTGCCCATTGGAAATCCAACAGAGGTACATCCTCCAGATATTTTAGATTATGCCACCAACGAAACTCTAAAACCTTTTTTCTATAATGACTCAGTTAATGGCGCATTAGTGTTTTATACATATCCAGGGGCTACTACAGCAAACACCTCTTATTCAAGAACAGAATTAAGGGAATTGATGAATCCATTGGATAAAGGAAAAACCAATTGGACATTTAAACAAGGAGGCAATATGAAAGGGAAACTGCAAATGGGTAATATTTCAAAAGATAGTAATGATAAATATCATAGAACTATTATCATGCAAATACATGGAAGGCTTACAAATGCCCAGAGAGATTTAATTGGAGCAAAAGACAATAACGCGCCACCAATGTTAAAGATATATTGGACCTATGGATACGTTAGAGTTAAGACTAAGGTTTTAAAAGATTTAAATGCCTCTGAAACAGAAATATTGCACACTAGTGTCTGGGGAGACGATGACGGACATACATTTGAACAATATGTGGGATTTGATCCATTTAATTTAGAAGTAAAGGTTCAGGAAGGTCGCATGGAAGTAATTTTAAATGATAATGAGTCTGTGGTTTATGATGATATACACATTCAAAAATGGGGTGTTTTTGAAAACTATTTTAAAGCTGGAAACTATTTATCCACAAAAGATGATGGTGCTTTTGCTAATGTAAAATATTATGAATTGTCTATCGCTCATTAAATTGAATCTAAATGAAAGAGATAAGATGTTTTTAATGATTCGATTTAATATGGTCTCTATGAAATTATTGTTTTGTTTACAGTAAAACTTAAATAAAAACCAAAATGATTAGACCATTTTTTTTAAATTAGCTAAACTGGTTAACCACTAAAATAAAAACAGGTTAGATAAACAAAAATCAAGGATATACTTGATATTAAAAATTTAGTTATGAAGATAGAGGTCATTACATCAAACGACAGTCAAAAATTACAGAATGCAATTATCACTAAAATTAGAGATTTAATAAATTTTAAGAACCTTGAACCCGGTGATAAGCTACCCTCTGAAAGGATGTTGGCCGAAAAGTTTGAGGTAACCAGAAGCAATGTCAGGGATGCCATTCAAAAACTAGAATTTTACGGACTTTTAAAATCAATTCCACAAAGTGGAACTTTTGTTGCAAATATTGGTGTTATAGCCCTAAACGGTATGATTGAGGATATTTTAAGATTGGATGAACCGGACTTTAAATCATTAGTTGAAACTAGAATTCTTTTAGAATTAAAAACCGCTAGTTTGGCGGCTACAAGAAGAACAGAAGAAGATTTAGTACACATGAAGGAAACTTTAGATGCCTATGAAAAAAAGGTTTTAAACAATAAAGATGCCGTTCAAGAAGACCTGTTGTTTCACCTAGCCATAGCTAAAGCTAGTGGAAATAGTACAATGAATACGTTAATGTTAACTATTACGCCAGAAATACTAACAAATTTTGAAAGGTATCATGTATGCGATGAAGATCAAGCTCTAAAAGGTATTAAAGAGCATACCGATATTTATGAGGCAATTAAAATTCAAAATCCATCATTGGCTAAAGAAAAAATGAAAATTCATTTCAAGGCACTATATCAGTATTGTTATAGTGATTCTGAATAGAAACCACTAAGTTTAGGAGTGCACGGCCTAAATTTAGCTATATAAAACGATTAGGAGGGAAGTAAATACTTCACGGTATTACTTCATTTAAACAAACTGTCATTCCTACTGCTTGTGCTGAATTTGTTTCAGTAAGGTAGGAGTTCATTAAGTATTGATTTACTCAATACCTTAGGATTCTATTGTTCAGTTTTTAATGTAAAAATTGAAGGATTAAACTAATTTAAGACACATCTAATAATATGAAAATTAAAGGTTTACGTTGGTGGGTTATAGGGCTAATAGCCTTGGCTGCAGTAATTAATTATATAGACAGACAAGCTTTTTCAGTATTATGGGAGACAGAAGGAGGTATAGCTGATGAACTGTATCCTGAATTAGATGCTGATGGTAGAAAAAAGATTTATGGTCGTATAGGTACTTATTTCATTATAGCCTACGCTCTTGGACAAGCTTTATTTGGAAGGATTTTCGACAAGTTAGGTACGCGCATAGGTTTTGCTTTATCAATTGGTTTCTGGTCTTTGGCTACTGGACTGCATGCTTTGGTAAGAGGATTTTTAGGTTTTACGCTTGTAAGATCTCTGCTAGGGTTGTCTGAAGCAGGTAACTGGCCTGGAGCAGCAAAGGGAAATGCAGAATGGTTTCCTACTAACGAAAGGGCTATAGCTCAAGGTATTTTTAATTTTGGGGCATCTTTTGGAGCCTTGATTTCTATACCGCTTATAGGTTTTCTGGCACAGAAATTACACTGGCACATTGTGTTTATGATTATTGCTATACTTGGTTTCTTATGGTTAATCCCTTGGCTTATTGTGGTTAAAGTTGGACCTAAAAAACATCCATGGTTAACAGATGAAGAAAAAAAATTAATACTCGATGGTCAAAAAAACGAGATAAAATCAGGAGACGAACAAGAACCACAAAAGAGTATGGGCTATGGCAAGCTATTAGGTTTTAAGCAAAGTTGGGGGGTTATTTTAGCTTCAGCTGCAATAGACCCAATATGGTGGATTTTTGTAATCTGGATACCTAATTACCTTGTTAATGTATTTGATATGGGTATTGAAGGTATTACCCAATTAGGATGGGTGCCTTATCTAGGTGCGATGATCGGCGCTTGGTTTGGAGGTTTACTAGCCAAATGGTTCTTTAATAAAGGATGGGGTGTTAACAAGGTTAGAAAAATGGCCATAGGTATAGGATGTATGATTATGCTTCCTGCTTTATTATCCTTAAGTAACCCTGGTAGTCCATTAGTAGCTGTTATAATTATGGCTGTAGTTTTATTTGGATTTCAAACAGCTATTGGAAATATTCAAACTTTACCAAGTGATTTATTTAATGGTAAGTCAGTTGGGACCTTATCTGGTTTGGCTGGAATGTCGGCAAAATTCGCAGCAGCAGCATTAACATGGTATATTGGAGAAAAACTACCTGCAGATAAGTATTCTTTTGTCTTTCTAATTGGTGCTGCACTTGTAGGTATAGTTGTTTTCTCGGTTTGGGTATTGATTCCAAAAATAGAAGCACTAAAAAATAAATAGAATGAATTAATTAAATATAGACAAGTAATAAAAATTAAATTAAAGAATATGAGTAATAAAGTAGCAATAATTACTGGTGCCACTGGTGGTATTGGTTTTCAAGTAGCCAAAAGACTAGGGCAAGATGGTTACACTGTAATTTTAAATGGCCTAAACGATGAGATGGGAGATTTATGTGTTAAAGACCTCAATAAAATAGGTGTTAATGCAGAATATTACGGATTTGATGTAACAGATGAAAATGCTGTGAATACTAATGTAAAAGCTATAGGAGAAAAATACGGTAAAATCGACGTGATAGTCAATAATGCAGGAGGTCTAGGAGGAAGATCTAGGTTTGAAGATATGACAACCGAGTTTTACAGGTTTGTTATGGCTCTTAATTTAGATTCAACATTTTTTGTTTCAAGAGCAGCTATACCTTTTCTAAAGAAAAGTGAAAACGCTTCAATAATCAACTATACATCCATCGCAGGTTGGAATGCTGGAGGACCAGGTGCTGGAGTTTATGGAACTTCTAAAGCTGCTGTCCATGCATTAACTAGGGCTCTGGCAAAGGATCTTGCTGAATATGGAATAAGAGTTAATGCGGTATCTCCGGGGACTATAGATACAGATTTTCATAAACAAATAAAATCAACAAAACCAGAAGTGTTTGCATCTTGGAAAAATAATATTTTGCTAGGAAGATTAGGGCAACCTGAAGAAGTAGCTAGTGTTATTTCTTTTTTAGTAAGTAATGATGCTGCATTCTTAACTGCTGAGACCATTCAAGTAGGAGGTGGCCAAGGTTTGGGTATTTAAAATTAGCTTGCATAAGTATTGGGTCATCAATTTCACTGCAAGTAAAGACTACAATGGATCAATCTCAAAAGTTGTGTGTAAATTGAATTAAGAATTTAATATTTGCAAAAAAAAGTAGAGATTGGATCCATATGTAGATTTACTGAAGTTTGTATTACCAGAATTATTAATCACACATTTTGATTTAGCTAATAATAAAATCAAGGATAAAGTTCTTCATTTATATTTTGAAGAAAAGAAGGATGTTCCCCAAGAGTTTTCATCATCAATGATTATCGCTCATGGTTTCCACAAAGAGATTACAATTCAAGACTTTCCATTACGCGGTAAAACTGTTTATCTTCATATTAAACGCCGTCGTTGGCTGGACAAGAATACCAAACAAGTTGTACAAAGAGATTGGGAACTAGTAGCACAGGGAACTCGCTTGACTGTAGAGTTCGCTGCTTTTTTAAAAGCACTTAGTAAGTACTAAGCCCAATGATTGCCATACCATTGGTAGCTTCTATGGAGTTAACGGTAAAAAACTTGGCAGACAATATCGTGATTCCCTAAGTGGATTTAAACAGTGGAAGGATAAGTCCCATGCTAAAGAGTGGCTCATATTCCCTGAGAATATGGGTAAATACTTGTCCATTGATGAAACAGCGCTTTCTAAGGGTGAACTATACACTATTATAACCAACAAAAAGGCAAAAGGAAAGAAAGGCGCTATTGTAGCTATACTTGCCGGTACCAAGGTAGAGCCTATCTTAGAACAACTCCTTAAAATACCCAGGACCAAAAGAGACAAAGTCAAAGAGATTACACTGGACATGGCTAATTCTATGAAAATGATTGCCAGAAAATGTTTCCCTAAGGCTATTCAGGTTACAGACCGATTCCATGTACAAAAGCTTGCTCTTGAAGCCCTCCAGGACATGAGAATCAAACATCGTTGGGAAGCTATTGACCTGGAAAATGAGCTAATCAAACAGGCTAAATCTAATGGACAAGAATTTAAACCTCAAATATTTAACAACGGGGATACCAGAAGACAACTCTTGGCTAGAAGTAGATACCTGCTTTACAAAGCTCCTAATAACTGGACTCCAAACCAATACCATAGAGCCAAAATACTTTTCGAACAATATCCAGGCATCAAAAAAGCTTATAACCTAGTACAAGGGCTCAGAAACATATTCAATACAGCAACTTCCATACAAACTGCATATACAAAGTTGGCTCACTGGTATAAAGATGTGGAACAAACTGGTTTTAGAGCATTCAATACCATTGCCAATACAATAACCCTGAACTACAGGTCTATCTTGAATTATTTTATCAATAGGTGCAATGCATCAGCTGAATCCTTTAATGCAAAAATCAAAGCTTTTAGAAGCCAGTTCAGAGGCGTAAAGAATACTGAGTTCTTCCTCTTTAGATTAACACAAATTTTTGCTTAAACACAACAATTAGTCATGATCCTGTAATGTGGGGAACATGTGGGGAAAGAAGTTTTATGCAAATAAAAAACCCCTTGTAAATCAAGGGGTTTCTTAATAGTTTCGCGGAGAAAGAGGTAAGTGAACCACTCTCGTAATGCCTTTATTTATTGGTGTTTCAGTCCTGTATCATTCTGAGGTCACCTAATAGGTCACCTTTAAAACCTTGTAGTAAAGATACGAAATTTACTTGATTAAACCCTGTACTTTACTGATTTCAAAGCCCATAAAGTCGCAAAATTCATCAATAGTAACTAACTGGTGCGCTTCTTTGTTAAGGCGTTCTTTAATCGCTTTGATTATTGTTCTGCCATAACGCTCACTCTTGCCTGTTACCACTTGCACGTCTTTAGGGTAAATACAGATTCTACTCATTCACTTTAAATTTAAAATTAATACTCTAACTATACTTTATCTATACTGTTGCCGTACAGCTCTCATATACAATATACGACTAAATTCCCATTGAAAAAACTTTCTATTTCGGAAGTTTTGGCAACTTATAAACACTACGGAAGTACTCCAATGCATTGATAGTCAATAGCTCGTATATTTGATATTCATCATCAAAAAATGTATTAGTTATGGCAAAATTAAAAGGCATTATTAAGTTAGAGGGAACGTTAGACAATCTAACTTTTTACAAAGCAAAAGAGGGATATTTAGTAAAAACTAAAGGCGGTGTTTCTAAAGAGCGTATTCAAAATGACCCAGCGTTTGAACGTACTCGTGAAAACGGTTCGGAATTTGGTAGTTCTGCATCATCTGGTAAACTATTAAGAACAGCAGTTAGGAACTTAATGGTTAGAGCAAAAGATAACCGAGTTTCAAGTCGTGTTACACAAAAAATGACTCAAATTAAGAACTTTGATACAACGTCTGTAAGAGGTCAAAGAAATGTGGCTACAGGATTGGCAAGCACAGAGGGTAAAACCATCCTAAAGGGCTTAGATTTCAATAATAGAGCCTTATTGAAAAGCGTTTTATTTGCTCCTTATTCTGTAGATAGTGCGACAGGAGAAATATCTATTGTAGATTTAACACCAGCTAATGATATTGCATATCCAATTGGCGCAACTCACGTGAGTTTTACCTCAGCATTTGTGAAAATTGACTTTGACTCTACAGATAACGCTATAGAATACAGTCCAACTGTAAATATTCCGATTGATACAACCTCTGCAACGCAAACACTAACGCCTGCAGGTGTTCCAACAGGCACAGGGAACGACATATTCGTTTTATTGGTTGAATTCTTTCAAGAGATTAACGGTGTTCAGTATCCGCTTAAAAATGGTGCATACAACGTTTTAAACATCGTAGAAGTGGCATAGTTTCATTCTGACCTTTGAAGCTGAAAGAGTCCTATGGTTTTGTATCATAGGGCTTTTTCTTTTTACCATTAATTTTTAAAAGAAAACAAAAAAAGAAAGCCGATGCTTTGGTAGCGTGGATAATGCTGTCAAGGTTTTTGGGTAAAAGTTTTTTACTCTAAAATCTTGAAATTTTTTACGACTGCTTCTTAAAAAAGTTTTATTCAAAACCCGTAGGGCTTGACCTTTACAGTATTGAGCGTTGGCCGATGGAAGCTACCTATATTTGCTACCTTTTTTTATTTTCATATTTCAATCTAAAAATAGAATTATGGAAAATCCTTTTGAAATTATTAACGAGCGTTTAGATAAAATTGAAAAGTTATTACAAAATATCTACGCTACTAAAGACGCTAAAACCAAAGGTGTTATTATCCCTGAAATAATGAATGTTAACGAAGTTGCTAAATATTTAAGTATAACACCATCGGCAATATATAAATTAACAAGTACAAAGGAGATACCACATTCTAAACGAGGTAAACGTCTATATTTTCAGAAAGACGAGATTAATGATTGGATAGTAAAGCATAAGCAATATACAAATGATGATATAGAACGCATGGCCTCCAATTACTTGATTAAAAATAAAAGGCGGAGTTAGTGAAATGAAACAAACAAATACTTGAGATAAGGAATACTTGGACTTAGCGATGGTTTTGTGCAGTTGAATGAGATAACGTTATTTTCAATATTTAACTACATTGAGCGGGGGTAAAGCGGATATTTTACATAATACCAGTTATAGCTACGAAAATATAAGAATACTGCGATAGCAAACCCTTGAAAGGATTTTTGCTACTATAACTGGTATTATGTAAAATAGCTTGGGTGAGTTTAGGGTTTTATGATACAATAATAACAGAATAGCTTATTGCAGTTTGGTTTGATTTTATGAAAACCGAAGCTGTAATATGCTATTACCTTAAAGACAAAAAAACGCTAAACTTGTGAGGTGAGCGGAACAAAACAAAAGACAGAGGATTTTGAGGCACGAAAAAACTGGGTTTTGGGTTGTGGGGGTTTGAATATCTCTTTGTTCTACTATATTTTACAAAGATTTAAGTTCTTCGTAAGTTTTACCACCTAAACTAATTATAAAATCCTTAAGCCTTATTGTTCTGATTAAATCTGAATGATATTCATCTTGTTCTGATACATCTTTGTACGAAATTGTAAGACTTATAATTTTATCGTTTTCATCTTTTACAACATTTGAAGTTTCGCCTTCACCATAAACACAATCTTCAGACATTAAATAGTCAAGCTTTTTTTGAACAAAATTAAGACACGTTTCATAGCGTAATATTGGACAATTGTGAAATTTTCTTTAATTCTTCATAAGTGTCTTTATCATTTGCAAATAAGTCACCTACATAATTAATCTCCGCACCTTTTCTGATAAAATAATGAAACAAGTTTTTGTATGGTGCGCTGTCAATTAACAAGGATAAGAAATTTGGACACCAATCGTCTACAGAAAAATTGAAACTAACATTATCAAATATGAAAGGGTAAAAAACAGATTTGTAAATCTTATAATCCGTATTGTTATAACATCCTTTAATTATTTTAACTAACAACCTTTGTTTATCGCTTTCTGTTAAAAACGGTCTCTTTAACCAGTAGGATGATAAAAAACGATTATAATCACCTTCTTCTAAATATTTGTATAATTCATATGTGTATTTATATCCTAAAAGCATCTATATTTTTAATTTCTATTTTGATTTACTATACTTGGGTGCATTACTCATATCATTAAACTTTGGGTATCTTCCATTGTGCTCTATATAGATTGCCCAACAATCATATTCACATTTTGCAACTTCTCCCATTATTCTTAAATCATTTGGTGTTGGGTTTTTAGTATCACACTTAAAAGAACAGATTGCTACATAAATATTATCCTTTATGGCTTCATAATCTTGATATTCATATAAAAACCTATCAGCACCTCCGTGATGTGTTCTAATCTTTTTAATTGTTGCATCAAATTGACGTAATCTACTTCTTAAACCACCTTTAGAATTAGTCATACCAATATATTCTAACTCTGGAATAAAACTAAATGTATTGAGTGATTTACCTGTTACTGCGATACAATAGATACCAGGATAATTTATGCCATCTAACGTATTTCTATCTTCCCATTTTACCCAATTTGTAAACCTATTTATCATATAAATTATTGCAATAATTTGCTGTAATTACGTGTGTTTAGAAACTGACCGAATGCAAAAAAAGCTTCATCTAATTTCTTTAAATCATTAATATTCTGTGAGACTATAAACGGTAAATATCTTTCAAAGTAAAATTGCTCTTTAGCTTTATTACTTATTGAGGAGTTTGAAATATTAGGCCAATCTTCTTTATTAATAAATAAAAATGCTCTGTGAATGTGTTGGTCGTAAATAGGGTATTTATTTGGTTTTAAGGTGTGGAGTAAAAATATTTTCCAAACAGCTGTTAAATTCTCGAATTCTAATTGAAAAGTATTTAAATCTATGTTAGGACTATTCTTTAATTCATTAATTAAAGTAAGTTTAGAAATTATTTTTGTGTCTAAAGACTTTTGTTTTAGCGTACTTAATTTCATACCATTTTTCCATTCAAATAGACTTTGAATGTCTGTTGGTGTATATGTTTTTCTTGTTAGTGATTTATAGTAAACCTCTTCGTTGGCATAAGAATATAATCTCGACCAATGTTTTATAAATTCGTTAAGGTTAGTAGATGGTGTTTTATAAAGTTGAATTAAATGCATGGTTAAAAAAGTTTAGTTAACACCTCATAAAGCTTAACCATTGCCAATGTATCTAATTCGCAATACTCTAAAAGGTTTTTTCTGGTAGATTCTATATCTTCACTAAAGTCTTTATCTAATACCATTCTTCCCCAAGTATCTAATGCCATAGTACCATTATTAACATCTAAATCTGAATAGCTTATATCTGGACATAATACTGGCAACACTTTTTTAATAGAACTTGAACCGTGAAAACGATAATCTATGTAGTCTTTTTTGAAAATGGTCTCTAAATCAAACGTATGCTCATTAATGTAAGTGAGGTAATTGGTAAACTGTGGTAGCCATTCTATTAAGTCTTTATTTCTGCTAATTTCAAAACTGGCGTGCCACGATATAAACGTACCTGCACCTCCTGTAAAGTCTTGCATGGCGCAGAGCATATCTGTTGGCATTTGCATAGCATCTAATAAATGTTCAAAATGCGTTAAGGTATTATCTTCTGTTAGTGTATGAATAGATACTTGAAAGGTTAGGTGTTTATGTGGACTTAAACCATCTATTCTTGGGATAGCACTTGCATAGGTTTCATAATCTATAAAATGTAATGGAAACTTTAATTTATCAAATTCCCTCTTAATACTAGTCTTATTTATTATAGGTTGCTCTTGTTTTACAGATTCTACTTGGGTTTGTTGGTTTACGTTTAATTCAAAATCTTTTGGTATGTCTATAATGGCGTATTGCTCATTATCTGCCAATAGCCCTACTTTTTTAGCTGAAATACGACCAATTTCATAAATGCTATACTCTGGAATAGTGGTGTTAAAATACCCAAATGCATCACAATGATTAGACCTTGTTTTGTATTTACAGGAACATACGTTTTCATTAATTACTTCTTTATTGATAAAATTTGAACCTGCATTTATTTGATTAACTACGCCTGAATATATTGCATTTACCTTTTCCGTAATATCAACGATTTCTAATAACTCACTTGGAATAATAGCTCCTTGTTTAACATATGCTGCATTTAAATGAATGATAGACACTTTAGAAACTGCGTAACCACATTCTGTAAGTACATATTTCTGAAAACACGCATCTTCTATGTGTCTATGCTTTCTATCTTTTTTTATCGAGGTAGAAGATTTTACTTCATAGATATGCCACGTTCCATCTGCTAACCGTTCTAATATATCTATACGTGCAAATATGTCTTTATTAGTGCTAAATGATGGCTGAAAGTAAACACTATGTGTGTCTGTTAATGCGTTTTGTGTTTCTTTAGGACTGCCATACTCTGGTAAGTCCAAACCATTTGTAAATAACTGTTTCGCATAGGTTTCTACTTCATAACCCTCATTAATTAATTTTTCTGCAAATAATGAAAACTCACCTTTAGGATATACCTCTGGTTTATTCTTTAATAACCATATCGTTTCTGGACAATCTAAATAATACTTAAAATCTGTTTTGGTGAGTTGGTGCATTTATATATTATTTATTTCCAAAGAGGCTCATTTAACCAATTAGGTTTCATGCCTAATGCATTTGGGTCTACATTTGGATATTTTTCAATAAGTTCATTTAAACGGGTGGTAAACCTATTATTAGGCTGTATTGTGTTTAACATATATTTCATTAAACACATATGCACATAAAGTTTCGTAAACTCGTGCTGTTTTGGTACATTATTAGCATCTTGTATCCAAGGGTTAGGTGGTTTAGGCAATAGTTTTACTGTACTTGGCAAATTACGATTCCATAAGCGTGAGTGGTGCGCACAAAAATTGCGTATCTGTGCAATAGATTGCAACCAACTTGGTAAATAGGTATGGTTTACTGCACCAAAATCAACAGCAATGGTATCTTTTGATTTTACAGTATGCTTTAAGTTACCGTATAATTTAGATAAATTCCCAAAACTAACCTGTTCTAAACTTTTCCAAGAAGGTGGGAACCTTAAATCATCTTTATGTTTTTTAAAATGATTTTTTATTGTCACGTCTTTACTCCGTGCCCTTGTAATTTCTTCTTCAATTTTTGCCAAGGTTTTAGAGAATTGCATACCATCTATAAAAATATCTGTATTACAAAACCACCATGGGTCTATTTCATGTGATAAGTAATAGATTAGTTTTGTACGAAGACTTATTTCTATTTTTTCAATAACATCAAAAAGTAGTAGGCGCAATTCGGCATCAAAATTGTAAAGTGCGACTACATCCTTAAATCTACTATTAGGCTTAAATATATGGTTGTCTTTATCTGCTTGCATAACATACCAGTATTCGCCTAATCGGTAATAGCTTATATTAGAGAGGTACTTTTCTGCTAATGCTATGTTTGGGATGTGTAAACCTCTATCTTGTAGCTGTTTAATTTGTTCTTGAAATGTGAATGCTTTTTTACTAAACATAGAAATAGAGTAGGGTGTTTAGCAAAAACAATAGGGTATAAAAAGCAAAAGACACACCCTGGGACGCTGTTCTAATGGGTAGCGTGGTGTGTACTGTTACTGCAAAAGTACACATTTTTGTATTATTTACGATACTATTTACCATATTTTTCATTATTAAACGTTTTACACAACCTCAATCTCCTCCTCAGTTAACTAATAAAACTCATAAACCAAAGCATCAATTTTTTTATAGGAAGACGTTTTATGTTGTTGCATATCTTTTATTAAATTATTTAGATAATGTGTCAACTAAGTTTTTTAACTCACTCATCTCTTCAAGTGGAATAAAATCCCCAACTGTTTTATTAAGAAAAACACTATTAGCTATTTCTATTTTTTTTAACATGGGTAATATATAATTTAGATAGTGACTAAAGTAAATATGAACATCTGACTTATTTACAGCCAACTTATATCCGCTTTTGCTCGAAGAAGACACAATAATAATTCCCTGAAACCTTAGATTTTTTATAATTATTCTTAAATTTTCAATTGATAATTCTTTACCCGTTGTATGTTTTATAGAATTAGTGATTTCATAGGTTTGAGCATATCTAAATGGCATTACCCTTTGATACCATAACAAATATTCTAAAACATTTTTTTGAATATTATCATTTTCTTTTTCACAATTATCTATGGCGTCATTTCGAACAATATTATATAGTTCTTCATCAATAACTTTTTCTTCATCGGCTTTAAATATTTTATTTCCTTCTTTAAATGGGAAAAAAGAAACATTTGGTGTAACAGGTTTTAATAAATTAAAGATATCCTCACTTTTTTCTGACAAGAAAGAAGCATTAAAAACCCTACCGTAAGAACCAGCAACTAAATCTGCAAGTTGAATTAATGGCTCATTTTTGTCATCCGATATGTTATATTTTTCAAAGAAGTTATTTTGGAAGTTTTGAGCAATATATGTTTTAAGTTCAATTTGGTATTTTTCATTTATTAAGTTGTCCATGTGGATTTCAAAATCAGAAAAATTATTATTCAATTGAGAAACAAATATTTTCTGAAAGTATTTGTAAAACACCTCTTTAAATCGAAGTCCTCCTTTTTCTTTATCTAGTTTCTCTTTTTCTATTACTAATAAATAAATGATAAAATTTAAGTTATTGACTAAGTAATTTAAAGCCTTTAATCTTGTTTCTTCTTTTCTTAGAACCCTAGAGCTTGATTTAATTATATTGCCTTTAAAGTATTTATTGCTAATATCGTCTCTTACAGCTCTAGCCTTATTCAATTGAGATTCTTTAATAACAATGGCCGCATAAACAAAGTGGGTAATATTCTTTACATCATTGCTTTTTAGAGTAGATGTTCCAAATTCGTCACCATAAATAAATACTTTTTCGCTCATAGTTTAACTATTCTCTAAAATCTCAATTTAGCTCGCCTCATTTCTATTTTATTTAATAGTGCTCGTGAATTAAGATTGCTCCACAATCTTAATTTCATCTGGTGTTAAACCATACAACTCATAAACCATTGCATCTATTTCTGCTTCTAATACTGTAGTATCTGCTTCTGGATTTTCTTTTTTGAAAGATAAGACTTGTTTGACTTTTTGTTTTATTGATACACTCGAACTTTCCTTATATATAAAAGGCATTGCTTTAATATCTACAGTTTTTATTTGTGCAAATGCTTTACCAGATTCTTGTTTATAAAAATGTAAGTAAAAATTAAGTAATGAACTATTTAATAACCCCAACACAAAATGTAAATCAAAATTTGATTCTTCGTTATTTACAACTATATGCACTGTTTTGTCATTGTAATTACAATTAGTGTCAATAGTTGCAATAATATCTTTTGAGGTCTGTCTGTATATTATTTTTGGATTTAATTCAAAGAAATCTTTTGAAAACCTAAAAACATCATTCTCATTTAATAATTCTTCAAAATTATGGCGCAAGTAATTGGATGGGGTTTTTTGAGAATATCTAAATATATCGCCTCCTTTTAAATATGGCTTATCAGAATCGTTTAACTGTTTACCAGAGTATAATATTCTACTACCAACTGAATCCCCCCTTGTTTTACCTCTTCCAATTGACCAATAATTAAAGCCTACGTCTTTAATTAGAAAGAAATTTTCAAACTTTTCAAAAACATCTAACTTCTTTATTAAAGGGCTCTTATAGATAAAGTCTAATTCATTTTTATCGATTTCTCCTTCAATTTCTGAAATTCCCTTTTTTAGCACCCAGTTAGTAGGTATAGCTCCTTTTTGAAATAATAAAATAGATGTGTAAACATTAGCTTCATCGAATACCAATGTGTTATTGAAGTTTATAATTTCAATAATTTTATTAGATATTAATAATTCTCTTAACTTTTGAAAATATGTTCCTTTCAAAAAAGTATTAGGCGTTATGTAAGACAAAAAGCCTTTATCATTTAAAATTTTATTACCTCTACTAATGAATGCAACGTATAAATCGTTATTCCTTTTAAATTCTATAAAATTAATCTCTAAATTATTTTTAACCTTTTTATCATATTCGATTAAATATGGCGGATTCCCAATTACGGCATCAAAACCAATATATGAGCCATCATCTGCCAATACTTCTGGAAACTCAAAACGCCACTCAAACGCATTGTGATAAATAGCGTTATTAACTATTTCTTCTTTTTCAATAAGTGCTTTTTCTGCTTTAGTCTTTAATTTTTTTAGTTCGTCTTTATCCTTTTTGGTTATTTTTTCTCCAAAGGCTTTTAAGTTTTTTTGTCGTTCTTGCTCATTTATAAGCTGGCCTTGTGCTTTTTGAAATTTTATTATGAAAGCATTGTCTAAAGTACTTTTAAAATTATGTTTTACTTCATTTATAATTTCTAAAACCTCTCTCTTACGTTCCTTGCTATTCGTCTCTTTATATTCAGCTACTGCATTTTTATAGTCTTTAAAACTATAGTTAACGTCTTTGCCCTTAAATGCATCTTTTAAATCATCATCTAAATTAAAACGGCTAATTAGTGAGTTACCGCACTTAATATTAATATCAATATTAGGTAATGTGTGAAGCGCATTATCTTTAGTATAGTAGGCGTTTTTTAGTAGCTCTATCCACAAACGCAAACGGCATATTTTTACAGAGTTTGGGTTAATATCTACACCAAATAAGCAGTTTTCTATTAGGGTTTGTTTTTGGTGAAACAGTGTGTGCTGTATACGTATATTTTCTCTATCGTTTGGGGTGTACTCAAATAATGCACCCTTATCATCAATAACATAGAGTTCGTCATTTACTATTTCTATATCGCATCGCAATGGCAAGCCTTTAGCATCTACCAAAATGCCTAATTCATTTTTAATAACAATAAGTTCGTTTAAAGCACTTACCAAAAAGTGACCAGAACCTACTGCTGGGTCGCATATACGTAAACTATCTACAATGGTATTAAAGCGTTTTAAATCGTCTATTTTAAAATACTTGTTGCAGTAACTTTGTAGGTCTTCAAAAGTTTCTATTTGGTCGTTTTCTTGCTCCTTAAATTTTTGAACTACAGCACGTCTCAACGTCTCTTTACACATATACATTGTAATGTATGCAGGTGTGTAAAATGAGCCTTCTTTATAGCCATTAATTTTTTCGAATATTAAACCTAATACTGATGCGTTAATCAATGATTTTGTTTCTTGTGCATCCTCGATACCTTCTTTACCATCAGTAGCAAAATCGTAAGCCTCTAAAAACTGAAATAGATAATCTAATGTAGATAGTTTACCCTTTAATCGTTTACCATTTGCATCTTTTAAAACAGTACTGCTGTAGAGGGTAATTTCGTCATTGTTTAGCGCAGATATTTCAAAGGCTTCATTCTCTAAAGTATTACGTTCAAACAAAGAACTGTTTAAATACGGTACATCTTTATACTTTTCTTTGTATTTAGGATGTCTTTCGTTTTCTTTTTTCGCTAAAGCGGAAAAAAATAAATCGTTTAGCTCATCATAGTCTGTTATAAATGATGCGTTAAGAAATCTGTATTTTGGGTCTTTGTTATGATAAGACAATAATTGAGATTCTAATAGCTTTAAAAACAAAATTCTGTTTACCCAAGTAAGGCAAAGCTCTAAACCAGCATTAAAAGCTTTGTCCTCACCGTTTTCTATGCTTTTAATCTGTGAGAGGTAATCTCTATCTTCAAGTATTACAATCGTATTTTCTAAAAGTGAGGCATAGTCTCTGCTTTTTTCAGATTTACGACTTATTAGTTTTTTACCTTTTACTTTTACTTCTTCTAAACCTATAATGTGCAACAACTCATTATAAAAGGCTTTATTAAGTTGATTACTATCGTTACCAAAAGCGTGACCTAATAGATGCACATCAGAAAAAATCTTAAATAGTGTGTTTAAATGTGCATCACTTAATTTAGTAAAATTAGTTTTGGTAAAGTCTAAATGAACAAATGGTAATTCTTGTTCAATTTCTGCAATATATTTTTTTGCAATTTCATTATAGAACAATTCATTTTTTGAGGTGTCTTTTAAACCATCTCGAAAGGCTTTGTATTCTTTTAAAAGTGCCTTATTCTTATAAAAGTAATTATAAAAGTCCTCTGCTTTAAATAAATACCACTCGTAACCGTTAGTGGCTATTAAGTGCTTTATATTATTATTCTCATTATCTAAACGTTCACGCAAGTAATACAATAATAATTCTTGTAATGCCTTACGATTTAAATTAGACTCTGTTAGAAATTCAGATTTATTGCTTGGCTTTTTTGCCTCAATAATAACACCAACGTCCGAATTAGCTGTTGCATCAGTATAGATAGCTAAATCGATACGGTCTTTTGTGTTTACGTAATTTGCTTTATAAAATGTATTCGAAAAGAAATCCTTAAAATGAGATTTAATATGCTCTTCACTTTCTCCATTATCGTCACTTAATTTAACAGCTTCAATGCATTCTACTAATTGGCTTGTGAAATGTGTAACGTCTTTACGTAATGGTTTGTGTTTTCTATATGCAGGATTTAATGCTTTTCTGGTGTTGGTTTTATTCATTCTTTTGATTGACCTTAGCTTTTAATGAACCTTAAAAATATAAATCTTTTTTGTAGGAATTAGGAAATTTCCCAAGTATATTTTAAAGCCAATAATGAATTGGGTTTAGTGGGTTAATTAGTTAATTTTTACTATAACCATATTGGATATTAAAGTGGTCTAAATAATTGTCTATTATCTCATATTCACCATCCTTCGATGATAAAAAATATGGGAGAATTTTTCTTATTGATAAATTACCTCGTAACAAATCATCTGCATAAGCAGTAAAAGAATGAGTTATTTGTAATTCATTTCTAAATTTTAAAGCTGTTTTTAATTGCTCTTTTATTCTTTTATTGACTACTAACTTTGTTTTACTCTTTGCTCTTGAATATTTATCATCATCATTATACATCTCAATTCTATCATTGTAGATTCTTTGTAATTCTGCAAGTAAATGTTCAGCATAATCATTCTCATCAACAATTTTTTGCTCAATGTATTTTAGTTTATTAACCGCTATTGAATCGAATGTAAAGAACTTGTTTAAAGATGGTCTGTGTTCTTCTTCAAAATACTTATCGAGATATTCGCAAAGAAATTCTATTTCATAATTTTTTAATGCACGGAATAAATCAACGTCATTAAATTTAAGCGCCGTTGATGAAATATTTTTTTGATATTTAAGAGAAGATAGATAATCATTAAAAATAGTGATAGCTTCTCCCTCCTCAGATTCGTAGATATATTTTTCTTTATTATTTAATTCTTCCTTATTATTCTTTATATTATTCTTTTGTAGGTAGTTATCAACTAAAGGAATAAAGAAATCAGACAAATGTTTACTGAAATCGGAAGGTAGTTGACCGTTTTTGGATAACTGATATATTTTAGGTATTAATTCCACTATTTTTGGGTAGTGAACAGTAAAAAACTTTACTCTTGGCATACCTTTAATTTCGGTTGAAATAATTCCTAAACTTTCAAATCTACTTATTATTGATTTTAGAGAATGTTTTTTAATACCTGTTTCTTGTCTAATAGTTTCCGAGCTGTGAAAGAACTCTTTTTTCTTTTTAAAGGCCATCCCTTTGACGACTATATACTCAAAAAAAACGACCTCTTCACAGTTGAGGAAATCATAATTGTATCTATTTAATTTTAGTATATTAATAGCTAAAGGATGCTTGTCCTTCTTTTTTAATTTCTGCATCTGACCAATGGAATTAAATTTATTTGTTGTTACTCACTCTTATTTTTGGTTAAGAAGCCTTTGCAAATGCTTTTTGTTTTAATTCGTTAACTTCTTTAATGATATTGTCTTTACACCAATGCTCTTCCTTAATACCAGGAACTGCTCCAATGGTTTTAAGAAATTCTTCTTCCATTATTTTTCTTATCGCAGGGATATATTGCTTAGTGGACGCAATACTATCGTGTATGGTATAGATTGGTGCTTTGGGCAATTCTTTAGAAATACGCTTTGCAATTCTATCTATAAATAAATTGCTTTCTACACGTTGTAGTGCTCGAGGTAGAACAGAATGGTCATGTTTTTTTATATCATAAAATACTTTATAGACCTCTGGGAACAGTGCCTCAAAAAGTTTTACAAACTTTGATTTAGAGTGTACTTCTGAAAACATAAACTTGAAAACGTTTCGTTTTACGTCTCCTCTGGACTCGATATACACTCCTAACTCTTTATGTATCTTTTCTCTTAAATTCTCATAGAAATTACCTTTAATAGCTAGTCTAAAGTATTCCTGAAAGTGCATGTTTAAAGGGCTATCTTTAAAAAGTCCTAACATAATGTAAGACGTTTTACTTAAATTACATTTTGTTACTTTAGAGTTTAAACTATCAACCTCTAAAAAAGGTTGATTAGTTAAACGTTTATACATCTCAATAGGATTATCAAAGATGATGTCTACTTTTGCACCATTATTAAAACTTCTTATCAAATAATTAGTAGATAAAAGTTTTGTACTCAAAAAAATTTGACTGTTCTTTAAATCTAGGGCATGCAACTCTTCGCCGTTATAAGTTACCGCATTTCTGTATATGCTATTCATATTTGTCAGCACAGAATGATAGCGCAGAACATTATTGTCTCTACGAGGCTGATTTAATGCTTCTTTAAACCTTTGTATTGAGCCAAGAGCAAAGTCTTTTTGTTTCATCGGTCTTTTTTCTTTGCCAGTAGTTATATTAATGTCTCTCAACTCTGGATACTCTTGTTTAATGTTAAAAATTTCATTCATTGCCCAAATAGAAATTTCTTCATCTATTTGCAATTTATCATCAAACCATTTTGATAGATATGTGTATGACCTATTTTGAGATTTTATTCTGTTGATATAGTTAATCAGCTTTTTTCTAATAGACCTATCTTGAAGTGTTAAAGGCGATTTCGCTATAGGTGTGTCATATTCTTTAGAAAACTTATAGCCTTTACAAAATTTATCTGTTTGATATGATTTAGTTCGTTCAACAATTTTTAAATCGTTTATGAAGTAATTCCAATATTCATGATAATTATGTACCATATCCTGCATTATCTTTGATGATAGTTTGGTGTATTCTTCGCTAACCGAATCTTTTTTATTGAGTCGTTTAACACTAATAAGATGCAATAAGTATCTTGCT
Source organism: Seonamhaeicola sp. ML3 (assembly GCF_023273855.1). NCBI lineage: Bacteria > Pseudomonadati > Bacteroidota > Flavobacteriia > Flavobacteriales > Flavobacteriaceae > Seonamhaeicola > Seonamhaeicola sp. ML3. The sequence goes on along the minus strand of NZ_CP096884.1, from coordinate 3,113,922 downwards.
TTTTCTCTAACAAAAGGTGTAAATGTTGGGTAGTTGTCATCGATTAGATTGTCTAAATCTAAGTTCTCTGGAAAATAAAAATGTAACTTCATTAAGCACTCTTGTTTTGGGTTAAAATTTTAATTACGTCGTCATACTCATAGTACATTGTTTTACCCATTTTGGTAAAGGGTAGTGTACCGTTAACACGTAAGTTTTGCAACGTACCTGGTGAGATGTTAAGCATCTCTCTTACGTCTGCTGATTTTAACCACTTTTTTTGCTCTGTTTGGCTTCCTAAAATTGTCTTAAGTTCTGTGATGATTTCCTGTTTAAGAGTCTTTAAATCATCCTTTGTGATAAATTCTACTGTCATTTAAAAAAATAATAAAATTATAGGTATAAATACCTGATTAATAAGGAGCGTAAATTACTACTAAATTTTAGTTTAAAAATTACTAGTTATTAGGAGTTTTAAACACATAACTCACATGGTTTTTGGCTTAAATTGTTTGATTTTGTGGTGTTTACAAGGGTTTTGTGTTGAATTAATAGTCAATTTTGTATGCTATTGTTTATATCTCCTAATTAGCTAATCGCTTGGATGCTTCTACATTACTTTTATCTGCAAATTTTTGCTTTAAAATTGCCATATCATCACTTACTTTTCTATCCAATATTTTGGCATAATGTTGTGTTGTTTTTAGTGATTTATGGCCCAACATTTTACTAACCGATTCCATAGGCACACCATTAGACAATGTTACTGTAGTTGCGAACGTATGGCGCGCTAAGTGGGTTGTTAAGTTTTTATTGATGCTACATAAATCTGCTATCTCTTTGAGATAAGCATTAGACTTTTGGTTACTCAATACAGGAAGTAAAACGCCTTTTGTAACTGCCTCTGGATGATTCTCATATTTCTTTATGATTTCTAATGCGGTTGGAAGTAGTGGAATATTACTGCGTGTATCCGTTTTAGTACGCTTTGTTTTTATCCACTTATCGCCATCAATACCAAATACTAAATTGTCTTTTGATAGCTTTTTAACGTCGCTATACGCTAACCCTGTAAAGCAACAGAAAATAAAAATATCTCTTACTTGTTCTAGTCTTGGCGTATGTAACTTTTTGTTAAGCATTTCTTGTATTTCTTCTTCTGAAAGAAATTGACGTTCTACTTCTTTTAAACGGACTTTATAATTTAAAAAAGGGTCTTTCTTAATCCAATCGTTTGCTATTGCAATGCGTACTATCTTTTTAAAATTCTTGATGTACTTGATTGTGCTGTTATGACCGCAGTTTCTAACGGTTTTTAAATAGAACTCAAAATCTGTAATATACTTGTGGTCTATTCTCTTAATAGGTATATCACTTACATTGTATTGCTCTTGCATAAACTCTTGCAGATGCTTACATACCGTTTTATAACGCTCTAAAGTTCCTGCCGAAAACTCTTTGCCTACCAATTTTTCAACTTGCTTGTTATGATTTTTAAATAGTGTTATTATGGTACGCTCCTTATCTTCAACGCCTAGAAACTTGTTTTTAAGGGTTTCAGTTGTAACCTCTTTGTTATCTTGAATTAAGTCTCTTTGGCTTTGATATACTTTTGTAGTAAGTGAATCTAAATAGGCATTTAGCTCCCGTATATCTTCTGTTCTTCCAATAGCTTTATTGGCTTTATTGCTCCATTTTTCAATGGCAATAGTACGTTTTGTACTAATCTCTGTGCGTTTACCATCTATGGTAATACGTAGGTAAATTGGGCAATTACCTTGTGCATCTACTTTACTCTTTTTTAAGTAGAATAATAATCCAAATGTTTTGTTCATTCTGGTGACCTTTAATTATACATTAATTTACGAAATTTCTAGGTCTTATAATTGAATTATAACACTGATTTATAAACAGTTATAAACAATTTGGTGACCTAAATAAGGTTTAAAAAAGGTCACCTAATAGGTCACCAACAGAATGCTTTTTAATAGATATTTTACTATTTTGTAGAAACTAAAAAGTCCCGTAAACATTGAGTTTACAGGACTTTGATTGATTTTGAATAAATCTAAGCGGAGAAAGAGGGATTCGAACCCCCGGAGGTGTGACCCTCAACAGTTTTCAAGACTGCCGCATTCGACCACTCTGCCATTTCTCCAGTATCTTTTGCGTTTGCCTTTTAGCGGGCTTGCCCGCCAGAGGGAAATTCATTTCCCATAGGCGGGTGCAAATATAAAATCCTTTTTGGTTTCTTTCAAATAAAAATTCAACTTTTTGAAAATAATTTCGTTTGAGAGAACTATTAACTTATTTTGTTTTCTAAAGTGTCATTTTGGAGTTTCAAATAGTACATTTGTAAAAAAATAAAAGGAAATGGATATTATAGATAAGTTAAAGTGGAGATACGCTACCAAGAAGTTTGATAAGAATAAGAAGATTTCAAAAGAGCAATTACAAATTCTCAAAGAGGCATTTAATTTAACCGCTACGTCTTTTGGCCTTCAAACTATTAAGATGGTAGTCATTGAAGATAAAGCCACAAGGGAATCTTTGGTAGAACATTCATATAACCAAAGACAAGTTGTTGATGCCTCACACTTATTAGTTTTTTGCATCCAAGATCAAATTAACGAAGACGATGTAAACAATTACTACTCAAATATTAAAAGTACGCGAAATACACCAGACGATATTTTAGACCCATATAGGTTGGGGCTCATCAAAATGATGAATGGCAAATCGAAAGAGGAACAACAGCAATGGTCTAAAAATCAAGCCTACATAGCTATTGGAAATTTAATGACCGTCTGTGCTATAGAGGGAATAGATGCTTGCCCAATGGAAGGTTTTAACCCTGGGGCTTACGATGAAGCGTTAAACCTTAAAGAAAAAGGATTAAAGTCTGTACTACTTTTACCAGTAGGTTTTAGAGCAGAAGATGATATGTTTGCAGATTTCAAGAAAGTTAGAATGTCTGTTGAAGAAAGTGTTTTTGAATTATAACAGAAGAATATGCCTGGATTTGAGTTGTTTGGTGAACTAGAAAGAAAGCAAGTAAACGATGTTTTAGACAATGGTGTACTAATGCGCTATGGTTTTGATGGCATGCGTAATGGCCATTGGAAAGCCAAAGCCCTAGAAAGTGCTTTAGAAAAGACATTTGGTGTAAATCATGTTCAGCTTGTATCAAGCGGTACTGCGGCTGTTTCTGTTGCTTTGGCAGCAGCTGGAGTAGGAGCAGGAGATGAAGTGATTATGCCAACATTTACATTTGTAGCCAGTTTTGAAGCCATTATGGCTCTGGGGGCTATACCAATACTGGTTGATATTGATGAGACATTAGCATTGGATCCTAAAGCAGTAGAGGCTGCCATTACGCCTAAAACCAAAGCGGTTATGGTAGTTCAAATGTGTGGAAGCATGGGGCATATGGATCGTTTAAAGGCTATTTGTGATACTCATAATTTACTTTTGGTAGAAGATGCTTGCCAAGCTATAGGCGGAACCTATAACGGAAAAGCCTTAGGAAGCATAGGCGATTTAGGTTGTTTTTCGTTCGACTTCGTAAAGACCATAACTTGTGGTGAGGGTGGTGCCGTTATCACTAATAACGAAGCGTTTTACACCAACGCTGATCACTACAGTGATCACGGCCATGATCATATAGGTAATGATAGAGGCGCCGAAGGGCATCCGTTTTTAGGATATAATTTTAGGATTTCAGAATTACATGCTGCCGTTGGATTAGCCCAAGTGCAAAGACTTCCAGAATTTATAGCGATTCAAAGAAGAAATCTGAACATACTCAAAGAGGCACTTTCTGTAATACCAGAAGTAACGTTAAGAACAGTTCCGGAAGGTGGTGAGGAAAGTGGCGCTTTTTTAAATTTCTTTTTACCTAATCTAGAAATTACCAGGAAAGTAATTGAAGGATTTAAAGACGGTGGAGTAGATGCTTGCTGGAATTACTACGATAACAACTGGCACTATATTCGTAAATGGGAGCATTTGAAGACATTGAAATCACTCTTTCCGATAACTAACGAGGTTAAGACAGGGTTAAAATACTTAGAGCACAAGACTTTTGAGCAGTCCGACCATTTTATTGGCAGGAATATTTCGTGCTTAATAAAATTATCTTGGACAGCGAAAGACGTCCAGCAACGTGCGGGTAAAATGGTAGAAATAATCAAGAATTCGCTCTAAGTTTATGAAATCAAACTTTTTCTTTGTGTTGTTACTACTGATTGTAACTGAACATGCTTTCGCCCAAAAAACAAAATTCCACATTGTAGAATTACTTCCCAATACTACCGAAACAAAGGAAGATGTCGATTTTTTTATTTCAGAAGTTATTGATAATAGGATTTATAAGAATAACATCGGAATTGCTCAAAAGGGATTGCTAAACAAAAAAGTACTTTCTAAATTCGGGAAACCTTTTGAAGAAGAAGTACTAGATTATTTTAAAACTGTTTTTCCAGAAACTGTAAGCGGTAAACCGTTGGGTTGTTAGAGTGAATCAATTATTGATTTCTGAAAATACTGGAGCTTTCAAAGAAACGGGAAAGGCTATTATTTCATTAGATGTTTTACAAAAAGGAGTGGAGGACTATTTTTTTCTTGGAAGTTTTTCTGCCTTCAGGGAGAAAAACAGCATGGATGTAACCGGTAAGCATGATGATAGAATTAGAGCTATTCTAAAGGATTGTTTGATGCAATTTAGTAATTTGGATTGGAAAAATATAAAACCCATTGCTGTGTCTACGTATTTGCCTAAAACACCAAAGCTAATGGTAGAGCATCCTGGAATAGGATTCTTTAAGTCTTTTACAGAATTATATAAAAATATAACTTTTACAGATTCCTCAATTACTTTTAAGGATAATAAGCATAGACCACAAAAGCTATTTTTGGATGATAGAATCCATAAAAGAGCACTGTATTATGCATATTCCAATGGTGAAAATGTGTTTATTAATGCCTCCAATTATTCTGGCGAAAAGCATTTTGTAAAGACTAAACAGTTTAAGAATTATTTGTTGTTCAATGATAGTTTTATACAGCAGGGCAAAGCATCGGGAGCCTCAATGGCCTTTGGGGTTTTAGGTTTACTGGCATCCGAACAACGGGTTCATGTTTTACTGGATTTGTTCTCTGGTCAATACCATGTTCTTGACAGAAGAACTATAACCAACCTTTTAAATAAAATAGAATACAAAGATTTGTATAAATTGTACAGGCAAAAACCTTATAATATAGAAGTTATGTACTCTATATTGGAAACGTTATCGAATGAGATGGGAGATGAAAAACTAAAACAGAAATTTCAGATTTAGTAATTCACGTATTCCACGATTTCCAAACCATAACCTATTAAACCAACTCTTTTGGTTTGACTCGAGTTTGTAATCAATTTTAACTTGTGAATATTTAAATCGTGAAGTATTTGGGCGCCAATTCCAAAGTCTCTTGTATCCATATTTATCCTTGGTGCTTTGGTAACATCTTCTTTAGATTGGTGCTCTTTTAAGTACGATAAGCGTTTTAAAATATTCATGGACTGCGACTCCTGATTTATGAATATTATAGCGCCTTTACCTTCTTCGTTTACTTTATTAAACATTCTATCTAACTGCTGGTCGGCATTATGGGTTAGCGTCCCTAAAATGTCATTATTAATTAGCGTGGAGTTAATTCTTGTAGCGACTTCTTCGTTATCTTTCCATTGCCCTTTTGTAAGGGCAATATGCACTTGGTTGTTTGTAGTTTGCTTATAGGCTCTTAATCTAAAGCTACCAAAACGGGTTTCAATTTGAAAATCTTCTTTCTTTTGGATCAAAGAATCGTGTTGCATTCTATAAGCCACTAAATCTTCAATAGAAACAATTTTTAAGTCTAGTTTTTTGGCAATTTCGAATAGCTCTGGAAGCCTGGCCATAGTACCGTCTTCGCTCATAATCTCAACAATAACACCTGCTGGTTTTAATCCAGCTAATCTTGCAAAATCTATAGCAGCTTCTGTATGACCTGTTCGTCTTAAAACACCACCTTCCTTGGCAACCAATGGGAATATATGCCCAGGTCTTGCCAATTCAAAAGGTTTAGTGTCGTGATCGATTAAGGCCTTTATAGTTTTTGCTCTATCACTAGCCGAGATACCAGTAGTTACACCACCTCCCCTAAGGTCTACAGATACCGTAAAGGCAGTTTCCATGGGGTCGGTATTGTTTCTAACCATCATGTTGAGCTCAAGCTCGGTACATCTATTCTCGGTCAAGGGTGTACAGATTAAACCTCTACCATGTGTTGCCATGAAGTTAATCATCTCGGGAGTTACTTTGTCTGCAGCAGCAACAAAATCACCTTCATTCTCCCTATTCTCATCATCAACAACTATTATAACCTTACCATTTCTGATATCCTCGATGGCTTCATGAATGGTATTAAGTTTAAACTGTTTTATATCTTCTTTAGTCATAGTTTCGGCAATCATTGCGCAAAGATATTGCTTATTTTAAAGAAATGCCTAGGTCTTGCTTTATTTTTCCACTCAATACGACAAAGACAATCACATATAAAGGAACTCCAAGAAGGAAAATAAGAATAGAAGGCTTCTTCTTTCTGTTGTGATTATAAAGTTTGTGTAGATTAAAAAAAGATTTAAAGTAATACACAAAAAATAAGAAGTATGAAACAATACTAAGTTGTATGGAGGCAGAAGCTAAATATTGCAATTTGTTATTATTGAATATAAAGAATGAGATTAATAGTATAGAGCCTATTGTGTATAATACAATTGAAAATAGTGCATGCTGTTTGTAATCAATTGCCTTGCTTTTGGAGTATTCATCCAGAATCACGGCATTTGTTTGGTCCTGATTGTTTTTAGTAATTTCTAAATCGAAATCCCTTTTTAGTTCCTTTTCAAATAAAAAATAAACAACAAAATAAAGTGGGATACCAATAATGTAAATAAGTATGTAGTTGACCGTAATCCCTTTTCCAATAAACTTTCTATAGTTGTATTCGCTTAAACAAGTTTTTACAAAAGCAATAATAAACAAAACTTGAGTAATAATTCCTAGAATTAAGAGTACGGTTCCGATGGTAGGATAACTGTTATTGTTTAGAACACCTCCAGGTAGCCAGGTAAAAAGCGAGATAATATAGAGAATAAAACTAAGTTTAATGTCTTCTTCGAACTTATCTCTTAAATTCGTTTTTTGCTCGTATTCCCTGTTATTGAAATTACCACTAAACTTTAACTGCTCATCTGTAATACCTCTTTTGTTCAATATGGACAAGGCTGTATTCCTATAAATGAATCTGTACCCAAACTCCTTGTGATTTTTTACTATGGAAATAAGTTTGTTGTTTTCGTATGAGTTCAAGACTTCATATTCGGAGTCTTGAATATCGAAAGTAGAGGTATCTAGTACAACTTCTTTTTTCTTGATTTTAAATATCTTTTTTAAGAACTCAAAAAGTCCGTCGCCTTCAAATATTTTTCTGTCTGCTGTTGCTCTTCGGGTTAAAAAGATACTGAGGGGTAACATGATTAGCGTTGAAAACCAACTTGCGAAAATGGGACTAAATTCTCCGTTTTTAGCACTATTGGTGGCAAAAATACCAATAAAATGGTACGTTAGGAATAAGAGTATGGCAATAACCATAGGCAGACCAATACCTCCTTTTCGAATTAAAGCACCTAGGGGCGCACCAACAAAGAACAAAATTATACAAGCGAACCCTAATGCAAATTTTTCGTTGAGGGAAATATAGTGTTTGTTTAATTCAGATCGACTTTTCTTAAAAGAATTTTTTTTGGTTGAAATTATCTGCTTGGCACTCACAAGACCTCTAGAGGCCAGCTCAACCATTTCTAATTTTTTTCTGGTGTTAAATAAATCCAGGATTTCACCCTCGTAAATAGAGTCAGTAGGTTTATTTTCTTTAACCGCTGTATTTGCAATTTTCCCCTTTAGCGATTTTGCCTCATTAACCACAACATTAGACCTCTGAATTAAAATTTTTGCGAGTGAATTGAGGTCGTTTTCCCTTCTGTTTTCCAGAGAATCTATAGCTTTTTGGAGTCCGTTAATACTAAGCATGTCATACTTGTCGGTACGTGTTTCCTCATCTAGGTCTACATTATTAAGATCAGATAAGTCTATGTTGATTATATATTTTTCAAATGTACTTTTTGCAAATGGTCTAGTTTCATACTCTTCTGGTTTAGAAGGGGAAATGTCGCTATAGTAGTTACCATCATATAGAACCAGTTTCAAAACATCAGAGTCTTCAGAACTTACCAGTTCACCAGTTTTAGATTTAATGGTCGTGGCATTTTGTCTGCCGTCAGGTCCTTTTATATGAATAATAACATCTTCAAGGTATTGGTCGTTATCACCACTTTTGCTTTCTACCTTAATGTTATAGTTCATTATTTCATTGAACTGTCCTTCTGCAATGGCCATTGCAGGTTTTAGTTTGGCAATGTTTCGCCTTAAATTGTAGGATTTGAGTTTAGACCATGGTATAACATTGTTAGAGAAAAAGAAAGTTGTTATTGCTAACCCAACAATAAAAATGCTGAGTCCCGCCATAGCTCTTTGTAAGCTAATACCAGTAGATTTCATGGCGGCAAACTCATAGTTTTCGGCAAAGCTTCCAAAAACCATAATAGAGGATACCAGTATGGTTAGGGGCAATATTAGTGGAATAAGGCTAGGTAAGATATACAACAAAACCTTGATAATGATAAAAAGGTCTAGATCTTTACCAGCCAGTTCTTTAATATAGAGCCAAAGCGTTTGTAAAATAAAAATCAGTATTAAGATTAAAAAAACACTGATGAATGTTTTAAGGTACGTAGTGAGTATGTATCTATCGAGTATTTTCACGAGTTTATGTTTTGCTAATCATTCGCCAAATAGCAAATTATAAAATAAAGAACGTTTGTTGCCACTTCGTTCTTGTCCTAAAAATCTCAAATAAAAGATTCGACTCTTTTTGGGTATATCTTAATCGTTTATTCACAGAAAGGAAATCCTTAATCTAAGTTATTGATGTAATAATCTTGATATTTATCGGCATCAAAGGTAAATAAGGTTTTTGAAAAAGGCTGATTTGTTTTAAAAGAATTCACCGTTAAGGTTGTTTTTGAGCCATTTTTACCAATTTGAATAAGGTTGTATATGTTTTTGGTTTTCGAATCGATTCCCAACAAAATGCTTTTTAGTTCTGAATTAGAATCGATAGGCACCAATTTTACATATTGTATTTTTCTACCGTTAATGTTTTGCTGTATGTCCAGAGTATAGGTATAGCCTTCTTCATAGAACGACAACATTTTATTGGGTGTAATGGCATCCTCTTCATCTTCATCTTGAGAAGATATAGTTACCTCTTCGTCTTCGGGGCTAATAATGTAAAGTTTACTGCCATCAAATAACTGAGTGATTCCTAGTATGTTCAGTTTAAACTTATCGCCTTGCAAAATCACATCACCTCTAGTTTCTTGCTTAATGTTTTCTGCGGTGTTCTCTAGCGTGTATTTAAAGTCTATAGAAATATTTTCGTAGCTCCTTACATTTTTGGATACTTCGTCTAAAAGCGCTTTTCCGCTATCTTGAGCGAACCCATGAATTGAAAGAAGGGCTAAAGTAAAAAAGGCTAAAAGGTGTTTCAGTGTCATTTTCATTTTTTATTGTTCATTTTCTAAGTGCTGGTCTAGAGCTATTAAGTCTGGTATTAACACTTGTCTAGCTTTACTGCCTTCAAATGGTCCAACGATACCGGCTGCTTCCAATTGGTCTATTAATCTACCAGCTCTATTATATCCTAATTTTAATTTTCTTTGCAGAAGAGAAGCCGATCCTTGCTGTGCCGTAACAATCACTACAGCTGCTTCTTTAAATAGCTTATCTCTGTCTGCAATATCTATATCAAGACCTGTGCCACTTTCTTCGCCAACATATTCTGGTAAAAGGTAGGCGTCTGGGTAGGCTTTTTGAGCCCCGATGTAGTCGGTTATTTTTTCAACTTCAGGCGTATCTACAAAAGCACATTGTATACGAATCATGTCATTTCCTTGTGTGTAGAGCATATCACCTCGACCTATTAATTGGTCAGCTCCAGCGCCATCTAAAATGGTTCTAGAATCTATTTTAGAGGTTACCCTGAAAGCAATTCTGGCTGGGAAATTAGCTTTAATTATACCCGTAATAACGTTAACCGATGGCCGCTGTGTAGCAATGATTAAATGAATACCAATGGCTCGTGCCAATTGAGCCAGACGGGCAATAGGAGTTTCAACCTCTTTACCTGCCGTCATTATTAAATCGGCAAACTCATCTACCACCAAAACAATGTATGGTAAAAATTGGTGTCCGTCGTTAGGGTTTAACTTTCTCGCTTTAAACTTAGCATTATACTCTGCTATGTTTCTACACATAGCATTTTTGAGCAATTCGTAACGATTGTCCATTTCAATACAAAGCGAGTTAAGTGTATTAATAACCTTTGTATTGTCTGTAATAATGGCTTCTTCGCTATCTGGAAGTTTGGCTAAGTAATGACGTTCAATTTTATTATAGAGTGTGAGCTCCACTTTTTTCGGGTCTACCAAAATAAACTTTACTTCGGCAGGGTGCTTTTTGTACAACAACGATGTAAGCACGGCATTTAATCCAACAGATTTACCTTGACCTGTAGCACCAGCCATAAGTAAATGGGGCATCTTGGCAAGGTCTACTACAAAGGTTTCATTGCTGATGGTTTTTCCAAGAGCAATAGGTAATTGCATTTTAGATTCTTGGAATTTTTTAGACGAAATTACCGAACGCATAGAAACGATGGTCGCATTTTTATTGGGGACCTCAATACCAATAGTGCCTTTACCCGGAATAGGCGCTATGATTCGGATTCCTAACGCAGATAGGGATAGGGCGATATCGTCTTCTAAATTTTTAATTTTAGAAATACGTATTCCCGCATCTGGTACAATTTCATAAAGCGTAACCGTTGGGCCAATAGTTGCTTTTATACTAGCAATACCAATCTTGTAGTTACTTAAGGTTTCAACAATTCGGTTTTTGTTTTCTTCTAATTCTTCTTGGTTTATGGTAATACCTTCGGTGTCGTACTTTTTAAGAAGATCTAAAGGCGGAAATTTATAATTACTCAACTCTAATGTAGGGTCGAACTGCCCGAAATCTTCAACCAATTTATTGGCTAGATTATCAGTTTCAGAGAGCTCTTCAGCGACTTCTTCAACTTTTATTTCAATATTATTGTCTTCCTCTTCTACTTGAGGTGCTACGTCAACTTTTACAGGTTCAACTTTTACAGGTTCAACTTTTTTAGGTTCTGTTTTGCTGGGTGTATCTGCGGTATTGTCTAAGGATACTTCAAAAGCCGATTTAATGGCCTCGGCTTCTTCCGATAAGTTGTTGTCCACAGGGATTATAGTATCCTCCTTTAAATCGGAGAACTCGTTTTTAATATCTTTTTTTGCTTTAGAAAATAGAGACGTTATACTTTCGAATGTGATTCTAAATCGAATGGCCAGATACGTAATTAGTCCAAATAACAATAATAGTGAAGTACCTATTTTACCAATATACACTTGAAGGTAACTATTTATCTCATAGCCTATTACACCGCCAAGCAAATTATTTTTATCAGCGAAAAATCCAAACAAAATGGATAACCAAATTACAATAAGACTTCCCCAAAACCAATGTTTTCTTAATCTCGACTTAGGGAGGTTCATTAAAATGTAAACTCCCGAAAGGAAAAACAGACCAGCAAAAATGAATGAAGCTACTCCAAAACCTTTATAAATGAAGAAGTCGCTTAACAAGGCTCCTAATTTACTTAACCAGTTTTCGGCTTTTACTGCTTTGGTTGAAAATTCAGTAAGTGTACTTTGATCAGCATTACCAGTAAAGAAAAAAGAAACGAAAGAGATGAACAGAACAACACCTATAATAACCAACAAGCTCCCAAAAATGAGTTTTTGTTGATTGTTTAGTTTAAAACTTGGGGCTTTAAGTTTTTTTTTGGTTGTTTTTTTAGCTGTCTTCTTGCTCTTAGCCATTAATAGTTTAATGTATCAAATTGGTGTCCCATAATTTTATATGAGAGGTCATGGTTATCATGATTAAACAAAAATACAAATTACAAGCATTAACGAAACTTTATTTTAAAAAATTGCATGGTAGTGCGTGTAATGTGAATAACGAGATAATCTTATGGATACCAAAGTTCTTATTGGGCACCTATTATTTTAAATAATCATGATGAGTTGTTTACTAAGGTTGGGCTATGATTTCGTTGGGATAAATCCACAGGATTTGTTTGAGCTAGATATCGTGTTTAAAGAAAGAAAACAGCTTTCGTTAAGTCACAAAATCACAGTTAATTTAGCTGTTTTCGGGTACAGTTTTTATTCTTTTTTTATTTCTCCACTTTCGTTAAACAGAGTTTTTTTAATTAAAATTCCATCATTATCATAAACAGAAACTTCTTTTATTTTTCCATTTTGATAATACCTTTTTAGTTCACCAATTACAATTCCGCTTTTAAATTCTGCTTTCAATCGGATTTTACCATTGGAGTAATAATCAATTTCAATTCCATCACAAACCTTTTCGCAATTCATAAACTTATAGTTAGGAAGTATTCCAAGTTTTTTTAGTTGTTCACGACTTGTACCTTTCTTAAAGGAAAAGTTTGATTTTTTTATATACTCTTGGATTTTGGGCTTATTTAAAGTATCTGAATTTATTAGTTTATCAATTACAATTTTGCGTACTTCTCCAATTTCGCTCGCTACAAGTTGATATTCGCCTTTTGTTAAGAGAATTACTGTTCCATCAAAGTCCGATATATTATATTGAATTCCGTCCTTTTCAAGATGATAGTTTACACTTCTTTCAATTTCGTTTGAGCAAGAATCTTTTAAGAAGAGATTGAATTTAATTTTTTGACTAAACCCAGAGTACGTGGAAAATAGTAATAATAAAATAGTAAACTTCATTAGTTGGTAAATTGTGCCTGACATTCAACAAAAGCACCCTATTAATTCTATAGCAACTTTGGGATGTATATGATAAGGCCTATTATTACGGCGAATGTGGCAGCAATAAATACAGCACCTGCAGAAATATCTTTAATAATGCCTATTTTTTTATGATGCTCTGGATGGATAAAATCGGCAACGGCCTCTATGGCTGTGTTAACACCTTCGGTAGACATAACAAGTGCAATGGCAAAACATTGTAGCGCCCACTCTGTGGTAGATATGTTAAAAAAGAATCCTGCTAAGGTAACCAGAACCATTATGACTATTTGTATCTTAATGCTAGCCTCAGTTTTAATAAGGTATTTTGCACCCTTGTAGGCATAGCCAACGCTCCTAAGTCGGTTTACTAAGAAGGATTCTTTTTTTTCCATAATTCGTTAATAAAGCACTTCTAGAGCGGCTTTATAATTTGGTTCTTGACCAATTTCTGGTACTTGTTCGGTGTATAATACTTTTCCGGTTTCATCCGTTACAATAACACATCTGGAGTGTAATGCATCGAAAATACCATTAGTCATGGTTAGGCCATAGTTGTTTCCAAACGCTCCGGTTTTGTAATCAGATAGCATAACAACGTTTTCAATACCTTCAGCTGCACAAAATTGCTCTTGGGCAAAGGGTAAATCCCTAGAAATACATAAAACTTTGGTATTCTCTAATTCAGCAGCTTCTACATTAAACTGTCTTACTGAAGCAGAACAAACTCCAGTGTTAACACTAGGAAATATATTTAATATAAGCCTAGAGCCCTTAAAATCGTTTAGAGTTTTACTACTTAAATCGGTAGCAACCAATTCAAAATCTAAAATTTGAGAACCTACTTCTGGTAGCTCTCCATTGGTGTTTACAGGATTTCCTCCCAAAGTGATATTAGCCATGTTTTACTGTTTTAATTTTTAATCTAAAATAAGAATAAATAAAATGATCAACCTACAATCAATACATTCTTTTTGTTTAGTGAGGTTTAGTATATAATAAAACTATGGGTTTTTGTAGAATGATAGGTTTTATCAATTTTGATATAACATATTAAGATGTCGCTAAACATTTTGCATGTAAAGATTTAGTAATTTTATGCTACTCACAAGAATTTATGAACAACTAAAAATAATAACATTATGCACGGTACAAACAATGGCGACATTACCAAATGTCCTTTTATGAGTGGCACACAAAAACAACCTGCTGGTGGCGGAACCAAAAATAGAGATTGGTGGCCAAATGAATTAAAACTGAATATTCTTAGGCAACATGGTAAAAATGTAAATCCGTATCAACCAGATTTTGATTATGCTGAAGCTTTCAAAAGTGTGGATTATCCAACGTTAAAGCAGGAAGTAATTGACTTAATGACCGATTCCCAAGATTGGTGGCCTGCAGACTATGGGCATTACGGACCATTTATGATCCGTATGGCATGGCACAGTGCAGGGACCTATCGTGTAGGTGATGGTAGAGGCGGAGGAGCTTCTGGTACGCAGCGTTTTGCACCTTTAAATAGCTGGCCTGATAACGGAAATTTAGATAAAGCCAGACTATTGCTTTGGCCTATCAAGAAAAAATATGGTAAAAAAGTATCCTGGGCAGATTTAATGATTTTAGCAGGGAATTGCGCTTTAGAGTCCATGGGCTTTAAAACGTTTGGTTTTGCTGGTGGTCGTGAAGATATTTGGCAGCCTGAAGAAGATGTGTATTGGGGATCTGAAACCGGTTGGTTAGATAACGACGACCGTTATGATACTAGCGATGGTGATTTAGAAGGTCATTTGGGTGCAGTACATATGGGACTCATTTATGTAAATCCAGAAGGACCTAACGGAGAACCAGATCCTATGAAATCGGCTCACGATATTAGAATTACCTTTGGAAGAATGGCTATGAACGATGAAGAAACTGTAGCCTTGGTTGCAGGAGGTCATACCTTTGGAAAAGCGCATGGCGCAGCCGACCCCGATAAATACGTAGGTCCTGAGCCTCATGGCGCATCTATAGAAGAAATGAGTACAGGTTGGAAAAACACCTATAAATCTGGAGTTTTAGATGATACCATTACAAGTGGATTAGAAGGGCCTTGGACACCAAATCCAACGCAATGGGATCACGATTACTTCGATGTTTTATTGAACTATGAGTGGGAATTAACCAAAAGTCCGGCAGGAGCACACCAATGGACTCCCAAGGATGCCAACGCAAGAAAGGCTCCAGCGGCAAGTGGTGATGGTTCTCAAGCCTTAATGATGTCTACAGCAGATATCGCTTTAAAAACAGATCCTAAATATTTAGAGATTTCGCAACGTTTTCATAAAGACCATGCTGCTTTCGAAGATGCCTTTGCGAGAGCTTGGTACAAACTTACACATCGTGATATGGGGCCAATAGACCGCTATTTAGGTCCTGAAGTGCCTCAAGAAGAACTCATTTGGCAAGATCCTATTCCTAAAGTGGATTATACTCTAAGTACCGACGATATCACATCCATTAAAAAGATGATTTTAGTATCGGGTTTAAGTATTTCACAATTGGTAACTACAGCTTGGGCCTCGGCGTCTACTTATAGAGATTCCGATAAGCGTGGTGGTGCTAATGGCGGACGCTTACGTTTAGAGCCTCAAAGAAGTTGGGATGTGAATAACCCTGCCGAATTAGAAAAAGTACTAAACGTGCTAGAAGGTATTCAAAAGGAATTTAAAGGCGACATTTCTATGGCAGATTTAATTGTACTTGCTGGAAATGTTGGTGTAGAGGAAGCTGCTAAAAATGCAGGCCATAACGTTGAAGTACCATTTTCTCAAGGTAGAGGAGATAGTTCGCAAGCACAGACCGATATAGAATCTTTTGGATATTTAGAGCCTCTGGCCGACGGATTTAGAAATTACATAAAACCTGGTTTAAATGTCGATGCCGAAGATTTACTCATCGATAGAGCCAACCTAATGAATTTATCCATTCCAGAAATGACCGCTTTAGTTGGTGGTATGCGTGTTATGGGAGCGAATTACGATGGTTCTAATCATGGGGTGTTTACCGATACTGTAGGGCACTTAACCAACGATTTCTTTGCGAATCTTTTGGACTTCAGTTATACCTGGAGTGCGACCTCTAACGATAACACCATTTTCGAAGGAAAAGAAAGAAAAACAGGTCTCGTGAAATTTTTGGCGACTCGTTCCGACTTAATATTTGGTTCTAATACAGAACTAAGAGCTATTGCCGAAGTTTATGGTGCTGATGATGGCGAAGCACAGTTTGTAAAAGACTTTGTGGCAGCCTGGACTAAGGTAATGGACGCCGATAGATTTGATTTAAAATAAGTTTAGTTTTTTGTTAGTTTTGAGTTGGGATGAATATGGATTTTCATGTTTGTCCCAATTTTTTTTAATAAAACGGTGTTTAGCACTTTCCCTAGGTTCAGAAAACCAGTTAAGCACTTATTACAGGAATAATAAAAAGTAATTTTAGAAATATATGAACGATACTACTATATTTTTTGAAGCGGTACAATCTGGAGACGAACAACAGGTTGAGCAACTTTTACAATCTCAGCCAGAATTAGTATTTGCTAGAGATCAGCGTGGCTTTACACCGCTAATTTTTGCTACTTATTTTGATAAGCAACCTATTGTAGCATTACTCTTAAAGCATAAAGCCGAAGTAGATGCTACCGATGCCTCTGGGAATACTGCGCTTATAGGCGTCGCTTTTAAAGGCAATAAAAGTATAGCCAGTTTACTTGTAAAACACGGTGCTAATATTAATGCTAAAAACAACCAAGGTGTAACACCGCTAATTTTTGCTGCGATGTATAACAAAACAGACATGGTAGCATTCCTTTTAAAGGAAAACGCCGACCCTAACATAACCGATAACAACAGTAAAACAGCTTTAGATTATGCTAAAGCGAAGGGGTTTAAGGAAGTTGTAGAGTTACTGTAATAAGTTTTTACAAAACGAAATTTATTTCTTTTTTCGTTTAACGAGTTTTTACAAGGAAAGTTGTGTTTGAGCGCGAGGTTTTTCCAAAGGAAAATCAAAAACTAGCAAACGAGCAATTATATTTAATTTAACTGGATAGTAATTTTTTTTACTATTACAAACCAACGTTTTTTTAATTGAAATAATAACCGAGTGATAAACTAATCATTGAGGTTTTAAATCTCTCATTTTCGAATACTTCAGTTAACCCAAAATTATATCTAGTTTGAATTACCATATTATTTTCAAACTTGTAGCTGAATCCTCCATTTATTGATAAATCAACAGTATTAGTATTGACTAAATCAACTTCTTCACCAGAATATAATTCTCCTTTGTCATTTATTAAAAACCCAAATTGAGTTCCAAAATCAAAACTCATTTTTTCAACAAAGTAAATTTTTCCCTGAACAGGAATATCTAAGTAACTCAATTTAGCATCGAACCCAAAATCATTTGGGTTAGAACCATCTCCAGAAAATTTCCCTCCTCTAGAGTTATAAAGTAGTTCGGCTTGAAGAGAGAATAAACTACTTAATTCATATTCAGCCATTCCTCCAATGCTAATTCCAAAAGTGTCGGTTCCAGCACTTTTTCCTGTATGAAATCCAGAGAAATTTCCACCAGCTTTTATTCCAAATATTATTTCATTTTGGGCAATTAAGTTTGTAGAAATAAACAGGAAAAGTATTAGAGTTAATTTTTTAATGTTCATTAGTTTATTTTTTATTGTTTAATAACTGTCTCGTTTATGGGTTGTTGCGTGGGCTAGTACTGAACTTTACAAGTACACGCCGAGCTGAAAATCCACGAAGATTTTCGTAAGTATACTCTAATTAGCAATGAAATATACACGTGTTGTTAAATGGTTTTATTCTTCTAATTTTTTTATTCTACTTTCAAGTGAATTTAATTTTTTCATATCAGGAAATAAATTTGAAACTTGTTCTGGTTGATTTAAAGCTGGGTGGATTTCTGCTCCCTTTTCAATTAAGTTAGAAAGCATTTTAACAGATAATTTAAGTCGTTCAATCTGCTCATTGTTATCACCCTCAAAACTTTCATTATATAACGACCTAGCTTCAGCTTCAATCATTAAGTCAAGCGCTTGTTTCTGTTTTTCCTGAATTTCTTTCAAGCTATCATTTTTAATCTCTAATGATTTCACGTGTTGTTCAATTAATTGTCCTTCTTTAAATTTTTTAAAAATAACAGCAGCTGACCAAGTTAAACTTCCAATCAAAGTAACAGCAGCAGAGGTTCCTAAATAAACATCTAACCAAATTGAACCATTTTCTACACCGTCAATTCTAACTTGTCCGTTTATTTCATCATTTACAATAGCTTGAGATAGAATTTTATGAAAATCGGAACTAAATTTAGAAAGGTCTTCAAAATCAGTTACTTCAGGAAGCTTAATGCTTATACTATTTTCACTTGTCTCTCCAGTAATTTCTTTGAAACTCGTACTTAAAGAGCCTACAAGATTTATTAAATTATCTAATTTTACCTTTAATGGGAGAGCTTCATTTATGTTTAATGAAATTCTATCTTTATTTGTTGTGAAAATTGCACTAGAACGTAGTTCGTTTATTTCATCTATTAACAAGCCTGTTTTCTCTAATTTGTTTATTGCTTTTCGAAACCCAGCTAATTTTTCAAAATACGACATTCCGCTGTTTACATTTTCTTTGTAATTAAGTGCTAATTCTTCGGTAAGTTCTGAGAAATGTTTTTTTAATTCTTTAATCTTCATATGAGTTTATTAAAAATTATCAACTTAAGAATATGCGTCATTTTAATGCAGTATATCCGCATATTAAACGAAAGTAGATGAAAAATTCTACAAATTCAATCTTTTGCAATAAAAAAACCACTTCGTTATGAAGTGGCTTTTAAATTCCATTTTTCTTTTTCAATTATGTGTCTATGGAACCAAGAACCCGTTGCATAAAACTATTTAATGCCTCTTTTTTGGGTGCGCCTTCTTTTACCATTTTATTCACTTCAATGGCACCGTACATGTTAGAGATTAATTCCCCTATAACATCCAGTTCTTCATCTTTAAGCGAAGGTACTTCGGTTAAGGCCTCTAGCGTTTCAATAGTTTCAACAACAAAATCTTCGTCGTTTTCCTCAATAAATTGAGTTAAATGTTTAATTACTGGTAACTTCATCCCATCTTCCGTCTTCCCAAAGGGAAGAAACTTTTTTATGATTAATTGTGTTTCATTTCCGTGAAAACGGAAATCTATTAAGCAACCTCTTCTACAAGTGTTTTTAAAACATCAAACCTGTTGGTTTGTACTTGGTTTACAAAAGCGCCGTTTTTAAAAGTAGCGAAGGTTGGTAAATTGTCTACCGTAGCCAACTTTCTCGATTCTGGGAACTTTTCTGCATCGGCAATAACAAAGGTTACATCTTCTAGTTCTGAAGCCAATTTCTTTACCTTAGGTTTCATAATGCGGCAGTTACCACACCATGTAGCCGAATATTGTACTACAACAGTATTGTTTTCTTTTACTAGGCTTTCTAGGTTGTCTTGTTCTAATTCTTTTACCATAATGCAATTTTTTATGTCGTTGCGAGTAAAACGAAGCAATCTATTCAACTTAAAAAGATTGCTTCACTTTGTTCGCAATTACGTTTAACTATTTTTAGTTTACGTGAGCCGCTAAATACTCTGCTGTAGCTTTAGCATTTGCGCCCATAGCTTCTTTACCTTCTTCCCAGTTTGCTGGACAAACTTCTCCTTTTTCTTGTACGTGAGTTAATGCATCTACCAATCTTAGGTATTCCTGAACGTTTCTACCTAAAGGCATGTTGTTTATACTTTCGTGCTGTACAATACCTTCTTCATCGATAATGTAAGTCGCTCTGTAAGTTACGTTATCACCTTCAACCAACACAGCTCCGGTTTCTTCGTTGTAAGTTTCGTTTGTAATATCTAAAATCCCTAAAGTAGAGGCTAGGTTTCTGTTAGAATCGGCCAAAAGCGAATAGGTTACACCTTCGATACCACCGTTGTCTTTAGCAGTGCTTAACCATGCAAAGTGAACCTCTGGAGTATCACAAGATGCACCAATAACTATGGTGTTTCTTTTTTCAAACTCAGCAACTGCTGCTTGAAATGCGTGCAACTCGGTAGGACATACAAATGTGAAATCTTTTGGGTACCAAAATAAAACTACTTTTTTCTTGTTATTTACCGCTTCTTCAAGAACGTTTACTTTAAATGTGTCTCCCATTTCGTTCATTGCGTCTACGCTTAAATTTGGAAATTTTTTCCCTACAAATGCCATATTAATTCGTTTTTAAATTTTATTGTTTACGTTAAATTCAACCGCAAAATTAGTCAAATGCATAAGTTTCAAAATAGAATTCTATTATAAAATCTTATCATTCGATAGTAATTGAATATGGATGAAAAAAAGGAGGTCTTATTTTGTTGATTTGCAAAAAAATAAGGCTGAAAATTATCTAATTATTAAAAACGAATAATTTCTAAAGGCGGGGTTATTTGCTGGTAATTTGTTTGATTTTAATTCTGAAGGCAGCGAATAATAATGTCATAAACGGACTTAACCAATTAAAAATAGCAAAGGCTAAATAATCGACTACGGGAACACCTAAAACACCCGATTGATAAGCGCCACAGGTATTCCAAGGAATTAACACCGAAGTAACGGTTCCAGAGTCTTCTAGAGTTCTACTTAAGTTTTCTGGAGCTAAACCTTTGTTTTCGTAGGCTTTTTTAAACATTTTTCCTGGTACAACTAAGGCCAAGTATTGATCTGATGCTGTAAAGTTCAAAGCCAAGCAGCTGGCTACTGTGCTGGCGAAAAGTCCAAATACCGAAGACGCAAAACTCAATAGTGAGGCACTTATTTTAGAAAGTGCTCCAATAGCATCCATAACGCCACCAAAAACCATGGCACAGATGATGAGCCAGATTGTGCCGAGCATCCCTTTCATACCACCAGAGGAAAATAGGTCGTTTAACTCGGTATCGGTGGTTTGTACGGCCGAATCTACCGTTATGGCATTCATGACACCTTTATAGGCCGATTTAAATGTCAAGGCTTCTGCTTCTGCAATAGCCATAACAATATTGGGTTGCGCAATAATAGCTGCAATACCACCTAATAAAGTTCCGACTAAAAGGGCAACCAAAGGCGGTGTTTTCTTTACAATCATAAAAATAACAATAGCTGGTACTACAAAAAGCCAAGGAGAAATAGTAAAGGCAGCGTCTATTGAAGCTAATTTATCGGAGATATCTGGTGTGCCGGTAGTGTTTATCGTAAACCCTATAATGATAAAAATAATAAGTGTAATTACAATAGTAGGTACTGTTGTTAATGCCATGTACCTAATATGTGAGAATAGCTCACCGCCAGCCATAGCGGGTGCCAGATTGGTAGTATCGCTTAAAGGAGACATTTTATCACCAAAGTAAGCCCCGGATAGAACGGCACCGGCAGTCATACCCACCGAAACATCCAAGGTTTTTGCAATACCAATCAAGGCAATACCAACGGTTGCCGAGGTTGTCCAAGAACTTCCAGTCGCTATAGAGATAATGGCACAAATAATTACGCACGCAGCCAAAAATATGGTTGGATTGAGTATTTGTAGTCCGTAGTAAATCATAGACGGAATAATGCCGCTTATAAGCCATGTTCCGGCAAGTGCCCCAACCATTAATAAAATTAAAATCGCTCCCGATGTTGATTTTATGTTTTCGGCAACTTCATCGAGCATTTGTTTGTAGGATACCTTATTAAAAAAACCAACAATAGCAGCAACAGCAGCTCCAAGTAACAAAATGAATTGATTGCTTCCGCTCAAGGCATCATCACCGTAAACAAAAAATACATTGTAAAATAGCATAGCTACTAAAGCGAAAACAGGAATTAAGGCTTCCCAAATGTTCAGTTCTTTGTTGGTTATAATATTTTCGTCTTGAGGTTGTCTTGGGGTGATATCTTGACTGTCCATAGAAAGGCGTGCAGTTTGTAATTTTACATGTAATGTTACGATTTTAGGGGCATGTTTGCAAATGGAAATAGTTCTGTACTTTTGTTTGGGTTTTGATTTTGTTTCTAATTGTCAGGTCGAGCCTCTCGACTCCGCTCGAGGAGACAAACATTAGATTAAGACAAGCATTTTACTATCTATAAATATGGATTCGTTAACTCAAATTGTATTAGGAGCGGCCTGTGGGGAAGCATCTTTAGGAAAAAGAATAGGAAATAAGGCCATACTTTTCGGAGCAATTGGAGGTACCATTCCAGATTTGGATGTTTTTGTAGGGCGTTGGATTTTTGGAAACGAAATCGATGCCATGCTATTCCATCGTGGGTTTATGCATTCCATTGTATTTGCTATTTTAGGAGCGTTTGCCTTCGGATGGCTTACTTTTAAATTGTACGATTCCAAAAGCAGGAAGGGAACTACAACTCTAAAAGATTGGATTTGGTTGTTCTTTTTATCTCTGTTAACCCATGCTATCTTAGATGCCTTTACACCTTTTGGCACACTACTTTTTGCGCCATTTAGGAATTATAGGGTGGCCTTCAACAATATTGCCGTAGTTGATTTGTTTTACACCTTACCCTTTTTAATCTGTATTATTATTTTAATGTTCTTTAATAGAAAATCTGCTAGGCGTCGTGTCTGGTTAAAAAGAGGCATTGTTATAAGTTCCGTCTACATGATGTTAACATTGGTTAATCGGTATTACATAGATAATGTGTTTAAAAGCTCTTTGGAAGATAAGAACATTGAATACACACGATATTTTGTACAGCCTACCTTATTTAGTAATTTTTTATGGTATGGTGTAGCCGAAACAGAAGATAACTATTTGATGGGGTATTATTCCATTTTTGATTCCGAAGCAAAATTTTTAGAACTTTCGACGCTTCCTAAGCAGCGCGATTTAAAACCAGATGAATATAGCGATATTGCAGAATTAGCCTGGTTTAGTAACGGGTATTATAGCGTTTATGATTTGGGTGATAATCAATTTAAATACAATGATTTAAGATACCCTTTAGCCGATGAAAAAGACCCTAATTCAGCCGTCTTTAGTTTTTTACTTTATAAAGCCAATAATAGGCTCAATATGAAACCTTTTGAACGTGGTGAAGTAGATTTTGTTGAAATCTTATCGACTATTTATAAGCGTGCTAAAGGGATATAGAGCATTGAAGATAATTTTTAATGACACATAAAATATATTTAGGTTTGGAGTTTTTCATAATCTATGTGTTAATTCCAATTAGCTTTACCATACCTTATGCACCAATCATTAAGTTGATATTGGCACTTTTGGGGTTTTCTTATGTCATATTTATACTTTTAAAGGTTGAAAATCTAAAATTTAAAATTGCGCCAAATTTAAATTGGAAAAGATTTTGGAAAGAAACCCTTGTAAAGTTTATGGTTATTGTTTTAGTAACCACTTTATTTGTTTGGATTACAGACAAAGACGCTCTTTTTACAGTATTGCTTAACAAACCCAAAATGTGGGTTGCCATATTGATTATCTACAGTACGTTATCTGTTTATCCACAGGAGTTGTTGTATCGTACATTCTTTTTTCAACGTTATCGAAGTTTGATAACAAATGAAAAATTCTTTCTGTTTTTAAATGCTGTCATTTTTGCTTTGGGCCACATATTCTTCAAAAATGCACTTGTCATTGTACTAACCTTTATTGGCGGATTATTGTTTGCATATACCTATAGGAATACCAATTCTACACTATTGGTTTCTATTGAACATGCTATTTTTGGCAGTTGGTTGTTTACCGTTGGTATGGGGAATATGTTAGGTTTTCCTAGTTAATAGTGTTATGTTTCATTTCTTACGTAGATGAAATCTTTTTATTATATTTAAGGAAAGTATATATATTAACCAACTAAGAATTTTAACATGAAAAATTTACGATTAATTATCCTAGGATTCATCATAGGTGCTTTAGCCACTTATTTCTTTTGTCCTAGACAAGCAGTAGAAGAAGAAGCCGTTGTGGCTAAAATTGTAAAACCAAAAGGAGTTATTACTGTGGCACAAGCCAAAGAACTGAACGATAATTGGACAAAATTTAGGAAGCCTGTTCTAGATTCTATTACACAACAAATGGTTGGTAAAGATGATTACAGATCAGCCTGGTGGTCTTTGAAAGATGTTGAGGATTACATAGCCTACATAAAACAGGAAACCCAAAATGATGGAGAAACTTTTACTGGTCTGCGTGTGTATTTTGGAGTTTATGGAGAAAGTATTTCTGCAGATAAAAAAGATTTATCTACTATTTTTATAGTCCCAACTGGAAGTAAAATTGTTGAGAAAGCCAGTATGGTGAACTTTAATTTGCAAGGAGGAGATGGTGATTTGCCTAAACCACCATTGAATGATGGTAATGGAGGAGGAGGGTACCCTCAATAGTTTATAGTGGAAGATTTTCTGTATAAGAATTATAGCCTATTAGTTAGCTTGTCTGAAGTGTCAGCTGCTATTACTGGTCTTATATTGTTTAAAAAGTTTAAAACCTCAAAAACCAAATTTTTTATTTGGTTTTTGGTTTATTTGTTTGTGTGTGATTTTTTAGCGGGTTATGTATATTATGTAAAAGATGGTTTTTTGAGTTTTTTAAAAGGCACCAAATTTGCTACCAACCATTGGTGGTCAACTAGTTTTTGGAAAATAGGCGCCATAGTATTCTTTTCATTTTACTACTATAAAATTTTAGAAAGAGCTTCTTTTAGGAAAATTATTAAAACAACTGGAGTTTTATTTTTTTCATTCTGTATCATTTACATTGGATTTCATTGGGAGGAGTTTTTCATACGGTTCTTTCCGGTTATTAGTGTTTTGGGAGCTGTGGTTGTTTTTTTATGTTCTGTATTATACTTTGTTGAAATACTCCAAAGCGATAGAATTTTAACTTTCTATAAATCGATTAACTTCTACATTAGTGCAGCTATTTTTATTTGGTGGCTTATTATTACGCCTCTAGTATTTTATGATATGTACCATACCAGTTGGGATTGGAATTTCATATTTCTAAAATGGGAAATCTATTTATTCGCAAATATTTTTATGTATTCTACTTTTACTTTTGCTTTGATATTTTGTAAACCTGAAACTTCAATCGAAAAGAGTTAATGAAAGATTTTTTATTAAACAATTATATATTATTAACACATTCTGTTGAAGCTATAGCAGCTTTAACAGGTGTGTTTTTATTTAATATATATAATAAAGGCGTAGTTAGGTACTTTATTTACTTTTTGGTTTGCCTTACAATTTGTGATTTACTTAACTGGTACACTCGCTTTGTCAATACTGAAAAAATCTTAAGTTTTTTAGTCGGAACTCTTATAGAGAAGAACTATTGGTGGTCCACTCTATACTGGAAGATAGGAGCCATTATGTTTTTTGCTTTCTATTATCGAAAAATTTTAAAGTCCTATTTTTTTAAAAATATTATTAAATACTCAAGTTATCTATTTTTTTGTTTTTCAATAGGATATATTCTGCTTAACTGGAACGCTTTTTTTACAAGTTATTTTCCAATCATCAGTATTTTAGGAGCTATAATCATTTTTTTATGTACCATATTTTATTTTATTGAATTATTACAGAGTGATAAAATTCTAACTTTTTATAAATCCATAAATTTTTATATAAGTGCTGCTATTTTTATATGGTGGCTTATTATAACGCCTATTGTATTTTATGATAATTACACCTCCTATACGGTTGGGGTATATGAACGAGATTTTGATTATATTGAGCTTAGACGTCTTATCTATATATCTGCGAATATTTTTATGTATTCAACCTTCACTTTTGTCTTAATATTTTGTAAACCTGAAAATAATATTGATAAAACTTAATGAGAGAGTTTTTGATAGAACACTATTCCATTCTCACCAAGAGTGCAGAAATAATAGCCGCTATGACTGGCTTAGTGATTTATGGAAAATATAAAAATACGCCGGCAAGGTACTTTATTTTCTTTCTGGTTTACATAGCTTTTTTAGAAACTACAGGGTCATATGTAAGATTTGTTAGGGCAGATAAGTTTTTACATTTTCTTATGGGTACTTTAATAGAAGCTAATTATTGGATGTACACTTTAGGTTGGAAAATTGCGGCTATTGTATTCTTTTCTTTCTATTATTACAAAATTTTAAGAAGTACCCGTTTAAAGATGATACTTAAATATGTTGGTTGGGCCTATTTAGTGTTCTCTGTCATTTTTATTGTAATTAATTGGAAAGATTTTTTTCATATGTCTTTTCCAACACTTAGTATTCTTGGGGCTGTAGTGATATTTACCTGTTGTACCTTTTATTTTGTAGAGTTGATGCAGAGTGAAAAGAATACTTTATTTTTATAAATCATTGAATTTTTATATTTCAGTAGTAATTTTTATATGGTGGTTAATCATTACACCGTTGGTTTTTTATCATTTGTATTATGGTTCTTTTGATTTGAGTAAACCATTTAGGCACCCTGAGTTTTTTGGAGATATTAACTATATTACTTTGCGAAAATTAATCTACTTATTTTCAAATATGTTTATGTATTTAACTTATACCTTTGCTTTATTATGGTGCAAACCGGAGAACGATTAGCCAGTACGGCGTCTGAGCGCTATTTGTTGATTTATATGATTGCCGTTTTGGTGATTGTAACCGCTTTAGTCATTGTGTTTTTTGTGGTGTTCTTAAAACGGAAAAATAAACTTATTCTCGATAAAATCAAACAGCAACAGGCTTTTGAAGAAGAAATCACCCAGGCACAAACCGAAACCCAAGAACAAACGCTTAAAAATATAGGTTGGGAATTGCACGACAATGTAGGGCAATTGTTGTCTTTTGCCAGTATGCAACTTAGCATCTTAAAAATGCAGGCTT
The DNA here is from genome assembly GCF_023273855.1 of Seonamhaeicola sp. ML3. Taxonomy (NCBI): domain Bacteria; kingdom Pseudomonadati; phylum Bacteroidota; class Flavobacteriia; order Flavobacteriales; family Flavobacteriaceae; genus Seonamhaeicola; species Seonamhaeicola sp. ML3. Next base: position 3,086,940 of record NZ_CP096884.1, on the reverse strand, counting down.
CTGATGAAATTAAAGATAAGTTTAAGGATACTTCAGATGCATTGCGCGAAAGTTTAAAAGAAGTTCGTGCGCTGTCAAGAACATTGAATAATGAAGTTGTACTCAATATTGGTTTTGAGAAGTCGGTTTCCAACGAGTTAGAACGCTTGAAGAAAATGAAGTTTGCTTCGGCTAAAAAATTCACAAAAGGAGATAAAAGACCATTTACCAATCGAAAACATGAGATTATATTATTTCGGATCATTCAAGAGTTTTTATCCAATTCTGTAAAATATTCTGAAGCTGAAAACCTCAGTATTACATTAGATTATCAACCTGAAAGCCTTGTTATTACTGCAAAAGACGACGGAAAAGGTTTTGATATCACTAAAACAGAAAAAGGAGCAGGTCTATTAAATATGAAGAGTAGGGCAGCTTTAATTGGAGCTGATTTAGAATTAAAATCTGAAGAAGGAAAAGGCGTGGAATTGCTACTTAATTACCCTTTTAGTCAAACCACCTAATGTCACTTCGAGTGGTCACGCTAAGGTGTGATTGTATCGAGAAGCATTTTTAGCCGAAATTTCATTTTTTTTCGATACAATTTTTTTCAAAAATCACTCAAACTGACATAAATTTTCTCATTTGAGATTGACCACTCAAGTCTACCCAAACCATCTGAACATTTTTTTTATGAAGTTCAATTTTTTAAACCCATAGGATGCGTAACGTGCAGATGGGTCTATCCAATTACCCCGTTTAATGATGGATTTGTCATGAGAAAACGTATCGAAACCATATTTACCATGGTATGCGCCCATGCCACTGGCGCCAACACCACCAAAAGGTAATTTAGGATTGCCAAAGTGAATTAGTAAATCATTCACTGCGCCACCTCCAAATTCAAATTTATTTATTGTACTATCAACAAACGATTTATTATTCGAAAACACATAAAAAGCCAAGGGTTTCTCATAAGCTCTTATAATGTTTTCTATGTCCATTTCTGTATTATAGGTAAGTATAGGAAGTATGGGGCCAAATATTTCATTAGTCATCAATTCACTGTCTAAATTTGGTGAATCTACAAGGGTAGGAGCGATGTACCTGTTTTCAATATCTACTTCTCCTCCAAAAACAATAGTAACATCATCAAGCGCTCTGGCAAGTCTTTTCGTGTGTTTTTTGTTAATTATTCTTGGAAAATCTTGGGAACTTTTAGGGTTATCACCATAAGCTCTAATAATCTCCTTTTTCAACTTTTCAATAAAAGCTCCTTTGATATTGTCTTTTACAATGATGTAGTCTGCTGCAATACAAGTTTGTCCACCATTCAAAAATTTACCCCAGATTATTCGTCTGGCAGTTAGTTTTAAATCAACCGTATCATCAATAATACAAGGTGATTTTCCGCCAAGTTCTAATGTTACAGGCGTTAAATGTTTCGCAGCGGCCTTAGCAATAATTTTACCAACAGGTACGCTTCCAGTGAAGAATATATAATCCCACCGTTGTGCCAATAACTCAGTAGCTACAGGTACACCACCTTGAACCGAAATAGCCACCTGTTCGGGAAATACATTCGAAATAATTTCTGAAATTAACTGAGACGTGTTTGTAGTTAATTCACTCGGTTTTAATACAACTGTATTGCCTGCGGCTATGGCCATGATTAAAGGCTCCATGGTTAGCAGGAATGGATAATTCCACGGACCAATAACCAAAACATTGCCGTAAGGTGATTTGTAAATATAGTCTCTAGATGGGAACGTGAGCAAAGAAGCTTTGACCCGTTTAGGTTTAGCCCATTTCTTCAGGTTTTTGATTACTAAGTTCAGTTCTGAAAACACTAATCCGTATTCACTCAAAAAACTTTCGAATTCCGACTTGTTAAAATCTTTCTTCAGAGCCTCGTAAATAGCCTGTTCATTAGAAATGATTTCATGTCTCAAGGCTTTTAATAGTTTCAACCTATAGGACACATCTTTTGTTTTCTGAGTCTTGAAAAAGTCTTTTTGTACCGAGACTATGTTGGGAATACTGTTCAAATAAAGTTTTTTATAAATATATCTAATTTACACCAAACAAGCATTCCATACGGGGTCGTCTGGTAACGGTGCAATGATATTTAAATCTTCTTTAGAAACGGGATGTGTAAATTGAATTTGTCTTGCATGCAGATGAATACTGGCATCTTTGTTACTTCGGTTAGCACCGTATTTTAAATCACCTTTAATAATACAGCCTATGCTTGAAAGTTGTGAGCGGATTTGATGATGTCTCCCTGTTTCCAAATTTATTTCCAGTAAGACATAATTATCCAGAGTCTTTAAAACTCTATAATGCAGAACGGCTTTTTTACTATCGCGAACTTCTTTTGTGTGTGCATACGATTTATTGTTCTTGGGGTTTTTCTTAAGCCAATGAATTAAGGTATCTTCACTCTTAGGGGGTTTATTGTTTACAACTGCCCAATAGGTTTTTTGTGCCTTTTTTTCCGAAAAGAGTTTGTTAAGTCTTGGTAAGGCTTTGCTTGTTCGGGCAAAAATGATAATACCCGTAGTAGGTCTATCTAATCTGTGTACCGTACCAAGAAATACATTGCCGGGTTTATTGTATTTCTCTTTGATGTATTCTTTAACAACATCACTTAACGGTTTATCCCCGGTTTTATCGCCTTGTACAATGTCTCCAGCACGTTTATTAACGATTATGACATGATTGTCCTCATAAAGAACAATAAGGTTGTTTTTATTGGAAAGAGTCTTTGATGCCATTATTTTTCTCGCAAAGTCGACAAGACGCAAAGTTTTATTTTCGCTAACAGCTAACAGCTAACAGCTAACAGCTAACAGCTAACAGCTAACAGCTAACAGCTAACAGTTTTTAATATTGCTCAGATTCATTAGGGAAATCCAAGCTTTTTACATCAGAAACATATTGTTCCATAGCGTTGGTCATGTCCTCATATAAATTCAAATATCTGCGTAAGAAACGCGGGTTGAATTCGTGAGTCATCCCAAGCATATCATGAACAACCAAAACTTGTCCATCTACATGTGGCCCAGCACCAATTCCAATAATTGGTATGCTAACACTTTCTGCTACTTTCTTAGCAAGATTGGCAGGTATTTTTTCAAGTACAATTGCAAAACAACCTGTACGTTCTAACATTTTGGCATCTTTTATAAGTTGATCAGCTTCTTCTTCTTCCTTTGCCCTAACAGTGTATGTCCCGAATTTATATATGGATTGTGGTGTTAATCCCAAATGGCCCATTACGGGAATACCAGCATTTAAAATTCGTTTTATAGACTCCTTTACTTCTTTTCCACCTTCAAGTTTTACAGAATGCGCACCACTTTCTTTCATGATTCTAATGGCAGATCGTAAGGCCTCTTTTGGGTCACTTTGGTAACTTCCAAAGGGTAAATCTACAACCACCAAGGCGCGGTCTATAGCTCTAATTACAGAGGAGGCGTGATAGATCATTTGATCCAAGGTAATAGGTAATGTAGTCTCATGACCAGCCATAACATTACTAGCAGAGTCTCCAACTAGAATAACATCAACTCCAGCACCATCAACAATTTTTGCCATAGTATAGTCATAGGCGGTAAGCATGGATATTTTTTCATTAGAGGCTTTCATATCCACTAACGATTTAACCGTTACACGCTTATACTCTTTTTTTGCTGTAGACATATTTTTTGGTTTAGATATAGCATGTAAAAGTAATAAATTAAAGATTAGAAACCATTTTCAACAAGAATTATATAGCATACTTTTACCTGTTCCTGTGTGGCTGAAATCACTAATAGCGTGTTGTTTGTCAACGTTTTTTATAGTCTTGTGTGTGCCATTATAACCTTGTTAGACTGTAAACCTATATTTTAAAATACTATAATATGACACTGTGTCATACTTTTTGACTTGGCATAAAGATTGACAAGTACAAACCGAGTTTAAAAAAGAACATTCAACACAATAAAGAAATATATTATGAGTAAGATTATTGGAATCGATTTAGGAACAACCAACTCTTGCGTTTCGGTAATGGAAGGGAACGATCCTGTTGTAATCCCAAATGCAGAAGGTAAGCGTACTACGCCATCTGTAATTGCATTTGTTGAGGGTGGAGAAATTAAAGTTGGTGATCCTGCAAAAAGACAAGCGGTAACAAACCCAACTAAAACGGTTTATTCTATTAAGCGTTTTATGGGTAATAAATATTCTGAGTCTAAAAACGAAGCAGAACGTGTACCATATAAAGTTGTAAAAGGTGATAATGACACGCCTAGAGTTGACATTGACGGACGTTTATACACACCACAAGAATTATCGGCTATGATTCTTCAAAAAATGAAGAAAACGGCTGAGGATTACTTGGGACAAGATGTAAGTAGAGCTGTAATTACGGTACCTGCTTACTTTAACGATTCTCAACGTCAAGCTACTAAAGAAGCTGGTGAGATTGCTGGTTTAAAAGTAGAGCGTATTATTAACGAGCCTACTGCTGCTGCATTAGCTTACGGATTAGATAAAAAAGGAACAGACCAAAAAATAGTTGTATTTGACTTTGGTGGTGGCACACATGACGTTTCCATCCTAGAATTAGGTGATGGCGTATTTGAAGTATTATCTACTGATGGTGATACACACTTAGGAGGTGATGATGTTGATGAAAAAATCATTAACTGGTTAGCTGAAGAGTTTAAGGCTGAAGAGTCTATGGACTTAAGACAGGACCCAATGTCACTTCAACGTTTAAAAGAAGCAGCTGAAAAAGCTAAGATTGAGTTATCATCTTCTGCACAGACAGAGATTAACTTGCCTTATATTACAGCTACTGCTAGCGGACCAAAACACTTGGTACGTACATTAACACGTTCTAAATTTGAGCAATTAATCGACGATTTAGTAAAACGTACTATCGAGCCATGTGCTTCTGCATTAAAAGCTGCTGGATTAAGTAAAAGTGATATTGATGAAGTGATTTTAGTAGGTGGTTCTACACGTATACCTGCTGTACAGGAAGCTGTTGAGAAATTCTTCGGAAAGGCACCAAGTAAAGGTGTAAATCCAGATGAAGTTGTTTCTTTAGGAGCTGGTATCCAAGGTGGTGTATTAACTGGAGATGTTAAAGATGTATTGTTACTTGACGTAACGCCATTATCTTTAGGTATTGAAACTATGGGTAATGTATTTACTAAGTTAATCGAGGCGAATACTACCATTCCTACTAAGAAATCGCAGGTTTTCTCTACAGCTGCAGATAATCAGCCTTCTGTTGAAATTCACGTGTTACAAGGTGAAAGACCAATGGCTGCCGATAACAAAACGATTGGACGTTTCCATTTGGATGGTATTCCACCAGCAAGACGTGGTACACCTCAGATTGAAGTAACATTTGATATTGATGCCAACGGTATCATTAAAGTATCTGCTGAAGATAAAGCGACAGGTAAGAAACAAGATATTAGAATTGAAGCGTCTTCTGGATTAACTGAAGAAGAAATCCAAAAGATGAAAGCTGATGCCGAAGCAAATGCTGAAGCAGATGCTAAAGCTGCAGAAGAAGCCAAGAAATTAAACGAAGCTGATTCTATGATTTTCCAAACGGAGAAGCAATTAGAGGAATTTGGTGATAAATTATCCGATGATAAAAAACAACCAATCCAAGATGCTTTAGAGGAATTGAAAAAAGCTTACGAAACTAAAGATGTCGCTGTGATAGACCCAGCTTTAGAGAAAATGAACGAAGCTTGGAAAGTAGCTAGCGAAGAAATGTACAAAGCTCAGGCTGAAGCACAACAAGCAGGTGGTGCACAACCAGGACCTGATGCTGCTGCAGGAGATGCTAATGAAGGAAGCGACGTTGAAGACGTAGACTTCGAAGAAGTGAAATAAAATTTCATTTTCCTGAGAAAGTCGGAATGTGAATTAAGGTAATCTGTGTGTCATGGGTTCGATTCCCATATCCTCCACAAAACATTTATCATCGGGGGATTAGCTCAGTGGTTAGAGCAACAGTTTGAAATAAGAAAAACGCAACTTGTTTAAGTTGCGTTTTTTTGTGTTTTTTTGGTAGGAATTTTATTAGAGAGATTGTTATATGGTAAATACCAAATCTAAAAATTTTATCACATGAAAAACCTACTACAATTAACCTTAGTATTATGCCTTATTAATTATCTAAACACTTCGGCACAAGACAATAAAACTATGTTTGTTTTTGGCCATAGCCTTATTGTGCACGCCACCCCATCAGATGAAACCACAGTACCGCACTGGTTGCATCTACTGTCTCAGGAAGCTGGACATAACATTTCGGTTTCTGGGCAATACGGGTTTTTACCTCAGCATGCTAACTTACCACCAATTTCCCAGTGGGGCTTTAGTGAAGTACCATCAGCCTGGGATTCCGATACTCAAGATTTTTCAGAAGGTAACTTTAATACCTTTTTGTTAACAGCTGCAAATTTTGCACAATATCAACCTTCTAATGTAAACTATTATGGAAACCCAACAACTTCTCCTTTATCTGCAACCCTAGATATTGTAGACTGGATTGACAATCAAGAAGAAAACGCTATAACTTATATTTATGAAAACTGGCCAGATATGGCTGGTTTTATTGCAGGAGAAAGTTTTCCCCCATCTGAAACTGAGTTCGAAAATTATAATAATTACACCGTTGGGGGTTTTCATGACTGGTGGATAGATTACCATGATTTTGTTCAAGCAGCACGACCAAGTGAAAATGTTAGAATGATTCCCGTAGGTCCAATTTTAAGTAAATTATTTACAGACACGTCTTTAAGCCAAATACCTATTTTAGAATTGTATGAAGATAACGCTCCACATGGCGAACCTACACTTTATTTCTTGGCCAGCTTAGTAACTTATATGGCAATTTATGAAGAAAAAGCTCCAGCTACCTTTGCGATACCTAATACAGTAAACGGATTAGTTCAAAGTAATTTTCAAAGTACAATAGATTTTATCTGGAACGAATTACTCGCTTTTAACTTTAATAACGGACAAAATAGGGTTTTTGCAAACCCCATTTTATCTACAGGTACGGTTGAAAACAGCAATAGAATTGTCGTGTATCCAAACCCAGTAGGTAATAATCTGAATATTAAGAGTGCTATGAATTTAGATTTAGAAGAAATAAAAATTTTTGATTTAAGTGGTAGACTTGTTATGTCTAAGGTATCCAGAGGGACTATGCGCTTTGATATATCAGATTTGTCTCTTGGGATGTATCTTTTAAAAGGCATTAGCAGCTCGGGACAACAAGTTTTTAAAACCAAGTTTAACAAACTTTGATAACGGCAAAATAATTCCAAACACTGATTTTATATTGTTCGGTGTTTAATTCAAAGATTATTAGCGCAACTTATTTAGTTGCGCTTTTTTTATTAGTTTTTTCTTAATATCAGTGTAAGTAAATAAATTTAAAACATGAAAATATTCAAATTTCTGAGCATTACCCTTGTGTTGGTATTAACATCTTGTAATATAGAGTCTGTAGATGGAGAGTCCAGTTCCTCATCCGCAAGTATTGTAGGCTCTTGGAGGATGGTTGAGTATGTATATACTGGGGAAACTGTTACAACAGGTGGTGGAGAAACCTTAACCTCAGATTTTATTGGTGAAGGCGTTGATATGGATTATACTATTGTTTTCTCTGAAGAACCAAATAACTTAACAGCTTCCGGTTCTTTATCCATTAAATTAACTTCTACAGTTTTGGGGCAAACCTCTACTCAAACAATCCCTACCGGTAGTGTATTGGCTGATGGTACTTGGGAGCAAAAAGGCGACGAGATTATAACGTTTGCTAATGGTCAGGAAGGGCGTATGAAAATAGAGAGTTTAACCGAAACGGAATTGGTTTTAACGATTAATCAGGAAGAGGATTTATCTCAAGCAGGTTTTACTATTATCTCCACAATCGATGCTATCATTACTTTGGAAAGAATTTAGGGTGTTATTAAAAAATCTTCACGATTTTAAATGACACAAACAACGTAAAAAACAGTTAACCTTCAGTCAAAGAGGTTCTTAATACCTAAATAACCTAAATTAGATCAATAGATTACATGATGTTTAGAGATGTTTTAGGCACATCAAAATACCTGCTCAATGGCAGTTAAACATTTGTAAGAGTAAAAAAGGCGCTTATTTCTGCATACCGAAATAGTAGTCCAAAGAATGTTTTCCAGAACCATAAATTAAAAAGAATCCACAAACTAATAAGGTGCAAATAGCAGTAATAAGGTTAGGAGTGTTCATATCTCCAACAAAATTAAGAACTACAGCGCCAATAAGTATAGGTAATTGAGCTACTATCGCCCATCTTGTTAATAAGCCAGTTGCTATTAATATACCTCCAATAAAATGAGCTGGAGCCACGTAATGAATTATCATCATGCTTCCTGCCATATTTTGAAAAGGTTTAAGCAATTGAGCTAACATCTCGCTGTTGGCCATGAAGTCTACGCCTTTAATAAAAAGGAATATACCCAATGCAACGCGTATAAGATCTAAGGGTAAATAGGTATGTCTATTGGCCCATTTGTTTAATACTTTTATTGTTCCCATGACTTATAAGTTGTTGATTTACACTTATAAGATACAAAAAACCGGAAAGAATGAAAAGTTAAACCTGAATCACACCTAAATTGAAAGGTTTTTCTATAGGAGCATGATTCGCAGCTTCTATCCCCATACTTACCCAAGTTCTGGTATCTAATGGATCAATAATAGCATCGGTCCAAATGCGAGCCGCAGCATAATATGGGGACACCTGATTGTCATAGCGGTCTTTTATCTTTTTGTAAAGTGCTTCTTCTTTTTCTGGAGTAAATGTTTCGCCTTGTTTTTCTAAAGATGCTTTTTCAATTTGAAGTAAAACTTTAGCAGCCGAATTCCCACTCATAACCGCTAGTTCAGCACTTGGCCATGCCGCTATTAATCTAGGGTCATAGGCTTTTCCGCACATAGCATAATTGCCGGCACCATAACTATTGCCAATAACAATTGTAAATTTAGGAACCACAGAATTGCTAACGGCGTTAACCATTTTAGCACCGTCTTTTATAATACCGCTGTGCTCACTTTTACTACCTACCATAAAACCAGTTACATCTTGTAGAAAGAGTAGGGGGATTTTCTTTTGGTTGCAATTAGCAATAAATCGGGTAGCCTTATCTGCAGAGTCGTTATAAATTACACCACCAAATTGCATTTCGGTAGGTTTGGTTTTAGAACCAGTAGTTTTTACAATTTGTCTTTGGTTAGCCACAATACCAACAGCCCAGCCATCAATTCTTGCGTAAGCTGTTATTATGGTTTGTCCATATCCTGCTTTGTACTCATCAAATTCAGAATTATCTACCAATCGTTTAATGATTTCGTACATGTCATATTGATCGGCTCTGGATTTTGGGAGTATACCGTATATTTCCTCAGTAGCTTCTTTTGGTTTAACAGGTTCAATTCTGTTAAACCCAGCCTTTTCTAAATCCCCAATTTTATCGACAATATTTTTTATCCTGTCTAAAGCATCTTTATCATCTTTGGCTTTATAGTCGGTAACACCGCTTATTTCGCAATGAGTGGTCGCGCCACCCAAAGTTTCGTTATCGATACTTTCACCAATAGCTGCCTTTACTAGGTAGCTTCCTGCTAAAAATATACTACCGGTTTTATCAACAATTAAAGCCTCATCACTCATTATAGGTAAATAGGCGCCACCAGCTACACAGCTTCCCATAACTGCAGCTATTTGGGTAATACCCATACTGCTCATTTTGGCGTTATTTCTAAAAATACGTCCAAAATGTTCTTTGTCTGGAAAAATCTCGTCCTGCATTGGTAAATAAACACCAGCTGAATCTACTAGGTAAATTATAGGTAGCTTGTTTTCCATAGCTATTTCCTGGGCTCTTAGATTCTTTTTTCCGGTTATTGGAAACCAGGCACCAGCTTTAACAGTGGCATCGTTAGCGACCACAATACATTGTTTACCTTTTACATATCCTATCTTAACAACTACACCACCAGAAGGACAGCCACCATGCTCCTGATACATGTCTTCACCAGCAAAAGCCCCAATCTCAATACTTTTAGTATTACTGTCCAGCAGGTAATCTATACGTTCTCTGGCTGTCATTTTGCCTTTAGAGTGTAATTTCTCAATTCTAGATTTTCCACCACCTAGTTTTACTTTAGCCAGTTTTTGGTTTAATTCTGATACTAAAAGTTTATTATGATCTTCGTTCTTGTTGAAGTTTAAATCCATAGGCCTTTTCAATCTCTTAGAAGAGAGATTATGATATAGTTATTAATATTCTACGAATTTACAAAACCCGTTTCTGTATAAAAAGTGAATAATATGTTAAAATATATAACATGGAAATATATTCCTTGGAATATAAATATTTTTGTGCTATCTTTGAACCATCAAATACAAATAATTATGAAACAAATAATAGCATTTGCAGGAACAAATAGTAAAAAATCCATAAACAAAGAATTGGCTATTTATGCATCGAGTCTAGTAGAAGATGCTCAAGTAGAGGTATTAGACCTGAATGATTTTGAATTACCAATTTATGGTATCGATCATGAAACCGAGTTTGGCATTCCAGAAAACGCCCATAAATTTCTAAAAGCAATCCAAGAAGCAGACGGAATAGTTTTGTCTCTAGCTGAACACAATGGTGCTTATGCTACGGTGTTTAAAAATATATTCGATTGGATGTCTAGAATTGATGGCAAACTTTGGGGAGAAAAACCTATGTTGTTGATGGCGACTTCACCCGGTGGTAGAGGAGGAGCTAGTGTTTTAGATGTAGCGAAAAGCCGTTTTCCTTTTATGGGAGGGAACATTGTAGCCACTTTTAGTTTGCCTTTTTTTAGTGATAATTTTTCTGAAGGTAAAATTATAGATGATGCGTTTAATAGCACGCTTTTAGATCAAGTAGAGTTATTTAATAAGGCGCTTTAATAAGTCGGCAGTACACAGTCGCAGTCAACAGTATTAAAGTATTATTAAATTAGTTATAGATTTATCTGAAGTAGTAAATTGGGGATTTTATCATAATTTTGTTTTTAAAATATTACATTGAATACTGCACACTGAGACTGAAAACTGAATACTAAAAGAATGGGAGATATTTCAAAAGACATAAACTCTAAATTTGATAATAACAAGGTTAAGGCTTTAATCAATATTATCTACACATCTAATTGGATTAATAGTCACCAAAACGAGTACTTTAAATCATTTGGAATATCGCCACAACAGTTCAATATACTTAGAATTCTTAGGGGTGCAGGTGAACCCATAAAAGTTCAGACGATTAAAGAACGTATGATTGAAAGAGCACCAAATGCGACACGATTAATGGATAAATTATGTGCTAAAAACTTAATCAACAGGTTACCTTGTCCAGGCGATAGAAGAGTTGTTCACATAGAAATAACTTCTAGCGGATTAGAATTATTAAAAAATATAGACAAAGATTTTAATGAGGATTTATTGAAGAACCTAACCGAAGATGAGGCTGCACAATTAAGCTATCTTTTAGATAAAATCCGATAAAAAAAATTTAAACAAATATATTCCATGGAATATATTTTAAATGTAAATAAAATGAACCTAAATACAATAAAAACAGTAGGGCGGAGTGACTTCGTCAATATGGGGCCAATTGTTTTAAGGCAACCCATACCAACAAGAACCATCGAAAATATAGATCCTTTTATTCTATTGCATCATTACGGTCCTTACGAGATTTCTACGGAAAGCAATCCTTTCGATTTAGGTCCGCACCCACATCGGGGATTTGAACCCATTACATTTCTTTTTCAGGGCGAACAACTACACCGAGATTCACTTGGGAACGAGAGTATAGTAAAGGCTGGTGACGTGCAATGGACAACAGCTGGCAGGGGCATTATTCATTCTGAAAGCCCAAGCAAATCATTTGTTGAAAAAGGCGGAACTATTGAGGGTATTCAATTATGGTTAAACCTACCTGCAAATAAAAAAATGATTCCGGCAAACTATCAGTATGTGAAGTATGAAGATTTTAATGTAGTACATTCTGAAGACTCCAAAGTTGAATTAAGAGTTATCGCTGGTGCCAATAACAATGTATATGGGAAAATTGAAACTCAAACTTCAGTAAACGTTTTTATACTGGATATAGAAAAGAGCGGAGCGTTTACTATAGATATTCCACCAAAACATCAGGCTTTGGTTTACCTCATAAACGGTTCTGTGGAAGTTAATGGTACTGAGCAATTGGAATTGAATAAAAATCAATTAATTCAGTTCAATCAGGATGGTGAGGGAATTTCCCTAAAGGGATTTGAAAATAGCAAATTACTCTTCTTATCAGGAGAACCTTTCCGTGAACCAATAGCTACTTACGGACCATATGTTATGAATACACAAACAGAGCTATTAGAAGCTATGAGAGACTATCAAATGGGTAAAATGGGATTTTTACCGCCTAATTAAAAAAAATAAATATGAAAAAAGTAATTCACAAATCAGAAACAAGAGGTTTTGCAGACCACGGCTGGCTTAAATCTCATCATTCTTTCAGCTTTGCTGGTTATCAAAATCCTGAAAGAATGAACTTTGGAGCACTTAGAGTTCTAAATGATGATGTTGTTCAACCAAAGATGGGCTTTGGAACGCATCCGCATCAAAATATGGAAATCATATCCATTCCTCTAAAGGGTGCATTGTCCCATAAAGACAGTATGGGCAATAAAAGAGCTATTGAGGTGGGGGAAGTTCAAGTTATGAGCGCTGGTACTGGGTTAACACACTCCGAATTTAATGATAGCACAACAGACGAGGTTAATTTTTTGCAACTTTGGATTATTCCTGAGAAAACAGGAGTTGAACCAAATTATGAACAACGAAAGTTTTCTGAGGAAGCTAAAAAAAACAGAATCCAAACAGTTGTAGCACCAAATGATAAATTAGAAGGAGAGGCATTGCCTATAAGTCAACAAGCCTATATTTATAGATCTAGTTTACAGAAAGGAAAAAACCTTAAAATAAATTTAGACTCGGAAACGCAAGGGGCTTATGTTTTTGTTGTAAATGGCAATATAGTTACAGTAGACACAGAACTCTCAAACAGAGATGCCATGGGCGTCTATGAAGTTGATGTTTTCAACATTGAAGCTCATGAAGATTCCGAATTAGTAATAATAAAAGTACCCATGAAATTTTAATTTCCAGAGCTTTAAACAGAAAAAGCAGTCTTTTTAAGGCTGCTTTTCTGTTTAAAATACGATATTTGCTATCTTTAAAAAATAACTACATAATATGTCAATGAATAAAAATACGGTGCTTTCTTGGGCTACCTGGATTATGATTTTTGTAGGTTTAGGTCTAATAGCTTTGGGGGCATTTAGATATGATGAAGTCGCAGGCTGGGGGTTCGCCGCAGTGGGGATTGGTTTTTTTGCGATTGCATGGGTGTTCAATGCTCTAAAAGGTAGAGTTTAAGCAGTCTAATGATCTATTCTTCTAACATTCTAAAAATCTAAAAAGTGAGTGACGATAAAAAAGTAATCTTTTCGATGTCTGGTGTTACAAAAACGTTTCAAAGCGCTAATACGCCAGTTCTAAAAAATATTTATTTAAGTTTTTTCTATGGTGCCAAAATAGGTATCCTTGGTCTTAATGGATCTGGGAAATCTACGCTATTAAAAATAATTGCTGGGGTAGATAAAAATTACCAAGGTGATGTGGTTTTCTCACCAGGGTATTCGGTTGGATACTTAGAGCAAGAACCGCAGTTAGATGATGATAAAACAGTTTTAGAGGTTGTTAAAGAAGGTGCTGCAGAAACCGTAGCTATTCTTGATGAATACAACAAAATAAACGATATGTTTGGTTTAGAGGAAGTGTATAACGATCCAGATAAAATGGAAAAGCTTATGAACCGACAAGCCGAACTTCAAGATCAGATAGACGCCGCTAATGCTTGGGAGCTAGATACCAAGTTGGAAATAGCTATGGATGCGCTTAGAACACCAGACGGTGATAAGAAAATTGGTGTATTGTCAGGTGGAGAACGCCGTCGGGTGGCGTTATGTCGTTTATTACTAAAAGAACCTGATGTTTTACTTCTGGATGAGCCTACTAACCACTTAGATGCAGAGTCTGTTCATTGGTTAGAGCATCATTTAGCGCAATACAAGGGAACTGTAATAGCGGTGACACACGATAGATACTTCTTAGATAACGTTGCAGGCTGGATTTTAGAATTAGATAGAGGAGAAGGTATTCCTTGGAAGGGAAATTATTCCTCCTGGTTAGACCAAAAGTCTAAACGGATGGCTCAAGAAGGCAAAGCAGCTTCTAAGCGTCAAAAGACTTTAGAACGAGAGCTGGAATGGGTTAGGCAAGGCGCTAAAGGCCGTCAGACCAAGCAAAAGGCGCGTTTGAAGAATTATGATAGGTTGATGAGCCAAGACCAAAAACAACTTGACGAAAAGCTGGAGATTTATATTCCTAACGGTCCTAGATTGGGAACTAATGTTATAGAGGCTGTAGGAGTGAGTAAAGGTTATGATGATAAGTTATTATATGAAGATTTAAACTTCAATTTGCCTCAAGCTGGAATTGTTGGTGTAATAGGGCCTAACGGTGCCGGTAAAACAACCATTTTCAGAATGATAATGGGAGAAGAAACAGCAGATAAGGGTGAGTTTATTGTCGGTGATACTACTAAAATTGCTTATGTGGATCAAAGTCATTCTAATATAGACCCCGAAAAAACCATATGGCAAAACTTTAGTGATGAACAAGAGTTGGTCATGATGGGAGGAAGGCAAGTAAACTCTCGAGCCTATTTGAGTAGATTCAATTTCTCCGGTAGTGAACAAAACAAAAAGGTAAAACTCCTATCTGGTGGAGAAAGAAACCGTTTGCATTTGGCCATGACTTTAAAAGAAGAAGGTAATGTGTTACTTCTAGATGAGCCTACCAACGACCTTGATGTGAATACTTTACGGGCTTTAGAAGAAGGTCTTGAGAACTTTGCTGGCTGTGCTGTAGTGATATCTCACGACAGGTGGTTCTTAGATAGAATTTGTACACATATACTAGCTTTTGAAGGCGACTCGCAGGTATATTTCTTTGAAGGTAGTTTTTCAGATTATGAGGAAAACAAAAAGAAACGTCTTGGTGGTGATATTATGCCAAAACGTATAAAGTACAAGAAATTAGTAAGATAAGATTTAAAAAAGCTCACTGAAAAGTGGGCTTTTTTTTATTCGTAAATATGTCCAGTTCCTATTCCATAGTTGGAATCATCCATATTATGTATAGAATCTTTTAGAGTATTAAATTTTTTAATGGTGCCGTCTAGTTTTATCTGAATCTTTATTCTTTTTATAATAGCATAAACCATTAGGATTAAAACGCTTACAGGTATAAGTGTAAATATAAGTCCAAGTATAACTCCCATATTAATTGGTTTTATTGGTACATATGCCCTCCAGTAAAATCTTTGTATTCTTCTTCTTTCTTTTTGGCAATTTCTTCACTTATTTGATCCAACCGTTCGTTTTCTTTTTTAAGTTTAAAAGATTTTCTAACTCCCAGAATCAATAAAAGTGCGAAAAAAATAACCACTATAATAAGCACAGTAAGTATGGTGTACTCTGCAACTATAAGAAATCGTGGTATTAGGTTAAGAGACATAATAATGTAATTTGGTAAATAGCAATCCAAAGGTAATGCTTATAAGTAGTCTAAACAACTTAAAATGAAAAGGATATAAACAATTTGTGTTGATAATTTAGTTGACTATCAAGCGCAATCAGTTAAAAATCAAGGGTTTTAGATTACTTTTATTATGTATAAAATCTGACATTTGTAAATTGCATTTCATCGAAAATGTAAAATAGCTGTAACAATTTAATAACATTACATACAAATTATTTGAGCAACAACTGTTTCAAAAGTCATCTTTTTTAACGAAATTGCTTGTCCGTAAATTTGTTCAACTTTAATACAAAACCGACTATGTCTGATGATTTCGATTTATTAGAAACCAATTCAAATGAAAAAACTGAAAAAGTAGATGTCAATTGGGGAAAAGCCATTGACACTATGAAATCTAAATTAGCACAAGAGGACGACCCTGAAGTACGCCAGAAAATATTAAATGCCACCTTAGATGATGTAGTGCATATGGCTGAAAAGGATAGGACAACGCTTCTTGATGCCATTAAAGATTTAACAGATTATCAGGACGAGGTAGGTATTTTATTTGAAAAGTTCTCATCGCTTAATGCTACCGAGCAAAAAGTTATTGACGATGCTCAAAAAGCTTTGGAAAGAGCAAGAGTTGAACTTGAGGATGCCGAAAGTAAGCCAAATACTTGGTGGAACAACTTGTGGGGGCGTAAAAGCAAAATCAAAAAGGCTCAAGATGAACTTAAGGCAGCTGAGAAAACAAGAGCGGCGGCTGATAATAAGGCTAAAGCCATGTTTCAAGCACGTATTGAAAGTGCCGATGTTCAAACCTTATTAAGTGAATTGTCCTATAAGAGTCAGGCTGCTGTTACCCGTTTAAAGAACAGAGAACTCGAAATAAAGGAAGTAGAAGACAAACTTCAAGATGCTATAGTAGAAGCTACTAAAAACCACACCAAAGCCTTAGAGAAAAAGAAAGAGGTAGAAGAAAAGTTAGAAGAGCAATATGCTTTACTAAAGCAGGCTAGACAAGAGCTTGAAGATATTGCTGATAAGCAATCAACAGAATACGCAGAAGCCATTGGTAAAGTTACTGGTTTAGAGCAAAAAGTTGAAGAGTTAGAAGGCCTTAAAAATGCCTACACAACCTTGGCGGCCAGTAAAGATAGTTTTGTTCACAAGCATAATTTAACAATTAAGGTGTTAACATCTTTACGTAGCAACTTGCAAACACATCGTGCCAAATTAAAGTCTGACACCGAAGAAAGATTAAAGTATTATGATGGTTACGTAGTGGCTTTAAAAGCACGTACAGACCAAGAATTTGCGGCAATTTTAGAACATTTAGGTGTTAAAACAGACGAGCACATTGGTGAAACCCTTGCTGCAATGCATACAGCTAGTGCCAAAGCACGTCAGGATATGATGGACAACATTCCTGTTCATGAAAAAGTTATGCAAGGTGTTTATAGCAGTTATGCAGAGGCTTTACAGGAAATTCGAGCTAAGGATATTGATATCCAAAAGAATTTCGCTGAGCGTTACGGCATCGATATGAAAGAACTTTTTGAAGACTATTATAAAGCAGAGGCCAACTCACCCTCTGGTGATGGAGATGCCCCTGAGGGAGATTCAAATCCAGATGCAGGAGACGACGATTTATTAAGTTAGTCGTCATTGCGAGGAGGCACGACGTGGCAATCTTTTGTAATTTATTTTTCAAATTTTCATTGCGTTAAGGATTGAGGCATTTGTTGAAGCTCCCCGACGAAGGAGGGAGCGACTGCCGAAAGCCTGACCAGATATGGTAACGCCCAAATCAAGAATTATTTTTGTCAATTCCGAATTAAAACAATGACAATTAATCATATTACCACACCTTTAGATTCCGCAACATTAGACTCTAAGGAGCACTATATATTTTACCATAAAATGGTTGATTATGTGTTCAAAGAGCTCATTGTTGCTGTACAACAAAATAATATTATCTCTAATCAAGAGCTTAATATGTTTAAGCAGTATTGCGATCTGTTGTTGTATTCCATAGAGGCCATGCGTGTTAAATACATGTATGATGAAGAGGATAATATGAAAATTGACTTAACGGAATCTGGATTTCCTAATTATCTAGAGTTTAGGTATTTGTTTAATGATTTAGAGTTACGCGATGATTATTTAGGGAAACTAACACCTGTTAATGAGTTACAGGAAGAGTTTTTAGATACCTTAATGCGTAAAAAACAGCCTATTAAGCGCAGCAAGTTGTTTCAAGCTGCCAGTATTGTTTATTATTCCTCAGTTAACAAGCGTTATATCTTTAATCGGTTTGTTCAAGGAAAGATTGTAAAGGCTCCTGCAGGTTCAGAAGGAGAATACCTTACTAGCTGGAGTTTTTATGATGTGGCTAGTAACCGTCCGTTCGTTTGCTTTATGTATTTCAACTATCACAACAGTGATGTTAATGATTATCGAGATGAAATTTATGAGGTTCTTAAACACGTAGCAGATAGAAAAATGAATTTGGACACGATGGCTTACGGTATCGATAGAAAGCTAGCGAAGGTATCACCAAAACATATTATACGTATAGATTTAGGGCCATTGCACAATATGTTTGCAAAGGATGCCAATGAACTTACGCATGTGATTTTAGAAGGAATTGGTAAAAAAGAAATACCTGTTGAGTCTTATGCGCTTTCAATGAAAATTGATGAAGTAAAATCTAAAAGTGAATTTAAGGAAGGAAGCTTTTTTAATAAACAGATATTACAGCGTTGGGATGAGGTCTTTAGACAGAAATATGTTTTTGCCCCACATAGAATCATTCAGCTATTATATAATAAAACACCAGAAATAATTAATAAGTTGGCCAAACCTCCAATTGAAATGGCTTCTTTGAAAATTGAACAATTAAAAAAGTAGGCAGTTTTCAGTTGGCAGTCAGCAGTAAACGAACAAAAATTGAAATTTAGAAATGGGTTTTAGAACGCTTTTAGCATATAAAAAGGGATTTGCCTTGGCAATGGAAATATTCCATTTAGCCAAGAGTTTTCCACAATCTGAGGTGTTCGCTTTAACTTCTCAAATTGTTCGTTCAAGTAGGTCAGTTTGTTCTAATATGGCTGAAGGATATAGGAAAAGACAATATGAAAAGCATTTTAAGAGTAAATTATCCGATGCCGATAGCGAGAATACAGAAACTCAATTATGGCTGGATTTCGCCCTGGCTTGTGAATATATCTCCAAAGAGCAATATTCAGATTTTATAAATAAAAGTGAAGAAGTTGGCAAACTTTTAAACTATATGATGAATAACCCAGATAAATTTAAATGAATTAATTAAAATATATGCTGTTAGTTCAGAGCGGTTAGGACTGCAAACTGAAGACTGCAAACTGAAGACTAAAATGAACCACAACTCAACATTCCCTATAAAACAATCAGAATTAGATATGCTTCGCGATGAGGCAACATCTTACTTAAAAAGTACTCAATGGGAGCAGGGTGCAAGAGCCAAAAATCGAGATAAAGATGCCAAAGATGATTCTATTCTTTTGTATTTATCTCGTGCCAATAACGGAAGTAGTGCAACAGAGATTACTTCGGTTTCAAAAACGATTTTAGCTTTAAAGAAGCGCCTGTTGCCAGATTCGGTTGCTATTCCTATTTATTTGAATCAGACGCTTTACGGTGTTCAAGAGGGTATTACTTTGGGGATTTGGGTTAAGGATAGTTATTACGATGCTTCTGGTTTATCGAGTTTAGCCGAAAATAAATCGGCTTTAGACTCTAGTGGAAAAAGAGAGTTTGAAAGTAAAATGCATACAGCTACAGCTTTTATGCTCTTTGCTACAGCTTATAAAATATTACACGATTTAAAACCACACGCTTCAGATGATTTAAGTGTCATGAAGCAGAAGTTTGCTGGTATTCCAGAGGTGTCCTTAATGTCACCAATAAAAGGGATTTCATGCAGTTTGTTCTATTATGATAAATACTTGGGACATCCGGATATCATTAAGTCAGATAAAGATGTTATCGACTTTACGGTGGTGTATTTTGAAGCCTTTATAGATGAAATTCAACTGCGTAAAAGTAGTTTAGAGTACACCGAAACTATTGAGGACAGAACATATAAATTAGAGAACTCTGAATTTGCAGTTTCTGGTTGGAATAATGTTTTTGCAGGTACTGCCAAGAGTGTTGAATTCAATAAAATTAAATTTGAACAAATAGTTGGTAACCGGGATGCTAAGCACTTTGCACGAAGATTAACAGAGCGTTTGTTGAGCTACGATTTTACTGCCAAAAAGAATCCTTTTCAGGAACTTGGTGGTTTTATGCCGGTATTTATGGGGTACGGAATTCCAGGTACGGGGAAAAGTATGTTGATTGCGGCTATAGCTACGAGATTGAAAGAATATTGTGATGAACTGGATATACCTTTTCTATTTCATCCCATGCCGGATGCGCTAATAAGTACTTTTCAAGGAGGTTCTGCTGAGAAAATGGTAGAGTGGATGAAGCCGTTACAGGATCCATCCAAACTAATTTTTGCACCAATTGATGATGCAGAGAACAATCTTCAGGAGCGAACGGCTCAAGGGGTTTCTGCTGGTGTAAAAGAAGTGATAGGCGTATTCTTAAGATATACAGAAGGTGCTTATGCCGTGAATTATGGAAATAGTTCCATAGGATTATTTACCAATTTGCCAGAAATGTTGGATAAGGCAGTTATTTCTCGTGTACAGGGGCGCTTTAAGATTGATGGTGCTAGAACGGAACATGATTTCCTAGATCAGGACCATTTGTGGTGGCGTAAGTTAGATGAAACCTTACCAGATTTTGTAAATATGGAAGACCCTGGCAATTATAAGTATTTACAGGACCAAGGTTTGGCGAAAAATATGGGTGAAATTTTGAGTTCAATTGAAAATCCTTCTGAAGAGCGCGTTCATGAGATTTATGAAGATGTTGAAAAGAAATTTAAAACGAATGAACACTTGTTCTATGCCAATCTATACAAGGAAATGCAAAAGGAGTTTCCGTTCTTTTCATCAAGGGATGTAAGGAACATACAAAGTGCAATTTCATTGCGTTTAACCGATTTTGACTTAGAGGATGATTGGTTCAATAATCCTGAAATCTATTTCAAACAAGATTATGAAACCAAATTCAATATGCTGCAGGAATTAATGAGAGCGAACATGAAAGGTCTTGATTTCTCTGAAATTAGAAGACAAGAAGTCGTTAGATATTTGGATAATGTAGCAACAATAGCAGATTCTGATTTTAAACGTAAAGTAGATGCCCGAGTAAATCAACTAAATATTGAAATGGAAGCAAGAAAGACATTTGAGGATTAAAAAATGTTGTCAGGTTGAGCGGAGTCGAAACCTATTTTGATAATAGAACTTTTAAAATTTTGAATAAATTGAAACCATCAAACAAAATAAAAAATATTGAAAAGACATTACTTTCAGATAACTATTATATTCTGAACAAAGTTAATTTTGATTACTTAATGCCAGATGGTCGTTGGGTCAATCAGATGCGTGAAGTCTATGACAGGGGTGATGGTGCTGGTATTTTATTGTATAACAAGGAAAAAAGAACAGTAATACTTGTAAAGCAATTTAGAATGCCAACGTATTTAAACGATAATGAAGACGGCTTCCTTGTTGAGGTGGCAGCAGGAATACTTGACAAAGACAATCCAGAAGAATGTATCATAAGAGAAACGGAAGAAGAAACAGGTTATAGACTTAAGGAAGTAAAAAAGGTCTATGAAAGTTATTCGTCTCCAGGAGTTATGACCGAAAAGATGCATTTTTTTGTTGGAGAATACACCGACGACATGAAAGTAGGTGAAGGGGGCGGATTGGATAGTGAAGCTGAAGATATTGAGGTCATGGAAATCTCTTTTGATAGAGCGGTAGAGATGCTCAATAATGGAGAAATTGTTGATACACGCACCATTGTGTTATTACAATATGCGATAATTCATAAGCTAATAGAGTAATTTGTCATTCCCGCTCAGGCGGGAATCCACAAAGTATAGTTTAAAATAAAAAATAGATTCCTGCTTTCGCAGGAATGACAGAAATGCAAAAACTAATAGAAGCCAATTTATATAAGAGTGAACTCATTCCCGTAAGTGGAAAATTGGTTGAGCGCTATAATAAATGCTTGATAAAACTTGGCTTTACCCCAACAAAACTTAAGAACTTTTTAATCGATGGTATAGGGTGGAGTCCAGAAATAGCCGAAGAAAAAGGTGATTTAAATTACTTGAACAATGGGGAAGCTAATCCTCATGGTATTATTATTACGCCCCTACAGAAAGGTAAACCGGTATATTTCCCTTTCCATACGTTTGATAGGGATATGATGAAACATATTTTTAAGGTGTATGGCGATAAAATTAAAGATATAACCAGAGACTCTGCTATTTGTATTGATTTTGACCAAAAAATAGATGCTTTTTATGAACCTTTAGATGTTCTAAAATATAACACGATACGTATTAATTTTCATTTCATGAATAATCTGTATCATCAGCAAAGGGAGCAACTTGAGTTAATAGAAAAATTTAAGCGAGATTATAATTTTATTGATGAAGATGTTCATGCTGAATTATTGAAATCTGCTAAGAAGTATGGGGATTTACGTGATAGGGATTTAGAACTTCCAGCTATAGACTTTAAAGTAAGTTCTTTTTACACCAGAGCTTTTGGAGGTGTTTATGTCCTGCGAGATTTTATATCTCCCATAGTGATTTTTGAAGACAAAAAATGGCACAAAGAAGTAATAAAGGATACCAATTACGAAGTACTGATTTTCCATATAGAGCAAAAGGAATTAATGGTGAAATTACGAGAACATATCATCATTGAGTATAATTTGGAAACAGCTGTAAAAACAGAGAGATACGAGCGTATCAAGAAGTATGAAATGTCACTTCACTTAAAGAAAACGGAACACCCAATAAAAGATATTCTTAGCAATCCGATACTTTATAAAAGCTACTTGAATAAACTGGATATAGACACGCGTAAAAAAGTAATGAGTGTTGAACGATATTTAGAAAAATTAGAGACCAGCAACCAGTTTAAGATAGCCGATATAGTGGACCCCAAAATGTTTGATGCTTTACATAAACCGCATTCATCATTAGAAGCTAGACATCAAGATTTAATTTGGAAGCTTTTGGTAAATGTGGCTCCCAAAGATGTTTTGTATTGGTATTGGTATGATAAAGAGGATTTCTATGATAAGTTTGAAGCATGGGACGAGTCTTTAAAAGACTGGGTTGTAGAGACCATTAGTAACAATATTTAGAAAATAAAGACTAATATTATATAACAAAAGTTCCTTCCCTTTTGAAGGGAAGGTGGATTTAATTCCGCAAGAATTAAATACGGAAGGGTAAATAACCACCTCGTCTTACAATTTTGCAAATTGTAATCCACTCCTCCTTAAAAAGGAGGAGAGCCTTTAAAAATTATAGACTTATGGGACTAGATTTAGTAATTTTCATTGCAGCTATTCTTTTTGGGATTTTCATTTATTGGAGAGAATCTCAAGGTAATAAGCTGTACCGTTTTTTCAACAAGATATTTAATAGTAAAGAGTTACAAATGAAGTTGGAGGATAAAAAGGGCTTTGTGTTCAAGCAAGCTTTTTTGCCAAGGTTAGTTTATGTGGTTGGTTTCTTTTTACTAGTTGGATTAATAATACAATTTTTATCACCATTTGAAATCTTTACAAGTTACAATGGAATTTCGGCATTTTCATCAATTTCTGTGGGGACAATATTAGGTACCTACTTGGCAAATTTTGTCTTGAAATCTGGTAAGGTAATAGAGGAGAAAAGTGATAGTTTGGGAGAGGTGGTAAAGGATACCATTGAAAAAGGAAAAGATATCATTGAGGATATAAAAACTAAAGATGTCGAGGTTGAACAAGAGGAAGAAATTAAGGAGGAGACACCGAAAAAGGATGGTAAAAGTGCTAGAGAGCGTTTAAAAGATAAAGGTTATTTAAAATAGACGTCATTACGAGGAAGTATGACGAAGTAATCTTTTAGAAATTATAGATTGCCGCATCACGCTCAAGCGCGATTCGCAACGACAAAATAAAAAACCATGATAAAATCTTATTGGAGCAAAGGACCAAAACAAAAGCGAATCACAATTATTTTGGGATTAATTCTTCTAATCCTATTGTTCGTTTTAAGGGACGACTATCAGCCATTCTTATTGTTTCTTAGAAAATACATTTTCATTATTCTGCTTAGTGGTTTAGTCTTGCTTTTCGGACTTAGAAAATTCAGAAAAACAGCCAGTACAGGTGGTCGATTAGGAATCCTTGGAATTTTGTTATTGTTTTTTGGTGTTTTGTACGCGGTGGGTTGGCATTTTAAAATGTACGACTACATGAAGACTTATAATGTTTTCAATAGTTTAAACCGGGTTGAAATAGGTGAATTGCCATTAACACAAAACGAACGTATCCAACCATTGCGGAATATTTTTTCTATGGCTAATGAGAGTGTGGGAGAAACCAAAGATGTATCCTTACCACATTTGGTTAGGGTTGACGATGAAAATAAATGGACCATGGCCATTCAGCCAACCGAAAAGTACGTATGGCAAGGAATCACAGATAACACAGAAGAAGTATTCTCGGTATCAAGTACAACACCTTTTCCTAGGTTTTCAAGTGAAAATAGAATTCCGGTAACCTTCTCCATAGGGGAATCTTTAAAATTTAGTAGAAATACATACAATGCCGTTGTACAAAGGTTCAATATTTTTCAGCTATTTACTTTAGAACCCAGTGATACATATTATATGAAAAATGATACGGGGCAATGGGTGCAAGTGGTGAGTTTAATTAAATGGAAAGGTTTTTTAGTCCCTTACCCAACTTTTGGTGGTGTGATGGTCGTTGATGCTGGGGAACATGATTTCGGCGATTATATAGAGCGTATTTTGATTGGGAAGGGTACTTATATAAGTCCCGAAGACATGGTCAACTACCCTTATCTAACACGTCAGAACACTTTGGCTGAAAAAGTATCAAGAATTCAGGCTGAATCCTTAAAGTTCTTGGGCGGTTTTAGTGATCCATTGCCATGGAATATGAAAACAGCTGTAAAAATTCCTGTTTTGGCAGATGATCAAAACCAGCAACCATTTGTAACCGATTTTGATTTTTCAGATTCAGATTCTGGTGCTTATAGCGGATTATACCATTGGTTCGGGTTAGAACCTGTAGGAGATGAGCGTACTAGTTTAACTTTTAGTGTATTTATTCCTGCTGACGGTACCGATAAGTTGTATTACTATGACCATGCTGCGAAAAAGCAAGGTTATGCTGGGGTTTCGGCTATGCCATTAAAGGTTATTGAATCTAGAAAAGAATTCGATTGGTCGGTTAATAAACCTGTAGAATTTAGACCATATATAAAAAATATAGCTGGTAGAAAGCGTATGTTCTTTTTGGGGACTATTTCGGCTATCAGAGACAATGAAGCCGAAAAGTTCGATGGTTCTGCAACACCGGATTTGGCGTTAGTGGATAGCGAATATCGTGATGTGGTTTGGATTGATGTAAAACACCCCAGTCAGTGGGATAAAACCGTTTATGATCAACTCAGTGAAGCCTGGCGAGCCAGTGAGGGTATAGGTTATTACTTCGTTGAACAATCTAAGGAAATTGATATTGTAGAAACAGTTATAGATTCCACCATAATCAAAACTGAAAAAGAAATACAAATAGAACAACTTCAAAAACAGATAGATTCCTTAAAATCAATAAACTAAAATACCATGCATGGTAGTATAGGACATTTTAGAGCGCTTGTACAAAGACGAAATGCCAGAAAGGAAAAGGCAGAAGGAAGGTTTGATAAAACAAGATATTTGTCTTGAAATTCCCGAAAAAAGCCTGAGTTTGATTTCCCAGAACTGAAACCAAAAGAGCTTAAGCGCTTGAAGTCAAAGATTAAATCAAAAATCCAAAAGGAGAATTTTTTAGATCACATACTATATTTTACCATTTTCCTGATTTTGTTTGTTGCCTTTTATTATTTCATTAATCGATGAAATTTAAAATAGTTCACGTAGTTCATGCTACTATATTCGTTTTAGCAGGATATATCTATTACTCAGGGATAGCTTATTTTATTGATTTTCTGAGGCTAGGAGGTTATGGCGAATATGATTATTATGGAATAATAGGGTCACTAGAACGTTCTAGAAGTCTTCATGCTTGCATCCTAATAACTTTTCCTTTAATTGGTGTTTTTTTAAAGAACAAGATAGGGTGGTTATTTGTAACATCTTACCTTTATTTGATATCTTGGTATTCGTTGTTTCAATTTTCCATGGATGAATTTAGTGATTTCCAAGGGTTAGTTTTTTTAGTAACTTTTGTGATAGTAATTACATTACTCCTAATAATTATGAATTTAAAAAGGGTGGTTTTCGGTTATTATAAAATAGACAAAAACCAATCTTTTGGAATAAACATTCTAGCCTGTGTACTTGGCTTGTGTTTTTCTACATTGCTCTATCTTGCACAAAATCTTCATTTATTGAGCTATTAAAATATTCTCGGTTTATAAGTATTTACTTGATGTAACAATAGTTTCAAGTATAAGACTTATAAATAAAGTCTTAAATGTTCGATTACCTAGAATTAGATTACAAAACCAAAAGGGAAAGAGAATTAATAAGTTCTATTAGGAAACCAATTTCTAATGGAACTGAAATTTCTTTTAAACCTCCATTTTCGATTTGGTTGAAGACTTATATCCTAAAGCTCAAGTTTTATAAGAAAAAGCTCGTTCTAGGTATTTCAACTCTGTTATTGATTGTTGTTTCTACAATTATGCTGTTGAATCCAATTGTTGTAAAATTTGAAGCCTACTCCATTAAACACAAAAAAGAAACTATGGCACTACGAGAAAAAAAGAAACAAAAAGCCTTTAATTTCTTAATGAACTCTGGAAAGCGTAGGTTGCAACAAGGTAGGGAACTTGGTGCCTATAAAGAGTTTAAATTAGCTTACGCCATATATCCAAAAAACAGCGAGGTGAATCAGTTAATTATTGAAACTCTAGCTGTACTGTGTGAGAAAGAAGGCAGTTATTGTAAAGACCTGGATGATATTATGAACAGCGGTGTTCTTTTTAAGCCTTTATAAAATCGGTTATTAAATAAGTGATAAAATTACCAACGTGTTTAGCTGTTTTCTTTTTTGTTGAGACTTCACTTATATGCAAATATTGAGCGTTATCGTGGTTTCCAAAATAGCTTACTAATGTTCTTGCTTGATTCACAGAAAATCCACTAGGTGTAACTGCACTATTGGGTAAATCTTTAATAGCATTACAGTCAATTTCAATACCAAATGCAGTTTTAGATACATGTTTTAAAGCACGTTCCATTTCCGAATTAAGCTCTAAATCTTTTCTAATTTCAATATTTTCAAAAGTATTGTATTTAATAGCTTTTACTTTATTTATTGTGTCTAAGGTTTTTTCTGCTGTATAATTCTCGTGTAATCCAAAAAAGAAACATCTATCTAAAAAACCTTCTGCGAATGCATTACTAAAACCACAATTTATAGAGTTATTCTCTTTAGGTTTAAAACTCGGTTGTGCATTTAGGTTGATGGCATTTACTGCAGAATTTAGAGCAAGAGCACTTCCCTTTATATTACCATAGGCATGACATCTGTTTCCGCCTATAATTATTGGTTTCTTTCCAGAAGCAACAATTTGATATACAAGGTTGGACACATAAGAATCCATTTTCTCGATTAAATCTCGGGTTTTCTTTTGTTTGTTCTTTTTTATGGGATTAAGATTAGAAATTAGATTTATTTCTGAATTAAAATCCAAATGTCCTAAAATTAAGACCTCTTTCGCCTTAATATATTTGTTGTTTTGAATATTTAAAATAGCATCTAAGGCAGCCTCCCAAGTACTTGAAAACTTAGTGTTTGCAGAACTTTTTGTTTTTTTTACGCCATTAGGTATTCCAAAAATCACATATTGAACATCCAAATTTTTAAGTTGTTCGTATATGTTAGAAATGCTAGTTAATGTTTTAGCATGTTGACCAAATTTAGTTTCGCCAGTGCGTTTATTTAAAAGTTTATTTTTAGACGTATTGTTAAAAAGAACCAGTTTGTCCATCAAGTATATTTTTCAATAAAAGTAAATCATTTACGGCATAAAAAAAATAAAGAAATAGTAAACACTAACATTAAAAACAAGTAATTATGGAAGGAAACAATAGTAGCAAAAAGTTAAAAATAGCTTTAGGAATAGCTTTGGCCTTATTTTTAGGTATAGGATTTTATACAATGAATCTTTACAGTGATAGCAAAAAAGCTCAAAACGAGTTAAAAGATGAAAAGCAACTAGTAATGAACGAACTCAAAACTATGGCCACGCAATATGACGAAGCTATAAGCGAGAACAAAGTTGCCAATGAGAATCTTGTAGAAGCTAGAGACAGAATTCAAGGTTTAATAGATTCTTTAAAAATATCTGAAACTAACGTGAAGAGTTTGTGGAGATATAAGAAGAAGTATTTATCACTTCAAAAGGAAATGGATGTATTATTGGCACAAAACGATTCATTAAAGCTTGAGAATTCTTATTTAGCGACATCCTTAGACAGTACTCGTGTTAAGCTCGAAGCAAGTACTATGTTTACAGATTCATTATTAGTTCAAAATACAGCACTTGCAGAAGTTGTAGAAAATGCAGCTATACTAGGAACAGTTGGTTTAAAAGGTTTTGGTGTAATAGAAAGAACATCTGGGAAATTAATTCCAACCGAAAGAGCCAGCAGAACAGATAAAATTAGAGTTTGTTTTACTGTGGCTAAAAATGGATTAGTACAAGCGGGTGACCAAGAATTATATGTACAAGTAATCGATCCAAAAAACAATACACTTGGATTAAATGAGCAGGTTCAGTTTGATGATAAAACATTAAATTACAGTATTATAAGTAAATTTAATTACGAAAATGAAAATCTTAATGTTTGTGAGTTTGTTACCGCTAAAGGTCAAGATGATTTTGAAAAAGGACGATATATTGTCAATGTATACAACCATAAAGATTTAGTTTCAACATCAGAGTTTAGTTTGAAATAACACACATTAACAGCATTTATAAAAAGCCTTAAGTTAAACTTTAAGGCTTTTCTTTTTTGCACCTAATCTGCTTTATTTGCTTATAATAGAAAATAGATAGTTTAAAATAATAAAGATGCTATTTTAGATTTATACTTTAACCCTAACTATACTCTAAAACTTAATGGATAGGAATTTCGCCTTTTTAAACTCATTTTCCGATATTTCTGAGGACACTTTTGAAGCATTAAGCGAAATAGCAGTATTTAAAAGAGTGAAGACAGGGGAACAATTGGTTAAACTCGGAGAGATTCCGAGTAAAATATATATGTTAGTTCAGGGCGTAGTAAGGTGTTATATTACTACAGAAGACGGTAAAGAATTCAACAAAACTTTTTATTTGTCTACATCTTTATTGGGATCTTTAACCGCATTACTCACAAAAAAAACCTCTCTTTTTGTATTCGAAGCATTATCAGATTGTAAGATTTACGAAATTGATTATGAAACGCTAATGACACTTTGTAAAAAAAACAGTAAGGTTAATAGATTGTACACTAAAGCCTTAGAGATTGTTTATGTAAAATATGAAAAACGTTTGGTAGAGCTTATGTCTTTAGATGCAAAGGGAAGGTATTTGGCTTTAAAGCGACAAATACCTAATGTAGACAACTTAATTCCGCAGTATCAAATTGCTTCATATTTAGGAATTACTGCGGTACAGTTGAGTAGGATTAGAAAAAAAATGGATAGCAATTAACATTTGTTAATCGATAACAATAGCAATAATCATATATTTGAATCAATTCTTTTGGATTGAAATACTTAAGGATTGATAGCTAACCAACCAAAAAAAAAAAACGAATCGTTAATTGATTCGTTTTTTTTATTTAGTGTAATAGTATTTTTATTTTAAGCTACCAACCATGTCTTCTGGTTTTACCCATTCATCATATTCTTCGGCAGTGACATAGCCTAAGTTTATAGCTTCTTCTTTAAGTGTAGTACCGTTTTTATGAGCCGTATTAGCAATTTCAGCAGCTTTATAATAACCAATTTTGGTATTAAGTGCGGTTACAAGCATTAAAGAATTATTGAGCAATGTTTTAATTGTAGCATGATTAGGCTCAATACCCACAGCACAATTAACATCAAAACTAACACAAGCATCGCCAATTAATTGAGCAGATTGTAAAACATTCGCAGCCATCACGGGTTTAAATACATTTAATTCGTAATGACCTTGAGTGCCTCCAACAGTAACTGTTACATCATTACCAATAACCTGAGCGCAAACCATAGTCATAGCCTCACATTGTGTCGGGTTTACTTTTCCTGGCATTATCGAACTCCCTGGCTCATTGGCAGGAATAATAATTTCACCAATACCACTTCTTGGTCCAGATGCCATTAACCTAATATCGTTAGCAATTTTATTTAAAGAAACAGCAAGTTGTTTAAGAGCTCCATGTGTTTCTACAAGTGCATCGTGTGCTGCTAAGGCTTCAAATTTATTTGGAGCGGTAACAAAAGGCAAACCAGTGAACTCTGCAATGAATTCGGCTACTCGTTTATCATAGCCTTTAGGAGTATTTAATCCTGTTCCAACAGCAGTACCGCCCAAAGCCAATTCACTTAAGTGTGGCAATGTGTTTTCTAAGGCTTTTATACCATAGTCTAACTGAGCAACATAACCAGATAATTCTTGACCTAGAGTAATTGGCGTCGCATCCATAAGGTGTGTTCTACCAATTTTAACAACATCTTTAAATGCTTTAGATTTGGCATCAAGTGTATTTCTAAGTTGTTTTACTCCCGGAATGGTAGTTTCAACTATCTTTTTGTAAGCCGCAATATGCATACCAGTAGGGAAGGTATCGTTAGACGATTGTGACTTATTCACATCGTCATTAGGCTGTATTGTTTTTTCTCCTTCTCCAATAACATGTCCAGCTATTTGGTGAGCCCTATTTGCAATAACTTCATTTACATTCATATTACTCTGGGTTCCAGAGCCTGTTTGCCATATTACAAGAGGAAATTGGTCATCATGCTTGCCTTCTAAAATTTCATCACAGACTTTAGCAATATAATCACGTTTCTCTATGGCCAAAACACCCAATTCACAATTCGTATAGGCTGCAGCTTTTTTTAAGTACGCAAATCCGTAAACAATTTCCAATGGCATTGAAGCCGAAGGTCCAATTTTAAAATTGTTCCTTGATCGTTCTGTTTGAGCACCCCAAAGTTTATCGGCAGGAACCTTAACTTCTCCCATGGTGTCTTTTTCTATTCTGAAACTCATTGTCTTTTTGTTAAAAATGAACGACAAAGTTAATTTTTTTTAAATGGTTATTTAAATGATTTCTGTTAGTTTTTTTGACCTATTTTTAACAATTACCTAAGAGAATCTTGAAAAAAATAATTTATTTTTAAATGTTTTATAAATTATATTAAATCGAATTATTTTTTTTGATAACTAAACATTAAATAGCATAAATTATGGCAACAATAAGACTAGGGGATGTAGCCCCAAATTTTTCGGCAGAAACCACAGAAGGCACCATAGATTTTCATGAATGGTTAGGAGATAGTTGGGGTATTTTATTTTCGCATCCTGCAGATTATACTCCGGTTTGCACTACCGAATTAGGAACTGTAGCTAATTATAAGGCAGAGTTCGATAAACGTAATGTGAAAGTTGTAGCTTTAAGTGTAGATGGTATAGAATCTCACAAAGGCTGGATCAATGATATAAACGAAACTCAGAATACCACAGTTAATTTTCCAATTATAGCAGATGAAGATAGGAAAGTATCGGAGCTATATGATATGATTCATCCTAATGCAGATAGTAAATTAACCGTAAGATCTGTTTTTGTAATTGGTTCAGATAAAAAAGTTAAACTCATCATTACTTATCCAGCTTCAACAGGGCGTAATTTCGATGAGTTATTACGAGTAATCGATTCATTACAATTAACAGCTTATCATAAGGTGGCAACTCCTGCAAATTGGAATAATGGGGACGATTGTGTTGTTGTGCCCGCTGTAGCTACAGAGGATATTCCTAAGATTTTCCCAAAAGGATTTAAAGAAGTTAAGCCTTATTTGAGGTTAACACCACAACCTAATTTAGATTAGTTAAAAACTCTGTTAATAAAATTAGTTTTCATTTTGTAAAACCAATAGCGATGTATTATCTTTGCAACAGTTTAAAAAAGATATCTAACAATTATGTTTGAATTTGACCAGTATTTAGGATTTTTAGCTTTCTTGACAATCTTAACCATAGGGTTTTGGTTAATGATTTTTTTATTGACTTTTGTTATTCCTTATTGGATTGGAGGAGCGTTTATAGAAAGAATGAAGGAGATTAAGGAAGAGAGAAAAGCTAGACGTCAGTAAGTACAGGCATAAGAACAATACAAATAAAAAAGGAAGCTATTTAGCTTCCTTTTTTTATTCAGTAAATTCTAGAAAGCAAAGTGTCTTTAAATTATCTCTAGAATTTTTTCTGTAGGTCTCCCTATTACAGCTTTCCCTTCATTAATAACAATTGGGCGCTCTATTAGTTTAGGGTTTTCAATCATAGCTGTTATTATTTCATCATCGCTTAAATCTTTGCCCTTATAGTGTTGTTTCCAAACAGCTTCATTTTTTCTAACAAGTTCTATTGGTGAAATACCCAAAAGCTCAATTATTTCAGTAAGTTCCTTTTTAGAAGGTATGTTTTCTAAGTACTTGATAATTTCGAAGTCTTTCCCGGATTCTTCCAAAAGACCTAGACCCATTCGGGATTTACTACATCTGTTATTATGGTAAATTTTAATCATTAATAGTAATATTGTATTGTTTTAAATCGTCTATCAATTTATCAGGATTTATAAACTGAATACCATTTAAGCCTAATTGGTTTGCAGCTTCTACATTCCTAAGGTTATCATCTATAAAAATAGCGTTTTCTGCTGTTATGTTATATCTGCTAAGGGTTATGTTGAAAATGTCTTCAAAAGGTTTCCTTGTCTTTTCTTCTCCAGACACAACTATACCCTTGAACCACTTTAAAAACTCGAATTTTTCTCGTGCAATAGGGAAGGTCTCCGTACTCCAGTTTGTTAAAGCTACGACTTTAAATTTTTTTGAGCTTACAAGTTTTTTTAAGACATTAACTGTACCCGAAATTGGGCCACCTAACATTTCTACCCACCTGCCATAGTACATGCGTATCAGAGTTTCGTACTCCGGAAATTTTAACACGAGGTCTTCGGTTGCTTTGGCTATTGGGTAGCCAGCGTCCTGGTTCTCATTCCATGCCATAGTACAGATATTATCAAGAAACCATTGCATTTTTTTACGGTCGCCATTAAATTCTTTCAAGAAAACGTACTCCGGATTCCAATCAATTAGAACACCTCCTAAGTCAAAAATAAAAGAATCTATTTTGCTCATTTCTTATAATTGGTCTGTCTGTTCTTCTTTTTGCCCCATCATCATTAAATAGGCTTTTAAGAATGGACTGATATCTCCATTCATAACCGCATCGACATTGCCAGTTTCGTGAGAGGAACGAACATCCTTTACCAATTTATAAGGGTGCATAACGTAATTGCGAATCTGGCTTCCCCACTCAATTTTCATTTTACTAGCTTCAATATCATCTCTTTGAGCACGTTGTTTTTCCAATTCAATTTCATAAAGTTGTGACCGTAACATTTGCATGGCGCGGTCTCTATTATCGTGCTGGGAACGTGTTTCAGAACACGATATTTGTATTCCTGTAGGTTTATGTACCAATTGTACTTTTGTTTCTACTTTGTTAACATTCTGCCCACCGGCCCCACTGGATCTTGCTGTGGTAATCTCTATATCTGCAGGATTTATCTCAATTTCTATGGTATCGTCAACAAGTGGATATACGTATACGGAAGCAAAACTGGTATGGCGCTTGGCATTACTGTCGAATGGCGATATTCTAACCAATCTATGTACACCATTTTCACCTTTTAACCAACCAAAAGCAAAGTCGCCGTCAATTTCTAAAGTCACTGTTTTTATACCTGCGACATCGCCTTCTTGGTAGTTAAGCTCTTTTACTTTATGACCTTCTTTTTCGGCATACATGAGGTACATGCGCATAAGCATGCTGGCCCAATCACAACTCTCGGTACCTCCAGCCCCAGCAGTGATTTGAAGAACGGCACTAAGACTATCGCCTTCGTCGGATAGCATATTCCTGAATTCGGTATCCTCAAGATATGTAGATACTTTGCTGAAATTTTCTTCTATTTCTTCAAGAGGAGTTTCACCTTCTTTGTAGAATTCATAAAGTACTTCTAAATCTTCAATTTGAGATTTAATGTTTTTATAATCTTCAACCCACTTTTTCTTTACACGAAGTGATTTCATTATGGATTCGGCAGACTTTGGATCATCCCAAAAATTGGGGTCGAATGTTTTCTCTTCCTCGTTTTGTATTTCGATTAGTTTTCTATCTACGTCAAAGATAGTGCCTTAGTTTGTCAAGGCGGGTGTTAAGATCTTTAATGTGATCTGATGTTATCATTTGGATTTATTTTTGAACAAAAATAGAATTTAAATATGCATTTATAGACAAATATCAATTTATTATTATTTAATGAATTGCTAACTACTATTTAACTAAATTGTTTATCTGACAAATAAATAATTTAAACGATTAAGTTTTATTTATAGTCAAGTTTAAGCTAAGATTGAATATAAATCCTAGTATTTATGTGGATATATTACTTTTTTAAAGATCTATTTTTAAGTTTTATAATTAAAATGAGACATAGGTTATTGCGTTTTAATCTTGATATGCTCTTTAGAAAAAAGGTTAAAAAGAGTCTTAAAGAGTATAAGTCGAAAAAACTGAGCTCAGATCAGTTAAAACAAATAAAGGCGTTTTATAAGAAAAGGGGATATACTAAGGTTAAAACATATTGGCATAGGTTTTATAGTTCTGTAAATAACCAATTTTTTATACGATATATCCCAGAGGATATATTTCATTCAATTGTTTCTAATTCATTAAATGAAATGAAACAATGGCCTGCACTTTTGGATAAAAACCTTTCTGAAATTATATTTAAAGACTTTAAACAACCCATTACAGTTCTAAAGAATATAAACGGTTTTTATTATGTGAATAATGAAATAGTTAATAGATCAACAGCAATAGAACACTGTTGTCGTTATGAAAACAAACTTGTGATTAAGCCCAGTATAGAATCTGGAGGTGGAAAGGAGGTCGTTGGGTTTCTCATAAAAGATAGAACAACAGACTACAAAAAGCTATCAATTAAAGAGTTGTTAGTCTCTTACAAGAAGGATTTTATTATCCAAACTGTTGTAGAGCAACATGCTAGGCTAAAAGCTCTTAACCCCAGTTCTCTAAATACTTTAAGAATAATAAGTTACCTAAAAGAAGATTCAGTTTATATTTTGTCATCGATTTTACGAATTGGAAGAAAAGGAATGTTTACAGATAACAATGCATCTGGAGGTCTGGTATGTGGTATAAAAAATGATGGAAAACTTCGCGAGTTTGGTTATTTCGCATCAGGGGAAAAACTAAAAAAAACCGATACAAATATTTTATTAAATGATTACATAGTACCATCATTTCATAAAGCTCTTGAAATGGTAAAGCAAATTCACTCAAAAACTCCTTACTTTAGAATTATTTCTTGGGATATAGCCATAGATGATGTTAGTGACCCAGTATTTATAGAGTATAATACATACAGGCAATCTATTGGGATTCATCAGCTTTGCAACGGACCTCTATTTGGAGATTTCACTGATGAACTTTTGGAAATTGGTAGAAAATATAAATTTGAAAGATAAGAGAATCTTTTAAATACGTAGTCAGAAGTTTAACTGACTCCATTAAATAGTATGAAATTATGAAAACTAGGTATTATTTTGGAATTACTTTTTTACTGCTCCAAGTTATCTCCATAATCTATGCTTTATTTATCTCAGAACGTTTTTTTTGTTGGGCACCCTATGATGAACATACATATATTCAAGTAAGTGTAGAGATAGATGGTAAGCAATTAACTAAAAGAGAGGTAAAAGACAGGTACCGTTATAAAGCTGAAGGTTGGGAGCCAAGAAGTATAAATAATGTTTTCAATATCATTACACAATATGAAACTACTTATGGAATAAATGATAATGCCAATGTTTTAGTAAAATATGAAACTAATGGAAATAAACAACGCATATGGAGATTAAAGCAATGACACAATATTTTCCTCTAAACTTTTCTGTAGAGTCTATGCAGCCCAACATTTTACTCATGTGTAAGTTGTTGTTTATTGTATTGTGTGTTTATGGCTTTGTCGGATATATTGATGACCCGTACATTCCTTACATACCTCAATTAGATGTTTTTTTAAACTACCCCAATGTGTTTAAAACTTTATTTAAAAGTATTTTTGTTTTATCAGGAATATTGTTGCTATTTAACATAAGAACAAGAGCTGCGGCTATTATTCTTGGTAGCTCGGTAATTATTATTTTACTATCATCTAAACCACTGTTTAGAAATCATTTGTTTATATGTGGGTGTGTGTTTTTAATAGCAGGTTTTACTAATAAAAATAGTTATCCCTGGCTGCTATTCATTCAATTTAGTTTGGTGTATTTGGGTGCATTCGTAAACAAGGTGTCCCAGATAGAGTGGTGGAATGGTCAATTTATGTATAATTGGCTGGCGAATGCAAGAGAAAATCTTTTTTTTATTTATACTTCTCGCTTATTCCCAGATATGTTACTAGCTAAATTATTGTCCTGGTTTGCTATGTTAACTGAATTAGGTATTACAGTACTGTTCTTTTTCAAAAAACAACATCGTAATGTCGGTTGGGTTATTTTATTATTTCATACTGTGCTATATTCAATAACGGCTTTTAGGTTTGGGCATTTTTATGAAGACATTGTAATTATGCTTTTAATTTTTGTTCATTGGCCCTCAGAAACTATTTTAGTTAGTTTTAATAAAGATATGTCACCACAGGTAAAGCGATACTTTAGACTTTTAAGTTTCAGTAAAACTTTTGAGTTTTCCACTAAAGCAATATTATCAGATGATTGGTTTCAAATAAAAAAAGAAAGCAAAATTTTCACCAATTGGAAAGCTTTACGATTTTTTCTTTTGCATAGCACGAACTTTTATGTGTTTTTGTTTTTTCTAGATTTGTTCATTAGGTATTTGTTTAATGGATTCATAATGGATTTTATTCATATTACGCTTACCTGGGTAATTATTCTATTCTTCTTACCATTATTACTTAAAAAAAAGCCTAAAATTGATATGATTTAAATTGATGTCAAAATGAAAAAGGATAAAATTTCTGTTTTAATACCTGATGGGGAAAGTCATATTTTAATTCATGTAATTAATTGTCTTTCACAAATAGAATTAGTTGATGTTTTTGTAATGTCAAGTACAAAACATAACCCTATGCGCTATTCCAGATATATAAAAGGTTTTTCATATTATCCTGAAAATAAAATAGATGAGATATGGATTGAAAACGTTAATAGAGAAATTAATAAGCATCAAATAGATGTTGTATTACCCATTTTTGAAATTAAGATTAAGACCTTAATCAAACATAGAAAAAGCATATTAAATCAGGATAAATTAGGTTTATTACCTTCAATAGTAAATTTTAATACGGCTATTAATAAAGGGGCTTTAGCAAAGCATCTGGAAAAGTACGATATTCCAGGACCTAAAAGTATAACTATAAGCCCCGGGGAAAATACAAATAAATTAGATGTTTTGAATTTCCCAGTGATTATTAAACCTTTAGAAGGTTTTGGTGGAGGACAAGGCATTAAGGTTTTTAAACGTGAAGAGGATATAAAAGCACACTTTGCTAAGAACAATTTTAAATACACAAATATTATTCAAGAGTATATTGAAGGTTACGATATTGATTGCAGTGTTTTATGTAATAATGGTGAAATTCTAGCCTATACCATCCAGAAAGGGAGTATGCTTGGAAAAAATAAATTTACACCTCAGTATGGGTTGCAGTTTATAGAAGAACCTGATGTATATAAAATTGTTGAAAAACTTACAAAATCATTAGATTGGAATGGTGTTGCCCATATTGACATGAGATACAATAAAAATACTTGTACATTTAACATAATTGAAGTTAATACCAGGTTTTGGGTATCTTTAGATGCGTCTTTACTGGCAGGAGTAAACTTCCCGTATTTGTATTGCTTAAGTAGCACTGGATTAACTTTTAATAAACCACAATTCAAGTTTATAGAATATTTAAATCTTAAAGGATTGATAAGAAAAGTAAAGTATAAACCAGGTTTCATTTTCAAAATAGGTTTTATACTTAACAATACACCTTTAAAATTTGCATTGATAGACCCAGTACCTATGATATATAAATTTATTACTAGAACTAAGAATATCATCGTAGCTCGATTTTAGTAATATTAAATCTTACGATAATTACATACTACTTTTTTTCGTTTTCCTGATGATAGGAGAGGGATTTCATCAACATATGAAACCGTAATATCTGCGTCGCTACCAAAATCCTCTTTTACACTATCAATTAACAATTGTTCATAGGGAAATTTGTCAATGATATTAAGTTTTATTTCATATTCTTTTTTACCGTGTTGAATGAATTGATATTGTCTTAATAAATTGTAAAAGCTGTAGAATTTAGTATACACAACAAAAGAAGATACTATGTTGCCTTTAGTGTCATAAATTAAATCCATTTTTCGACCTTCAATTTTTTCAAATTTTATCTGTCCATTTTCTAATTGAAGTAGTTTGGCAATATCACCAGTATCGTATCTAATTAAAGGCATAGCGTAGTTAAATAAATCAGTTACTACAATTCTACCAAACTCTCCTGGTTTTACTGGTTTATCATGATTAAAATCTAATAATTCAACATAATAACTAGCATGATTGATAATAAAATGTTGAGTAGAATATTTAGTTTGTTGTGCTATTATCCCGAGTTCTTCACTTGAATATCTAGATAGTATAGGTGTATTTAAATGCTTGCTTAATGTCGTTTTGGTATATTCATTAAGATATTCGGAGTTGGCTATAACAGAATTTATATTTAAATTTTTTAAATGTATTTTATTTCTTTCTAAATACATGCTAATTTGTTCAAGTGAAGAGGCAAAACCAAGAATATTTTTCTCTTGCCTATAGCGTTTTAGCATATTCAAAAATTCTAGTATCCTATCATCAGTTAATCTCGAAATATCAAATTGAACAATATTTTGTAACCATGAAGTTAACTTCCCTTTTTTATTGTGAGATCTCCACACTTCAAGTTCGTATAATCTATTTCCTAATTTAAAATCAGATTGTCCAGAAAAATATAATACATCTGCTCTATTTCTACTTCTTTTGTTAGCATCCTGATAAAGAAAAAACGGAATACCTGTAGATCCACTTGTGGATACTTTATAGTTTTTTTTGCTAATGTAAGGTTTAGATTGGAAGGCTTTAAAATTTTCTTGAACAACAGTTTTTCTAATAACGGGGAATTCTCCTATATTAATTATTCCTTTGTAATCACTATAAAAAGATGAAGTTTTAGTGGCATGTTTTAATATATCCTGAAGATGTTGTTCTCTTAGTTTTAAAGATTCATTACTTTCTAAGTTGTTTAGAACGAAAGAAATTTCATTTAAATGATTCTTTATTTTTTTTCCTTTTAAAGTATCTATAAACCAAAAGGATTTATTTCGTAAGTTATTTAATAAACTCATGAGATATTTTTTGAATAGACATGTGTTATATGTTTAGGTCAGTTAAATATAGTATTCTAACTTTTTAATTTTAAATTTATAAGTTGTAAAGTTAATTTTATGTGATATTATGAAAATAGACCTAAGAAGTGATACTGTTACCAAGCCAACAAAAGAAATGCTCGAGTTTATGATGCAAGCCAAAGTTGGTGATGATGTGTTCGGTGAAGATGAAACAGTTAAAAAATTGGAAGAACGCTTAGCAAATATGTTTGGAAAGGAGAAGGCTCTATTTTTTCCTAGTGGAACCATGGCAAACCAAACAGCAATTAAACTTCATACAAATCCCGGAGAACAAGTAATATGCGATAAATATGGCCATATTTATAATTATGAATCTGGTGGTGTGGCTTTTAACAGTGGTGTGTCTTGTAAATTGTTGGACGGGCAAAGAGGTATGTTTACATTAAATCAAGTTAAGGAAGCTATTAATCCTTTAGACTATTGGTATGCGCAAACGAGTTTGGTCGCTGTAGAAAATACTACCAACAAGGGTGGTGGGGCTTGTTGGGATTTTAATGAATTGATTAAAATAAAAAAGGTTTGTTTAGAAAACAAATTAGGTTATCACTTGGATGGTGCCAGATTGTGGAATGCCCTGGTTGCCAAGAAGGAAAACCCAAAGCAATATGGTGAGATTTTCGATACCATTTCTGTTTGTTTTAGTAAAGGTTTAGGGGCGCCAATCGGCTCTGTTTTAGTGGGAGATGCAGACATTATGAAAAATGCGATTAGAATAAGAAAGGTTTTTGGTGGAAATTTAAGGCAAGCGGGATACTTAGCTGCGGCTGCACTTTACGCCTTAGACAACCATGTAGATAGATTAGTTGGTGATCATAAAAAAGCTAGAGAAATAGGTGAGGTTTTAACGCAAAAGCCTCAAATTAAATCGGTCGAGCCAATTGAAACTAACATTATAATTTTCGAATTAAACGATGATGTTAGTGAACAGGTGTTTTTTCAGAGGCTTGTTGATAGAGGTATACACATCATTAGTATGGGAAGTAATAAGTTAAGAATGGTAACTCATTTAAATTATACCAATGATATGCATACAGCAGTTTTAAAGGCTTTGAAAGGACTTTAGTCTTATTTAAACATATCCATTCCTGGAATATTTGGAAGGCCTTCTTTGGCTGCGGCTGCCAACTCAGTTTCATTAACTTTTGTGGCCTTTTCGATGGCCTTGTTCAATGTGAGTATTAAATAATCTTCTAATTGTTCTTTGTCTTGTAGCAGCTCGTCGTCTATAGATATAGTTTTAATTTCTCTATTGGCAGTGAGTGTTACACTTAATTTATTATCAGAACTTTGTTCATCTACTAAAACAGTATCTAAACGTTTCTTGGTTTCTTCAACTTTTTTTTGGGTTTCTTTAAGTTTCCCCATCATATTCATCATATCTCCAAACATAATCTTGTAAATTTTAATTCTCAACAAAATTATTCAATTTTCAATTGAGAAGGGGTAATTTTTAAATGAAAAAAATCATGTACTTTTGAACGCTAAAATTTTAAGAATTAAATCGCTTCACTTGGAAAACGATACGAAAACCCCGGTTGCTTACAAAAAGCCTAAAGAACTAGCAATCCATAACGATGTTAGAATAGATGATTATTATTGGTTAAACGAAAGAGAAAACCAAGATGTTATTGATTATCTAAACAGTGAAAATGAGTATACAAAAAGTATTATGGCTCATACTGAATCTTTTCAAAAAGTATTGTTTGAGGAGATGAAATCAAGGATTAAAGAAGATGACACCTCGGTACCTTACAAACTAAATGGATATTGGTACATAACACGTTTTGAAAAAGGGCAAGATTACCCTATTTACACTAGAAAAAAAGAGACTTTAGATGCCAACGAAGAGCTCTTGTTTGACTGCAATGAAATGGCTAAAGAACACACTTATTTTAAATTGGGGAGTATTGCCATAAGTCCAGATAATAAATTAGCAGCCTATACTACTGATACGGTTAGTAGACGTCAATATACCATTCAAATTAAAAATTTAGAAACAGGAGAAATATTAAAAGATAATATTAAAAACACTACCGGAAGCGTTACTTGGGCTAACGATAATAAAACATTGTTTTACGCAATTAAGGATGAAATCACTCTACGTTCCCATAAAATCTTAAAGCATAGGTTAGGGGAAGGGGCAGTAAAAGATGTAGAGGTATATCATGAAAAAGACGATACCTTCTATAGTTTTGTATATAAATCTAAGTCACGAAAATATATCATTATTGGTTCTTCCAGTACACTTTCAACAGAATATAGGATTTTAAATGCCGATAACCCTGAAGGTGATTTTAAAGTATTTCAAGAGCGACAAAAAGATTTGGAATATAGTATTGCCCACTACAACGGCTGCTTTTACATAATGGCAAATTCAGATGGTGCCACAAATTTCAAATTACTAAAAACCGATGAAGGTACTACTGGTATAAACAATTGGGAAGAAGTTATTCCACATAGAAAAGATGTTTTACTAGAGGATATTGAGATTTTTAAGGATTTTCTAGTAGTTAACGAGAGACAAAACGGTTTAAACCAGCTCAGGATTATCAGTTGGGATGGTAAGGAAGACTACTATTTGCCTTTTAGTTCGGAAACGTATACGGTCTATATAGGTAATAATCCAGATTTTAACAGCCAAGTGCTAAGGTATGCTTATAATTCGCTTACAACACCTAGTTCTGTAATTGACTATAATGTAAGAACCAAACAAAGCGAGGTAAAAAAAGAACAGGAAGTTCTTGGAGGTAACTTTGACAAAAATAATTATGAATCTACTCGCATTTGGGCAACAGCCAGAGATGGCGTAAAAGTGCCAATTTCATTGGTTCACAAAAAAGGTGTTAAACGAGATGGGTCAAATCCATTATTGCAGTATGCTTACGGTTCTTATGGGTCTACTGTTGATCCATCATTTTCAACGATTAGGTTAAGTTTACTGGATAGAGGTTTTATTTATGCTATTGCTCATATTAGAGGAGGGGAGTATTTGGGTAGAGACTGGTATGAAAACGGAAAGTTACTAACT
Organism: Seonamhaeicola sp. ML3; assembly: GCF_023273855.1. NCBI lineage: Bacteria > Pseudomonadati > Bacteroidota > Flavobacteriia > Flavobacteriales > Flavobacteriaceae > Seonamhaeicola > Seonamhaeicola sp. ML3. The sequence goes on along the minus strand of NZ_CP096884.1, from coordinate 3,044,146 downwards.
AAGAAAAATACCTTTCATGACTTTATTGATTGTTCCAAGTATTTAATTGAACAAAAATATACTTCAGGACAACATTTATACGCTTATGGTGGTTCTGCGGGAGGTTTGCTAATGGGAGCAGTTATTAATATGAACCCTGAATTATATAAAGGTGTTTTAGCTGCGGTTCCGTTTGTGGATGTGGTTACTACAATGTTAGATGATACCATTCCATTAACAACTGGCGAATATGATGAGTGGGGAAATCCAAATGATTCGAAATACTATCATTACATGAAATCCTATTCACCATATGATAATGTAGAATCTAAAGCATATCCCAATATGCTGGTAACAACTGGTTTACACGATTCGCAAGTGCAGTATTGGGAGCCCGCAAAATGGGTGGCTAAGCTGCGAGAGTTAAAAATAGACACCAATAAATTGTTATTGCACACGGATATGGACTCTGGACATGGAGGGGCTTCTGGTAGATTTGAAAGCTTAAAAGAAGTTGCGTTAGAATATGCGTTTTTGTTGGATTTAGAGGGAATACACAATTAATTTAAAAAAAAAACTTATTTTTGTCAGGTTTTAAGTCGCATTATAGTAATAATTTTGTGGTTTATAAATTTCTTTTATGAAACAAAACAAAAAGGTTTTTAACAGTTTGTTGGATTTAGTGGGCAATACACCGCTTGTTAGATTAAACAAAATAACCTCTGGTTTTAAAGGAGATTTCTACGCTAAAATAGAATCCTTTAACCCCGGACATTCTTCAAAAGACAGAATAGCATTATACATCATAGAGCAAGCCGAGAAGAAAGGTATTCTTAAACCTGGCGATACTATTATAGAAACTACTTCTGGTAATACTGGATTTAGTTTGGCAATGGTTAGTATCATTAAGGGTTATGAATGTGTGTTGGCTGTGAGTTCAAAATCATCACCAGATAAAATAGACATGCTCAAAAATATGGGCGCTAAGGTTTATGTTTGTCCGGCTCATGTAAGTGCAGACGATCCAAGGTCTTATTACGAAGTAGCAAAGCGTTTACATGCTGAAAGAAAAGGCTCTGTGTATATTAATCAATATTTCAATGAGCTTAATATTGATGCACATTACCATTCTACAGGTCCAGAAATTTGGGAACAGACCGATGGGGAAATAACGCATTTGGTTGCCTGTAGTGGTACTGGAGGAACAATTTCTGGTACAGCTAAATATTTAAAAGAGCAAAACCCAAATATAAAAGTTATAGGTATTGATGCTTATGGTTCTGTGATTAAGAAATATCACGAAACTCGAGAGTTTGATGAAAAGGAGATTTACCCTTACAGAATCGAAGGATTGGGGAAAAACTTAATTCCGGGAGCAACAGATTTTGATATTGTTGATGAGTTTGTTAAAGTTACAGACGAAGATAGTGCTCACACCGCTAGAGAAGTTGCCAGAACAGAAGGCATGTTCGTTGGTTATACCTCTGGCGCAGTAGTTCAAGGTCTTAAACAATTGAATGAATCTGGAGCATTTAAGAAAGGTGATAAAGTTGTTGTGATATTCCCAGATCACGGGTCAAGATATATGAGTAAGGTGTATTGTGATAAATGGATGAACGATCAAGGTTTCTTCGATAGTATTAATGAGGAAGCTGCAGAAAAGGTTCAGTACATTAAATAAAAACACCTTTACTCAAATCAAAGAGATTGATTTTTGTTGAAAAAACAAGATTTAATCTCTTTTTTTATTTTGTAGATAATTGAACCCTAAAAATTATGTTCAAAACATTAAAATATTTAATTTTGCATAAACTAACTAGGGACTAAACTATTAAGATTTTTGTCTAAACCTATTGTTTTAGATTGTTATTTCTTGCATCTACCAAAAGTTAGTTTGTCTTAAATTTAATAGCGTAAGATATTATAAATGAAAGATTTATTTGAAAAAATTTACAAGGATAAGGGACCTCTAGGAAAATGGGCAGCTCAAGCAGAAGGTTATTTTGTATTTCCTAAATTAGAAGGTGAAATTTCAAATAGAATGAAGTTTCAAGGAAAAGAGGTTATAACTTGGAGTATTAACGATTACCTGGGCCTAGCGAACCATCCTGAAGTGAGAAAAGTAGATGCTGAAGCTGCTGCTGAATATGGTTCTGCCTATCCAATGGGTGCTAGAATGATGTCTGGTCACACAGACTTGCATGAAAAACTACAAAATGAGTTAGCGGCTTTCGTAAAAAAAGAAGCTGCTTATCTTTTGAATTTTGGTTATCAGGGTATGGTTTCTACCATTGATGCTCTTGTATCGAAAGACGACATTATAGTGTATGATGTAGATGCACACGCTTGTATTATAGATGGAGTTCGTTTGCATATGGGTAAACGCTTCACATACAAACATAATGACGTAGAAAGTTTAGAAAAAAACTTAGAGCGAGCTTCTAAAATGGCCGAGCAAACCGGTGGAGGAATTCTTGTGATTTCTGAAGGTGTTTTTGGTATGCGAGGTGAACAAGGTCGCTTAAAAGAGATAGTAGCTTTAAAGAAGAAATTTAATTTCAGACTTTTTGTTGATGATGCCCATGGTTTTGGAACCCTTGGTGCCACAGGAGCAGGAGCAGGTGAGGAACAAGGCGTTCAAGATGATATAGATGTTTACTTTGCGACATTTGCTAAATCTTTAGCGAGTACCGGTGCTTTTATTGCCGGAGACCAAGAGATTATAGATTACTTGAAATATAATTTACGTTCTCAAATGTTTGCCAAGTCGCTACAAATGCAATTGGTAGTTGGGGCTCTAAAGCGTTTAGAAATGCTTAAAACTATGCCAGAGCTGAAAGCTAAGTTATGGGAAAACGTAAATGCGTTACAGTCCGGATTAAAAGAAAGAGGTTTTGATATCGGTACAACCCAAAGTTGTGTAACGCCTGTTTATTTAAAAGGTAGTATACCTGAAGCAATGGCATTGGTTAAGGATTTAAGAGAAAATTATGGAATTTTCTGTTCTATAGTGGTATACCCGGTTATCCCTAAGGGATTAATTTTATTAAGATTGATACCAACCGCTACACATACTTTAGATGATGTTAAAGAAACTTTGCATGCGTTTGAAAGTATAAGAGATAGATTGGAGAATGGAACATACAAACGTCTTTCAGCTGCTGTTATGGCTGCTATGGGAGAATAAAATACTGGTTTTAAAAAACCAAATAAAAAGGGATGATTTTAAATCATCCCTTTTTATTTACAATAAATTTTTCCTGAATGTTTTTCTTTTTCTACATACTACGGGGTCAAAATGTTTCCAGATTTTATGTATGGCAACATTATCTTCTAGTTCAGGGGTTCTATAACAATTTTGAATTCCTTTTTCTTTAAATGTTTCATAGTATTCATTGAAAATCACGGCATGTACCCCTTTGTTTTGGTATTCGGGATGGATTCCAATCAGGTAGAAAATAACATCCTTACTGTGCTTTTTCGCTTTTAGAATATGATAAAAACCATAAGGTAATAGCCTCCCTTTTGCTCTTTGCATGGCCTTGGCAAAAGAGGGCATAACAATGGCAAACCCTACAAGGTTATCGTCCTTGTCAACAACAAACTTTATATATTCTGGATTTACAAAACTTATAAATTTCTTTTTAAAATAAGCTTTTTGGATATCTGTAATCTCAACAAAGGAGGACAACGAAGCATACGACTCATTAAATAGGTTGAACATCTTATCAACATAAGGCATCACTTCTTTAGTTTTAGTAAACTTAAGTGCCCTTAGTTGGTATCTTCGTTTTATTAATACTTGAGCTTTTTTAAAATGTTCGGGTTTTACATTTTTAAAAGGAAATTTACTTTCAATATAGCCTTTTTCAACTTTATAACCTGCAGCTTCATAATGTTTGGCATAGTAAGGGTGGTTATACCAAGTTATCATGGGGGATACCACATCAAATCCTTCAGTCACAACACCTACTTTATCAAGGTTGGAAAAGCCAACAGGCCCTTCGGTAAAGTGTAAATTTTCTGATTTCCCAATATCTTCAACTTTATTAAATAGCGCTTGGGAAACGTTTAAATCATCAATAAAATCAAACCACCCGAATCGCATTTTTTTTTGGTCTTGATTTTTAACCTCTAGCCAATTAATAATAGCAGCGACCCTGCCAACAATTTCATTGTTTTGATAGGCTAAAAATAATCTCGCATCTGCATCTTTAAATACAGGGTTTTCGTTTTTATCAAAAGTTTTTAGTTCTTGGCTAATAATTGGTGGTGTCCAGCTTTCTGAATCTTCATATAGCTTGAACGGAAATTTTATAAAAGCCTTTAGGTCTTTTTTTGAGTTAACCTCTTTAATTGTAATCATATTCAGTTAACACTTTTAGTTGGTGTTGGGTTTTTAGTCAAAATCAATGTCTTTCTTTTTCTGTTTTTTTATTTTATTTTCCTCGTTTATTTCGTCATCTCTTCTCTTTTTTCTCTTTTTCTGTTTTTTAGTGTTGTTCTTACGGGTTTTTCTTTTTCCTTCGTCTTCAACACTATTGTTGTTATCTGGTATAGGGTCTTTATGAAAGTCTAACCTGTACGAAGCTCCAATACCCGCATTAAAAACAGAGGGTGTATCTTTTGTGTTAAAAGTAAGTGCAGCGTCTAGTTGAAAGTTTCTACCTAATAGCCGGGCACCACCAACTCTAAATAAATTATCAGCATAAAAATCACTTTTGATACCTTGCATTTCACCAAATACTACCCATTGTTGATTGAAAGCATGTGTTAGAGTTAATACGTATTGAAAATCGGATTGGTTTGTACCTATACGATCCTTGATGAAATTCATTATGAATACCCAACCACCAGCAAAGTTGTTTTGTGTAGCTACCATAACCTTTGGACTAAAACCTTCAATTCCTGGTGCCGTGTATGGGTTGTTCTTAGTATCATAGTTACCACCCAAGTAAACTGAAACAGCAGGAATTAGGTCTTCCCACTTAAAGCTATGGTTGGCTTTCCAACTGTAAAGATTTGGCTTGTTACTCTCTTGGTCTTTATAGGGATCGTAAATCAAATATTTAGCTCCAAGCGTAATATGCTTAAAATTGCTTCTGGGTTCTTCAGCATCAGGTCTAAACGTATACTTTTTTGTGTCATTTTGGTAAATGCCTTCTATGTTTATCTCTAATTGTTCAAAAAACAGTCCATATCTCGCGGAAAAATCTACTCCCAAACCGCTAACCTCGTATGTTGTGGCTGGAGTCCTTTTTTCTTTTACGTAATAAGGTCCAATTTCAAACTGCACTACATTTGTACCTACAGAGTAAGCGCTTCTAGAGGCCCCTGGTCTATTAGAATTAATGACATCTGTATATTGGGGGTAAACCAATGTGGAGGTCATTAATAATAGGCATGAAATAAAGGTCTTTAAAGGCTTCATTGTTAGGTTTTTGTTTTCAAACAAGACATAAAGGCGAACTCGTTTTTTAAAACGAGGCTATCAACTTAAAATCAAATATAGATATTTTATGCTTTTTTTATCGTTATTAAAGGATTTAAAAAGGATAGAATTGTACTTTTGTTAAAAAGATTTACATGCATCAATTTGCTTCAGTAACAGGTTTGGTAAGAACTATTCTGATTATTATTCTAATATACTTTGGTGTAAAGATTTTGGCGCGACTATTATCGCCATTTCTTGCAAAGTTCATTATTAAGAAAGCCGAACAGCGTTTTGGTCAACCTTTCGGGCAATATAAAAATACGACACAGGAGCAAGCCTCTAAGAAAGCGGGAGAAGTTACTATCGATAAAATTCCCAATAGAAAAGCATCTAATAAAGACGTGGGTGATTATGTTGATTTCGAAGAAATTGATTAATTTCACCTGCGTTGATTTTAAAGTAATTTCATGCAATTTTCTTTCAAAAGATTTTTACCCCACATACTAGTACTAGTTGGGTTTATTATAGCTTCTTTGGCTTATTTTAATCCGGTTTTACAAGGAAAAGCTATTTTTCAAAATGACATCAAGCAATACATTGGGATGTCTAAACAACAAAACGATTTTAGAGCTAAAACAGGAGAGGAAACCTACTGGACTAATAGTGCTTTCGGTGGAATGCCTACATATCAACTTGGCGCGCAATATCCACATAATTATATTAAGAAGTTAGACTTAGTACTTCGTTTTTTACCAAGGCCAGCCGATTACTTATTTCTCTACTTATTAAGTTTTTACATTTTGCTTTTGGTGCTAAAAGTAGATTTTAAGTTAGCTGCTATTGGAGCCTTGGCTTTTGGCTTTTCCACGTATTTAATTATAATCTTGGGAGTGGGACATAATAGTAAGGCGCACGCCATAGCTTATATGCCATTGGTTTTAAGCGGTATTCTGCTTACTTTTCAAAAGCGGTATGTCTATGGGTTTTTGTTGACAACCGTAGCTATGGGGCTGGAAATTGTATCCAATCACTTTCAGATGACGTATTACTTGTTGTTGTTGGTTGTCGTTTTGGGTATCGTTTATTTAATCGATGCAGTAAAAAAGAAAGCATTGCCGCATTATTTCAAGTCGGTAGGAATCTTAATTTTGGCCGTGGTCTTATCTGTGGGTTTAAACGCAACAGGAGTCATGGCTACCCAGGAGTATGTTAAGGAAAGTACACGTGGAAAAAGTGAATTAACTATTAATCCTGATGGTTCTCCTAAAGAAGTTACTTATGGTTTAGACAGGGACTATATTACTCAATTTAGTTATGGTAAATTGGAGACCTTTAACCTCTTTATCCCAAGGTTTATGGGAGGTGGGAATTTTGAGCATCTAGGTAAGGACTCCGCTATATATAAAAAATACAAATCTGAAGAAGGACCTACTTACTGGGGGCAACAGCCTATTGTTGAAGCGCCAGCTTATGTAGGTGCTGTGGTCTTGTTTCTATTTGTGCTTGGGTTATTTTTAGTAAAAGGCAGGCTGAAATGGTGGTTAGTTGGTGGCACTATTATGTCTCTTTTACTATCTTACGGAAAGAATTTAAGTTTTCTCACCGATTTCTTTATTGATTATGTGCCATTGTATAACAAATTTAGAGCTGTAAGTTCTATTCAAGTGATATTGGAATTGTGTGTTCCTGTATTAGCGGTCTTTGCTTTGGTAAGACTATTAAATGACTTTGGCAAAAAGGAAGAAAAATTAAAGGCATTAAAATATACAACGATAATTACTGCTGGTATAGCAGTTGTGTTTCTATTGTTTAAGAATTCATTATTCAGTTTTTCTGGAGCTAACGATGGGTATTACATCCAGAGCTACGGACAGGATTTTATAAACACAGTTAAAGAAGATAGGAAATCGATTTTCACAGCAGATACTTTAAGGACTTTAATGCTAGTCATACTAGCTTCTGTTACTGTTTATGCCTTTTTAAAGGGTAAATTAAAAGAGAAATGGGTAGCACTTACATTTGGTGTTTTAATCTTATTCGATTTAGTTGGGGTGGATAGGCGTTATGTTAATAATGATGATTTTGTGTCTGTCATAAAGGTAAATAAACCTTTTGCGATGAATGAAGCCGACAAGGAAATCCTTAAAGATAAAAGTCATTTTAGGGTATTCGATATCTCTAATGAAGGGCTTCAAAATAGAACAAAGGCATCTTATTTTCATAATTCTTTAAACGGATATAATGCAGCTGAACTAAAACGGTACAGGGAAGTTTTTGATTTTTATGTTGCTAAGAACAACATGAATGTCTTAAACATGCTAAACACAAAGTATATTATTGCCGATACCAAAGAAGGCGTAGTGTCCTATTTTAACGACCAAGCCAATGGCAATGCTTGGTTTGTAAAAAAGTTAAAACCTGTGGATTCTGCCAATGATGAAATTCTTATGCTAGATAGCTTAGATAATAAGAATGTTGCAATTTTTGCCCGTAAAACGGAACTGCTTAAAAAAGAAAAAGGAAAATCTTTCGAATTAGATTCATTAGCCTCGATTATACTTAAAGAAGCAAAACCTAACTATTTAAAATACGAATCAAGCAACGACAATGATGGTTTTGCGGTTTTCTCTGAAATCTATTATGGTAATGGATGGAAAACTTTCATAAACGGTGAGCCGACTACCCACATGCGAGTAAATTATACGTTAAGGGGTATGGATATTCCAAAAGGAAGCCATATAATTGAGTTTAAGTTTGATCCAGATGTTGTAAAAACAGGAAGTGGCATTGCATTAGGCAGTTCTGTTTTGCTAGTGTTGTTGCTCTTCGGTGGGTTGTTTTATGAGTTGAAAAAAAACACAAGCAAGAGTGAGTAAAAAGGTACTCATAATCACCTATTATTGGCCTCCTGCAGGAGGTCCTGGTGTTCAACGCTGGTTAAAGTTTGTAAAGTATTTACCAGATTATGGTATTGAACCCATTGTTTTCGTTCCAGAGAATCCCAACTATGCTCTAGTCGACGAAAGTCTTGTAAACAAAATTCCTAACGGTACAAAAGTTTTAAGGTTTCCTATTAAAGAACCTTATAAGTTGGCAAGATTCTTTTCTAGAAAAAATAGTAACACTATAGCAAAAGGTGTTATTTCTGAACAAAAAAATCAGAGTTTGTCAGAAAGGATTATGTTGTTTGTTAGAGGGAATTTTTTTATTCCAGATGCTAGAAAAAATTGGGTTAAGCCATCAGTTGAATTTTTAAGCGATTATATTTCAAATGAAAGCATTGAAACAATAATAACAACTGGACCGCCACATAGTTTACACCTCATAGGGATGCAAATTAAGCAACGGTTGAATATAAAGTGGATTGCAGATTTCAGGGACCCATGGACAACTATAGGTTACCACAAAAAATTAAAACTAACCAAACGGTCTCAACGAAAGCACCTTTTTCTTGAAAAAAGCGTATTGAACTCTGCCGATCAAATTGTAGCGACAAGTTTTACTACTAAATCTGAATTTTCTAAATTAACTATTAAACCCATTAGTGTTATAACTAACGGTTATGATTACGAAAAAATAGAACCCGTTGATTTAGATAAGAAGTTTTCAATTGCTCACATTGGGTCTTTGTTATCAGGAAGAAACCCTGAAAATTTATGGAAAGTGTTTGCGGATTTGGTAAGTGAATATCCTAATTTCGCCAAAGATTTTCAATTGAATTTCGTGGGTACTACAAGTGGTGAGGTTCTAAACTCGATAAAATCTTTAGGTTTAAGTAATTATGTTAATAATATAGGTTATATTTCACATTATGAATCTGTTATATTTCAAAGAAAGTCTCAAGTATTATTACTTGTTGAGATAGATTCCAAAGACACTAAAAGCATAATTCCTGGAAAATTATTTGAATACATGATATCACATAGGCCTATCATTGCATTGGGCCCCAAAGATTCTGATGTTGAAAAGATAATTAGTGAAACCAACACTGGGAATTACTTTTATTATAACGAATATGGTTTATTGAAAGACTCTATCTTAAGTCATTATAAGGCTTACAAAAACAACACTCTAAAAACTTATCCTGTAGGTTTACAAAAATACAGTAGAAAGAAATTAACCGAATCTTTATCCAGGCTATTATAATGGGCATTGTAGCTTCACAGTCGATAAAAAATGTAGCCTCTACTTATCTAGGCTTTTTAATTGGTGCGATTAACACATTGTTCTTGTATACAAAGTTTATGTCTGGAGAATACTATGGCATGGTTGGTTATATGCTTTCAGTTGCTCATGTCATGATGCCATTAATGGCATTTGGCGTTCACAACACATTGGTGAAATTCTATTCTTCATTTAAAACAAGGGTTTCTGTGAATAGTTTTTTGACTTTAATGATTCTCTTGCCAATGCTTATTGTTTTACCAGTGAGTTTTATTGGGTATTTGTCTCATGAAACAATTGGACAAATATTATCAAGTAAAAACGATTTAATTGAAGGTTATATATGGCATATTATAGTCGTGGCTATTGCGCTGGCATATTTTGAAGTCTTTTTTGCTTGGGCTAAAGTCCAAATGAAAACGGTTTTTGGCAATTTAATGAAAGAGGTCTTTCATAGAGTAGGAGCTTTAGTCCTTTTAGTCCTGCTTTACTACGAAGTGATTAATATTGAGCAATTTATGACAGGTTTGGTCTGTGTGTATATTCTTAGAATGCTAATCATGCAACTATTCGCTTTTAGTATTAAACTCCCTGTAATTACTTTCAAGAAAATATCTGGTTTAAATAAAATTTTAAAATACAGTGCTTTAATTATGGTTGCTGGATCTGTAGCCAGTATTTTATTGGATATAGATAAATTCATGCTAGGGCAGTTGTTGATTGATTTAGAAAATATCGCCTTTTATAACGTTGCTGTTTACATTGCAACGGTTATTGTAGTGCCGCAAAGGTCGATGCATCAAATACTAATGCCGTTATCAGCAAAGTTTTTAAATGAAAGTGATTTCGATGCTTTAGAAGAATTGTACAAAAAAAGTTCTCTTAATTTATTGATTGTTAGCGGTTTGATTTTTCTGCTTATAGTTTCAAATATCAATCAATTTTACTACCTCATAGATGATAAGTATAGTGCAGGGGTGTATGTGGTTATCTTAATAAGCACGGCAAAACTCTACGATTCTATTTTAGGGAGTAATAATGCTATTTTATTTAATAGTGATTACTACAGGGTTATTTTAGCTTTTGGAGTGGCGCTTGTAGTAGTAATGATTATGTTAAATATTTTTCTAATTCCTGTTTTGGGAATCAACGGGGCGGCTCTAGGTACTTTTTTAGCTATTGTACTTTACAATTCAATAAAGTTATTTTTTGTTTACAGGTATTTCAGGATATTACCTTTTTCAACAAACAGTTTAAAAGTAGGAATACTGATTTTAACAATGTCGTTTCTTTTCTATTTCTGGGATTTTTCTTTTCAGCCGATAATTAACATAGGCTTAAAGACTGTCGTGATTTGTATTGCTTACTTCTTAATAGTATACAGGTTTAATTTATCTGTTGATATTTCTTCAGTAATAAATAGATATATTAAGAGATAAATAGTGCTAAAGAGAAAACCCCGCGATGTTGCTTTGAGGCATACATATCGCAGGGCTTTCCAACTAACCAACCAAAAAAATCATTAACGTCTTCTGGGTAAAGACCTTGTATTGTTGCCAGAGGAACCTCTACTTTGAGTTGCTCCAGAGTTACTTTTGTTTTGAGATCTGCTTACAGAGTTTCGTGAAGTACTATTTCTATTCTGTGAGGTACTCGATCTGGAATACCTTTGGTTAGAATTAGATTGCCTGTTAGAAACCTGTGGCGTTCTTCTTTTTGAATTATTGTTACTACTATAATTACGAGAATTATTGTTGTTTGGCCTATTCACCTTTTCAGTATAGTTTCGTTCCCTTTTAACAGTATTAGAATATCTATTGTTGTTAGCGGGAGTTCTACTGTTAGCCGAAATATCTTCTCTAGACCTCCTATTATCAGCAATTCTCACTCTTTCTGTGCTCCTAGGTTGAGAATATGTGTTGTTTGTTCTATTGGTAGCATATCTTCTAGTGGTTTCAGTATTAGAAGACCTGCTATTTCTATTGATATTGGCATTGCGATTCGAAGATGTAATTCTCTCAGAACGCACTCTGGCTAAATCTCTCCTAGGATTTGAGTTTCTGTTAATTCTAGTAACATTTCTTGTACTTCTATTAACAGTAGCATACTTTCTATTTCTTACAACAGTGTGTCCTCGTCTGCTTGCAACAGCAGTAATTGGTCTGTAGTTGTTATAGAAAGGTCTATTGTAGATATATCTGACTGGGTTGTAAAACCTTCTGTATGGTCTATTGTATACAACACAATAATCTAAAGCAGGTAATATGTAGTATCTATGCCATGGTCTATAAACGTATCGTCTGTTATAAAAATTAATAAATCCTGTACAATGCGAGAATGTGTTAAACCTGTTATAGTGCACGTATAGTCCACCAATACGGGATATGTTTCCAAAACCATTATAGTTTATGTTTACGTTTCCAGCTTGCACAATACGACCATAATAATCATAATAAATAGGTGTGTTCTCAATTTGAATAATAGCACCAAACTCGTCATATTGAACAAAAGCATTGTAGTTGAAACCAGAATTAAAACTAATATTAGCATTTCGGGAACCTAAAGACACATTGAAACGTGAATTTCTTCCAAGAATATTAAAATCGAATTGCCCATCTGGAAAAACTGAAAACTCAATACCGTTCTCTACAAAAATGAAATTATTGCCATAACCTCCAAAAAATGCAGATGTATTTAATGTATTAGAATTGGCGGTTGATGCGAAAATAGTCGAGCTGAAAAAAAACAAGCTAGCTATCATATATAGTAAATTTCTCATAATCGTAGCGTTTAAATGTTAATACATTATGTAGTAACCAAACAGTGTGCCAAAAAAAATACAGGCTGATAATTAAGGTGGGGTTGCTGTTTAAAATTTATAGGTTTATGGCGGTTTTTGATTTGATGGTAGTGTTAGAGTTGTTTTTTTGGTTTAAGTCAATAACAATCCGCAATTTTCAATATGTTATCTAGTAAAACTTTGTTATTTTTAGAGTTAACTAAATCAGCCTATGGGAGATACGCTTGAAACCTGTAAAAATTGTGGAGAAGAATTTGAAAAGGATTTTAAATTTTGTCCGCATTGTGGCCAGCAGGTTAGGGATAAACTAACAGTTGGTGTATTGTTTTATAACACAATAAGTAACTATTTTTCTTTTGATGCTAAATTTTTCAAGAGCTTTATTCCATTAATGACTAGGCCGGGCTATCTGGCCAAGACGTTTATTGAAGGCAAACGCTTATTGTATCTTCATCCTGCTCAGTTGTATCTTTTTGTGTCGGTGGTTTTCTTTTTTTTGTTATCTGTATTGGTTGTAAAAGATAAAGTGCAAAACTTAGATAAGTCTTTAAAGGAAGCTACGGCAAGACCTCTTTTAAATGATAGTTTAGAAGTTCAGGCAGAAAGAGTGATGGATTCTATTAAGATTGATAGTATTTTAAAGCCTCTGGAAGAGAAAGGGGTTGAAGGGTTGAGTCAAGTAGAGTCTAAGGTTTTAGATTCTCTGGTTAAAAACCGTGTTAAAAAAGACATAAGCTCACAATCTATTTTTGGGTACAATTCAAAAAAAATAGACTCGTTAATAGATGCGGGAACTCCAGATGATGAAGTGTATAGAGCAATGGGCATGAAAGATGATGCTGGAGTATTAACCAGAAAGTTTTATGCTCAAGCTCTTAAGTTAAAAAAGAAGAATAGTGGTGAGGGTATTTTACAATATGTATATGATGCTATACCCATTTCCTTGTTCATATTGCTACCCATATTTGCGCTCATTTTAAAATTGTTTTTTTACAGTAAAGGCGCTTATGCACATCATTTGGTGTTTAGCTTTTACTTTTTCTCCTTTCTTTTCATGGCATTCAGCTTGCTTATGATAATAAATTATTTTTTCAACCTGCCTGGGACGTTAGATTTCTTAATCATTATGTCTACCTTCTTTTACTTGTTTATTGCCATTCGCAAGTTTTACATGAGCAGCTGGTTTGGTGGTTTAATTAAAACAGGCGTTATAACATTTATTTATTTGAGTTTTGTTGTGCCTGTAGCCTTTGTTATTTTACTATTCGTAGGTATCCTGTTTTATTAAACGCAAATCCTTAAGTGAAGTAAAGCTGAATCTGAGGTTATGTTAGTTTTTCAGCTAAATATTTCCCCGTAACAGATTTGGTGTTTTTGCTGATGTCTTCAGGAGTACCATAAGCCACTACATTTCCACCGTTTTCACCGCCATCAGGACCTAAGTCGATTATATGGTCTGCACATTTTATAAGCTCTAAGTTGTGTTCTACAACTATTATGGAATGACCTTTATCAATAAGGGCATTGAATGATTTTAGAAGTTTATGAATATCGTGAAAATGAAGGCCAGTTGTAGGTTCATCAAAAATGAAAAGTGTATTATCGGAATTTTGTCCCTTCCCTAAAAAAGAAGCTAGCTTAATGCGCTGGGCTTCCCCGCCAGAAAGAGTTGAGGAGCTTTGCCCTAATGTAACATACCCTAAGCCTACATCCTGTAAAGGTTGAAGTTTCTTTTTTATTTTGGGCTGGTTATTAGCCTCAAAAAATGTGATAGCATCATCTATTGTAAGGCTTAGAATATCATAAATGTTTTTATCAGCAAAGGTGACCTCAAGCACTTCTTTTTTAAACCGCTTACCCTTACAAGTTTCACATTCCAGATGAACATCAGCCATGAATTGCATTTCAATTGTAACCTCACCTTCACCTTTACAAGTCTCACAGCGACCTCCGTCAACATTGAACGAAAAATGTTTGGCTTGATAGTTTCGTATTTTGCTAAGTTTTTGATTTGCAAATAACGACCTTATATCATCGTAAGCTTTAATGTAAGTTACTGGATTGGACCTAGATGACCTTCCTATAGGATTTTGGTCAACAAATTCTATAGATTTAATATTATTAAAGTTACCTTCAAGAGCAGTAAATTGTCCTGGTCTATCACTAAAATCGGTTAATTTTTTTTGTAATGCAGGGAACAAGATTTTTTTCACTAATGTGCTTTTTCCACTTCCAGAAACACCAGTTACTACCGTTAGCATTCCTAATGGAAAGGTAACATCTATATTTTTGAGATTGTTTTCTCTAGCTCCAACAACATTAACATGATACTTTGTTGTTCTTCTTGTTTTTGGGACTTCTATTTGTAAAACTTCGCTTAAATATTTTGAAGTTAATGAGTTAGATTCTAAAATATCCTTGTAAGTGCCATTGGCCACTACATTACCACCGTAAGTTCCCGCTTCTGGGCCAATATCTATAATATTATCAGCAGCTTTCATAATGTCTTCATCATGTTCAACTACAATTACAGTGTTTCCTAGGTTACGCAATGAATTTAAAACAGAAACCAATCTTTCGGTATCCTTAGGGTGTAAGCCAATACTTGGTTCGTCTAAGATATACATAGACCCCACAAGACTACTCCCTAAAGAGGTCGCTAGATTAATCCTTTGACTTTCTCCGCCAGACAAGCTATTGGATTTTCTGTTTAGTGTTAAGTAGTCCAGCCCAACATTCGATAAAAATGTAAGTCTATTGTTTATTTCTTTAAGTAGTCTAGAGGCAATCTTTTCATCATGTTTACTAAGTTTCAAATCAGAGAAGAAGCTAAGTAGATTTTTTATTGGCATTTCTACTAAATCTGTAATCGTTACATCTCCAATTTTAACATAATCAGCTTCTTTTCTTAACCGTTTACCATTACATGCTTTACATTTAGTCTTACCGCGATAGCGTGAGAGCATAACACGATTTTGAATTTTGTAAGCTTTAGATTCTAACTCAGCAAAAAAGCTGTTGAGACCTTCAAAATATTGATTACCATCCCAAATAAGTTGTTTCTGTTCTTCGCTTAGTTCAAAATAAGGCTTGTGAATTGGGAAATTAAATTTATGAGAATTGTTTACCAGCTGATCTTTGTACCAGCTCATGCTTTCTCCTCGCCATGGAAAAATAGCATTTTCATATACAGACAATCCTGTATCTGGAATGACCAAATCTTCGTCAATTCCTATAATATCTCCATAACCCTCACATTTCGGACATGCACCATAGGGATTATTGAAACTGAAAAGGTGTACATTGGGCTCTAAAAACGTTATACCATCCAACTCAAATTTATTGCTGAACACACGTTTGGTTTCATTTTTTAGTGCTTCGACTATACAAGTTCCTTTGCCTTCATAAAAAGCCGTTTGAATAGCATCAGCCAAACGGTTAAGGAAATCTTCGTCGTTTTTCAAGACTATCCTGTCAACAACAAGCTCAATTTGGTCTTTGTCAGAAACTTGAGCTTCGTCTATACGTACTACTTTATTGTTTTGTTTTATCCTTGCATAACCTTGCTGTTGTAGGGCTTTAAGTTTGTTTTCAATAGTTCTGTTTTCCTCCAGTTCCACAGGGGCTAAAAGTAGCAGACGCTCACCTTCATCAAAAGTTTTTATGTAATTAATAACATCACTTACAGTCTCTTTTTTTACCTGCTCTCCAGAAATAGGAGAGAAGGTTTTACCGATTCTGGCAAAAAGTAACTTTAAATAATCATATATCTCTGTCGATGTTCCAACCGTAGAACGGGGATTGGTTGAATTTACTTTTTGCTCTATGGCTATGGCAGGCGCTATGCCCTTTATGTAATCTACTTTAGGTTTGTTTAGGCGTCCCAAAAATTGTCTAGCGTAGCTAGAAAGACTTTCTACATACCTTCGCTGGCCTTCTGCATAAAGCGTGTCAAACGCTAAACTAGATTTTCCTGATCCGGACAGCCCGGTAATTACCACCAGTTTATTTCTTGGTATTACAACATCAATATTGTTAAGATTGTGCAATTTAGCACCCTTAATAATAATGTTTTCTTTAGGGTTTACTTCAGAAATATTAGGTTTCATAGGCTTTTTTAGAGTATAATCTAACAAAGATACTACAAGTATTTTAACTTAGAAAGCATCGATGAAAAGCATTATTTATGAAAAAAACACATCGATTTTTGTGTTTTAGGAATGATTGTTGTTATATTTGGACTACAAACAAAATTATTGCCTATAGCGAAACATTACTTTTAAATAGATTAACCCCAAGCAATGAAGCCCTCTCTTCTTGCATTAAAAGTAATGATTATGCAAAAAAAAATTATCCCAGACGCTACCCTTGTTAGTAATTACATTAAAGGAGATGAATTTGCCTTAGAGACTTTAATATACAGGCATAAACAGAAGATTTACAGCTTTGTATACTCTAAAGTATACGATAGAGATGTTGCCGAAGATATTTTTCAAGATACATTTATAAAAGTAATAAGAACCTTAAAAGCTGGTTCGTACAACGAAGAAGGTAAGTTTTTGCCATGGGTGATGCGGATTGCTCATAATTTGGTGATTGATTATTTCAGAAAGAACAGTAGGATGCCAAAGTTTGACAATGCTGGTGAGTTTAGTATCTTCTCAGTTTTAAGCGATTCTACATTAAATGCTGAAAAATCTATTATAAAAAACCAGGTAGAAAGTGATTTGAGGCGTTTAGTTGATGAACTTCCAACAGACCAAAAAGAAGTACTTTTGATGCGTATGTACAAAGACATGAGCTTCAAGGAAATTTCAGAA
The DNA here is from genome assembly GCF_023273855.1 of Seonamhaeicola sp. ML3. Taxonomy (NCBI): domain Bacteria; kingdom Pseudomonadati; phylum Bacteroidota; class Flavobacteriia; order Flavobacteriales; family Flavobacteriaceae; genus Seonamhaeicola; species Seonamhaeicola sp. ML3. The sequence goes on along the minus strand of NZ_CP096884.1, from coordinate 3,026,949 downwards.
AGAACAGGGGTTAGTATCAATACAGCTCTGGGCAGAATGAGATATGCACTAATAAATTTACGCAAAATAATAGACAAGCATAATATAGTTCTAATTAACTAATACAATAAACCAAATTTTGTCACGTTATCATTTGAGTAAACCTTAAATTGATTTAAATGGCAAAACTTTACACTGAAAAACATTTTAAAAAAAATGAACTTGAACCGAAAGAAGAAACGGTCAGATTTCTTTTAGATTATTCAAAAGCTTTAAGTGTTGTAAATTGTAATAACGAGAAGCTGGAAATGCTTCTTAATTAAACAAAAAAGCCCTTTATTAGGGCTTTTTTGTTTTGTTGTATTCTTTTATTACTGACTTTCTACCTATAGTTTTGGTAATAATATCCTTATCTAGGTTCCAGCCTCTTGCTGGAGAATATTCCCTGCCATACCATATTATTTGTAGGTGCAAATCATTCCACAATTCTTTTGGGAATAATCGTTTAGCGTCTTTTTCGGTTTGAGTTATGTTTTTACCATTGCTCAAGTTCCATCTGTACATTAGTCTATGTATGTGAGTGTCTACGGGGAACGCGGGAACCCCAAAAGCTTGCGACATTACAACACTAGCTGTTTTATGGCCTACAGCAGGTAAGGCTTCAAGAGCTTCAAAACTTTGTGGTACTTCACCGTTGTGTTTTTCTATTAAGATTTCAGATAAACCATGTATACCTTTACTTTTCATAGGGGATAGGCCAACTGGTTTTATGATTTCCCTTATTTCACTAATACTTAATTTTACCATATCATAAGGGTTGTCTGCCTTTTCAAAAAGCAAAGGTGTGATTTGATTAACTCTAACATCGGTACTCTGTGCTGACATTAAAACGGCAATAAGCAGCGTGTAGGGGTCTTTGTGGTCTAACGGAATAGGAATCTCGGGGTAAAGATCGTTTAAAGTGTTAATTACAAAATTTACGCTTTCTTGTTTGGTCATTAGGTTTTATTTTTGCTAAAAACAAAGTTATAAAATATGATTACATTAAAAGTAGGTGATAAAGCACCAGATTTTACTTCGGTAGATCAAGATGGTAATACAATTTCGTTGAGTGATTATAAAGGTAAAAAGCTAGTTTTATTTTTTTACCCCAAGGCTAGTACGCCCGGATGCACATTAGAGGCATGTAATTTAAGCGATAATTATGAACGATTTTTGGCTCAAGGATACGATGTCCTGGGAGTTAGTGCAGATAGTCAAAAAAAACAGGCTAATTTTAAAAACAAATACGAGTTTCCTTATCCGTTGTTAGCAGATGAAGATAAGTCCGTTATCAATGCCTATGGTGTTTGGGGTGAAAAAAAGTTTATGGGCAAGGTTTATGATGGCATTCACAGAACCACATTTATTATAGATGAGCATGGTGTTCTTGAGGATATTATTACCAAGGTAAAAACCAAAGCACATACCGATCAAATTCTAAAATAAAAAAAAGCCTTTAAAAGGCTTTTTTTGTTATTTTTTGTTTGCAGCTCTGCGTTTAATAGTGAGTGGTTTAAGGGGTTTTCTGGTATATCCAAATAAACGATAATCCTTTATGAGGTCTGCTGTACCTTCAGGTAACATCCGTTCCCATCCGGGTTCACCTTTGTCAATCATACTAAGAGCTTCCCTGGAAAAGATATTCATAATAGTTTCGTCATAGTCTTTAATATCTACGACTTTCCCATTGTACTTAAAGAACTTATAAAGCTCCTTCATTCTTGGGTATACTTTCAAGTTTTCACTAGTAATGAGTTCACCGGTTTTTGGGTCGAACATAGGGTAGAGGTATACTTTTAAATCTTTGAAGAATAATTTTCCGAAAGCCTCTAAGATTCCACCACTTATGTGTCGATAGTATTTCTCATCAAAAATATCTACTAAGTTGCTCACGCCCATGGCTAAGCCCATCCTAGCCTTGGTGTAATTTGAGAAATACTCAACAACTTTATAGTATTCTTTAAAATTTGAAATCATTACAGAATGCCCCAAAGCACAGAGCAAATCAGCTCGGTCTATAAAATCTTGTTCATCTATTTCGCCTTCGGCTCGTAAATTTGATAAGGTTATCTCGAAAACGGTAACCGTATTGTTTTTTTGAACCTTTTTCTCGTTAGTAAACATTTCATACGATTTCTCATACATTGCCATATTAACCTTAGTAACAGGCCTAAAACTTCCGCGAAGCGTTAGTATATTTTTTTTGTAAAAAATCCTGGCAGGTAGGACATTAGTGCCGTCAGGTCCAAAAACAACGGCATCGGTCATACCATTCTTCACTAGCTGTAAGCTCATCAATCGATTATCAACATTTTTAAACACCGGCCCCGAAAAATTTACGGTATCAATTTCAAGTTGATCTTTGTCTAAATGGTCGTAAAGGTATTTTAAGAGTTTCTTTGGTTGATGATAATGGTAAAAAGCACCATAAATTAAATTGGTTCCAAGTGTTCCCAAGGTTTCTTGTTGTAGTCTAGCATCTGTCTCCTTAAACCTTAAGTGCAATATTATCTCGTTGTATTCCTCTTGTTCTGCTTCTACTTGGTATCTTATGCCTACCCAGCCATGCCCTTTAAATTGTTTGGCAAAATCTATTGTAGCTACAGTGTTAGCATATGTAAAAAATATTTTATCTGGATTTTTATCTCTAGTAATGCGTTTTTCCATGAGGCTCATTTCATGAGAAAGCATCTTTCTTAACCTAGACTCGGTTACATACCTACCATCCTCCTCAGAACCATATATGGCATCACTAAAAGCTTTATCGTAAGCAGACATGGCCTTGGCGATTGTTCCAGAAGCACCACCGGCCCTAAAAAACTGTCTACAAGTTTCTTGACCTGCTCCAATCTCAGCAAAAGTTCCGTAAATATTTTGATTTAAATTTATGCGTAGAGCTTTCGATTTTATTGAGGGGATATCATCGAATTCTCTATCTCCTTTTATCCTTATTTCCATATCATTTATAGGTTGTATGCGTTACTCACAAAGGTATTAAATAACTATAGCAAACAAAAAAATAACACTATTTTTGTGATAAACATAACACTTTTGAAAGTTACTTTTTTAGGTACCGGAACTTCACAGGGCATCCCAATTATTGGAAGCAAGCATCCAGTTTGTTTAAGTGAAAACCCAAAAGATAAAAGGCTTAGGGTTTCTGTTTTGGTGGAGTTTGATAATTATGTTTACGTTATTGATTGTGGACCTGATTTTAGGCAACAAATGCTCAGGGCTAATTGTGAGAAAATTGACGGTATTTTGCTTACTCATGAACATGCCGATCACGTTATGGGCTTAGACGATATAAGGCCTTTTTATTTTAGGCAAGGTGATATTCCTATTTACGGACATAAACGTGTACTTAAATCTCTTAAAAAAAGATTCGATTATATTTTTAAAACCAAGAACAAGTATCCTGGGGCTCCCGGAGTTATTTTGCATAGAATAAAAAATAAACCCTTTGCATTACCGGGTATTGAGGTAGAACCTGTAAACGGAAAACACGGATCTCTCCAGGTGTTCGGATTTAAGTTTGGCGATTTCGCCTATTTAACAGATATGAAAACGGTTAAGAAAAAAGAGGTTGAAAAAATAAAAGGTATAAAGGTGTTGGTTGTTAACGCTTTGCGAGATAAAGCACACCATTCACATTTCAACCTAGAAGAGGCGTTGGATTTTATTAAGGAAGTAAGTCCGAAAAGAGCATATTTAACCCATATTAGCCATATGTTAGGGTTTCATGATGAAGTTGAGAGCAAGTTGCCGGAGAATGTTTTTTTGGCTTATGATGAATTACAAATAACTATTTGATATGAAGCAAAAAATTTTCATGTATCTGTTTGTGTTTGCGGTGCTTTTGGTGCTGTTTCAATACGTTAATTCAAAACGTATTTTTGAAGATTTGAACACTAAGATTGAAAAAAGAGATAATCGAATTAAAAAACACGAGGATTCGTTAGAGGTTTTGAATAATGCTGTTTTAGATGCTTCACATTTTAATTTAGAAAGGAATGAAGATGCGCTCAGTTATTTTGAAAACGACGGCCACGTAATAAGCGAGTTGATTCCTTTTGTAAAGGATAAACTCTATGAAACAAACGAGTCTAAGGGTGAGCACCCTATTGTGCCTTATAGTTCTAGTGAGGGCAGAAAAATGATGATAAATACAGTAAAGCTGCTGAATCATAAATGGATTATCGCCGATTTCTCGGATGGTGAATATTGGGGGGAAATCTTTTTAACCTACGAAATTACTAAGGACATGCAAGTTCATTTCAATTTAGTAGAGTCTTTTTTATATCCGTTTGATTAGTCGTTTAACCTATAAGCAATTCCTTGTTGCTTTTTAATTTCACCCACGTAAGAGTACTCGAACGTATAAGAACTGTCTGTTGTGGTTAATATTTTGAGATGAATGTCTTTTTCATCGGCCATACTTTTCGGGTTTATGGTTTTAAAGATAACCTCACAATCGTTTATCCAGCGTACATTTGAGGAATCAACTTTGTTATTATAAATCTCAACTTGTAAAGCATCAGTTCGCGTAAACTTGGAGGTATAAAGCTTTTCACCGATGCTAACTTCACTATAAAATGTGCCGGTTTTGAAACTTTTACAATTTCGTTCTGAGTTATAACAGCTAAGGAAGAGCAATGGAATGATGAAGTAATAAAAGCGCATGAATTCTAAGTTTAAATAAAATGTGTTGCAAATTTAAATAAAGAAAAGAATCAATTTTCAAAATTCTCAAAACTTCCGTCTGAATAAAAAATCACTATCCGCTCAATAGCTTTATTCTCATTAGCGCGAATATCTATAGTCTTTAAATTGGTCTCAAGGGGAGGTCTTTCGGTTATTGTTTTTGAGGATTTGTTTTCTAAGGGTAATTCTTTTTGAGAAGAAGGGAAGTTACCCTTGCCATTTAATAACCAATAAAGTTCTACTTCGGGGAAAGAAGAAAGTACCTTTAAAACAAACTCCAGGCTAGGTTTATTTCTACCAGATAGAATGTGAGATATACTAGAGCGTTGAACACCAATTTTTTCCGCAAAAGAAGAGGAGGACTCACCATAATATTCCATGACTTTTTTTAATCTTTTAGAGAAATCCATAGTGTTTATCATTGTAAACATGTTTTTTATTTAATCTATTACAAATGTATAAAATTATACGTCATTAAGTTTACAAATCTATAGTTAAACAGTTAAAATAATTAAACTTAAACTTTACATTTTTAAACTTAATTAATTGATATATATGAAAATAATTAATCTTTGCACAACTACGTTTTTATTTACCTGCATTTAGCGTTTTTAGTTTACTAAGTCTACTATAAACGTATACAATTGTAATCAAAACTATTCAATTCTACTGTTTACAAATGTAAAATAGTAATTGTTTACATTTGTATCCAAAATCTAATAAATGCAAAAGGAGTACATTAAATCACTCTATATAAAACACAAAGAAGAATCTCTTTATGGGCGCTATATTACTAATCAAAATATAGAACCTTTGCTTAAGGATTTAGGAGATAAATTTGAAGTTGAGATTATAGGTAAATCGGTTTTGAGAAAACCAATTTACGGTGTTAAAGTCGGAACCGGCAATAAACGAATTTTAATGTGGTCGCAAATGCATGGCAATGAATCTACCACTACGAAAGCACTATTCGATTTATTTAATTCTTTCAAAAGTGACAATGATTCCATTAATTCAATTTTAAAGAACTGCACCTTATATGTCATTCCCATTTTAAATCCAGATGGAGCCCATGCATATACTAGGGTTAATGCCAATGAAGTTGATTTAAACAGGGATGCACAAAATTTAACACAACCAGAAAGCAATGTGTTACGTAACGTGTTTAATCGTTTTAAGCCCAACTATTGCTATAATTTACATGGACAGCGAACTATTTTTAGTGCAGGCAAAGCCAATAAATCGGCTACTGTATCATTTCTTTCTCCAGCACAAGATAAAGTATGTACTATTACTCCAAATAGAAGGGTTGCTATGGAGATAATTGGAGTTATGAATAAAGCTCTTCAAGACGTTATTCCAAATCAGGTAGGTGTTTATGACGATGCTTTTAATATAAATTGTGTTGGTGATACGTTTCAAAGTGAAAATATACCAACTATTCTCTTCGAAGCTGGTCATTATGATTCTGACTACCAAAGAGAATTTACCAGAGAGCTCATATACATGTCCTATTTAATATCTTTAAATTATATTTCAGTTACCGATGTAGACGGGTCTCTTTATGAGCCATATTTTCAAATTCCAGAAAATGAAAAGCTTTTTTTAGATATAATTATAAGAAATGTATCAGGTTATGGAGATGAATTAGTAGATATTGGTATACAATACAAAGAAATTTTAAAAGCAGGTAAGCTCTTGTTTGTGCCTTTTATAGAAAAGATTGAAAAGTTAAGTGATTTTTTTGCTCATAAAGAGATTGATGCAAAAGGAGTAAAAGTGTTAGGGGCAAACAATGAAAAGTTAACAATTGGTAACGAAAACGTTTTAATAGTATTAAAAAATGAAATAATCGCATTAAATATAAAATAAAACGCATTTTAAATGCGTAATTATTAATAAAAATGTGTTATTTTTGCTTTTTATCTAAGAATAATTAATTATGGGGAAAATTAAACTAGACGAAATCGACCACCAAATTCTTGATATGTTGATAGATAACACAAGAATTCCTTTTACAGATATAGCAAAAAAATTACTGATATCAGCAGGTACGGTACATGTACGTGTTAAAAAAATGGAGGAATCTGGAATAATAAAGGGTTCTTCTTTAATGTTAGATTACAAAAAGCTAGGGTATTCCTTTATAGCTTATGTTGGTGTTTATCTAAACAATACCTCTCAAACTAAGTTTGTATTAGAGCGCATTAATGAGATTCCTTATGTTACAGTTGCACACATTACCACAGGTAAGTTCAACATTTTTTGTAAAATTAGGGCTAGAAGCACAGAGCATGCTAAAGAGGTGATATTCTTACTGGATGATATAGAAGGTGTTTACAGAACTGAAACTATGATTTCGTTAGAAGAAAGCATAAACGATAAAAAACGATTAATGCATTCCATATTTAATGACATGTAAATAAAAAACTAAATACAATAAAACCTACACAAAAAAGCTCCAAATTAAGGAGTTTTTTTTATTTATCTCTGTTATTGAGACTTCTATTTAATAAGCCCATCCCAACATATAAAACAGGAGAGATTAAAAATTCTTGTACGGATCCAGCAAACAATAACGTTCCCAGAGAGATATCAGCAATTAAATAATCATACAGTCCTATAGCACTTATTATACATAAGCCAGAAATATGAATAAAGTGCCATAAATAGGACATCCACTCATCTTTTAATTTGCCAAGGTGATAATACCCTATTAGATAAATAGCAACAGTAAATAAAAATTTTATGAAATACTCTAAAAATCTGCTTAAAGTTTTGATGTGTTCATTTTCTTCAACATAAATATAATAAGTAGAATAGAAGATTATTATAAGTATGAGACCTGATATGAAACGTACCCTGTCTGATTTATATATTCTCATTTTTGAAACTAATTTTTCTGGAAAAAACAACCCATAATATGAACGTAGCAGTATAAGTAACTGCATTGAACAAATAGCGATGAGCAAATTGAAAATAAACATGGTAATACTCTCTCAAGTAAATGAGTCCTGTACATCTCAAAATATTAATCATATCCAGTATTAATATACCAACAACAATGTAGAGCAACTTTCTAAGAAAACTAGAGGGCATACAAATAATAAAACCAATATATAGTACCATCAGCTCAAGTCCATTACATGCATTTGCTATGTGTAAAACCATTCGGTCATTATGGTATATTGCTGATGATTCTTCATTTACAACATTCCCGTTTATATTGTATACATCGGTCACTCTTTTTGTTGTATATCCTTCTAAATCACCAAGTTGGTTTATTAAGAATACAGAAGCCTCCCCAACATGAGTTGTTAAAGGATGGTCTAAATATTTAGAATTGTAAAGAAAAAGACTGTATATCAATTTCCAAGCTATAAAGAGAATGAAAGCCTTTCCTAAAAAAAGTTTTATATTCTTAGGAACTTTGGCTATAACAGATTTGAGGTTATTTATCACAGCGGTTAAGTTTGATGGATTAAAAGTAGTTTTCTACTTAGTAAGTTTAGTTTTTTTTCGACTAATTAAACATTATTCTTGCTAAACTGATAAAATAAGAACTATTTACTTCTAGGTAGTAAGATAAATTGAATAAAATACGTTTTACGAATTTTAGTTATGAACATATTAAACACATATTTTATTTTTCAATGACATGGTTGCCTATTACTAAAGCATCTAAACCAGTTGAAAAAAAGCATCTTAAAGCATCTTTTGGAGATTCTACTACAGGCTCACCTTGTATATTAAAACTAGTATTCAAAACTACGGGGACCCCTGTTTTTTCTCCAAGTTTGCTTATAACCTCATAATACATAGGATGTGATTGTTTGCTCACCGTCTGCAGTCTGGCACTTCCATCTACGTGAGTAACTGCCGGTATAAGTTTTCTTTTATCCTTCTTAACTTGGCATACTTTTAACATGAATGGTGCCTCTACCTGTAAATCAAAATAATCTTGGTATGATTCAACTAGTGCAGAAGGCGCAAAAGGCCTATACGATTCTCTGAACTTGACTTCTGCATTTATTTTATCTTTCATATCAGGAAATGCAGGGTTCGCCAATATGCTTCGACTACCTAAAGCTCTGGGGCCAATCTCCATTTTTCCTTGAAACCAGCCTATAATTTTTCCTTGTGCAAGTAGAGAAGAGGCTTTTTCGCAAACATCTTCATAATAATCTGATTTTAACTTAGCAGACTTAATAATTTTTTCTATTTCTTCGTTTCCATATTCCGTTCCGGTATATGGATTATCATGTACAAATTTTCTTTGCTTTTTGAAAATACCATTATAAAGATAATATGCAGCTCCAATTGCTGTACCATTATCACCTGCTGCGGGCATTACATATACATCTTTAAAAGGTGTTTCTCTTATTATCCTTCCATTCATAACACTGTTCAATGAAACACCTCCAGAAATCACTAAATAATCAGCTTTTGTTTTTTTATGAAGATACATGCATATTTCTATTACTCGGTCCTCTAATATAGTTTGAAATGCCGCCGCAGTGTCGTAGTGGTTAGTTTGGAATTTATCTTCTGGATTTCTTGGTTTTCCAAATGCATCTAGAAACTTTGAAGAGTAAAGATCTTTAATAAGGTACTGATAGTTGAAATAAGATAAATCAACTTTTAACTCCCCATTTCTATTGACTTTTACAATTTTATCTACTTTGTCTCTATAAACTTCAGGATTACCCATTGGCGCTAATCCCATGGTCTTGCCTTCATCATAATTTGGTTTAAACCCACAAAATTGTGTGACAGTTTCATAAAATGACCCTAAGGAATTTGGGAAGAAGCTCTCACTTAACTTTTTAATTTCCAAACCGCTACCAAACCCCAACCAAGTAGTTGCCCATTCACCAGAACCATCTATTCCCAAAAGTGCTGCTTCCTTATATGGGGAAACGAAAAAAGTCCCACAAACATGAGTTAAATGGTGTTGTATAAAGTGGATTTTTGGACCATCAACTCCTTTGAAAACTTTATTATACCACAACTTTAATCTTCTTTGTTTAGCATAAGCGTTTACAACATGGTGTCCAAAGAAAGGTAAAAAGCTTTTAGGGGTTTTGATTATGTAAACCATTTTTTTTAGCCAATGCGATGTTGGTTTTATAGAAACCGCTATATGGTCTATATCTCCAAAACCGAGGTTAGCCGTATCCAAACATCTTTTTATTGCTAATTCTGGAAATTGCTGTGTATGTTTATCTCTATTTAATCGTTCTTCTTCTATTGCGGAAATTAATATCCCATCTTTAACTATACATGCTGTAGAATCATGAAAGTAATAATTTAAGCCTAAAATAACCATAATACCCTTTATTTTAATGAGTTAAATAGTTTGTTTTTAAAATATAAGAATCAAAAGATTATCTCTGTTTTTCTAATTATTACCTCACGCAATTTTAACTTCTTGTATGAACTCAAAATTACTATCTGATAGAATATATGCATTTGAGATATCTTTTCTTTTAAAAGTGTTAATCTCCTCAAATGGTGATTCTGAGACATAAAGAAAATTATTTATTACTTTACGTAAAAAACAGAAGTTATCATCTTCAGTCAAATCAATGCTAATCAGATTGTCTTTCTGAGGAAGAGAATCAATTTTTTCAATAAGAATGTTTTTTTTGGGTCTTAACCCCCTTATATGATTTAATTTATAAGTTAATTGATGAAACTTTTCATTATAATTCCTTTTTCTCAAGAAAGACTTAAACTCAAAATAGTTGTAATAGCAGAAGGCAAGGGTTTTTGAAATAAAAGAAGAGCTGTTATATATAATGTGATATTCAAAATTATATTCAGAAGTACTCATCCTTTTTTTATATTCATAAAAACCCTTAGAGAAATCGAATGTGTTTATGTTATTTTTAAAGCACCAATCAAGTAGACTTAAATTGGTTATATACCCAATATTAAATTTAGAATAATCGATATCAAAAGCCGTAATAGCGTCTATAATAGAGTTCTTTGTATGGTAATTGTAAGTAATAGCTATAGGGGTTTCACCATCATACACTACAAAAAGAGAAGCTCTTTTTTTTAAAATAAGGGGGTAAGCAACTTTTTTATAAAATTGCCATTCTTTAAGTTGCATATTATTATGCATTATTTGCTTTTGAGAATACCTTTTTTCCAGTAAATTCATAAATTGATCAAACAAATCATCAAATTGTTTTTTTTCAATTTCACCAAAGAACATTTTAGTTTTAAAATCAAAACATTGATTAAGTTTTCTTGAGTATTTTCTCATCTTCATTCTGCTATTCCTGCCAAAAGCAAATTGCATATACTCATTAAGATTTTCAAATTTATTTAGATTTATTAAAAATCCGGAATATTGAACAGATTTATAAACCCTAGTTTTTTTATTGGTTTCAGGGATATCATGAGTCTTTTGGGCATGAGCTAGAACATCATAAATTACTAATGCTTTATTCTTAAGCCCTCCCAAATCCTTTAATAAATAGTTGTTGCCTTTAGTTAAGTTTTTACCTATGTTAAAAAAAACTGGAGTAAATTTGGTCTTATAAAAATCTATACCTTCTATGAAATTGAATCGATATAATTTATTATTTGGTTTGAAGTGTGATTTCCAAATGCTCTGGAAAGTATTACAGATGAAAGGAGTGTCGTAAGGCATTTAAATAGCAATAAAATTGGGGTTTTTAAACCAATGTAAATAACCTTATTTTATTGCTATTTAAATATGACAATAGTCATGTTGTCAATAATATTTTACAAAATATGAGTGTTTACTATAGACTAAATATTATTAATCATTTTTCACATATCTGTATAGTGGAAAAAAATCTATTGATTCGTTTTTGTTGTTAGATTTGGACACTAAGCTATCATACATATCCTGATCCACTATACATTTCCAAATTTTAAAGGTTTTAAAATCTTTTGAAAAAGATGATTTAAACCTAAATAGTTCATCTTCATTATTACCTAGTCCACCACCTAAATTGAAAAATTTGTAGCCCTCACCAGTACCGCTAATTCTCATTTCATCAATTAATAGTCTAATAGGTGATAAGGACAAGTAATCATTTTTTGTTCCCGAGATATGATACTGGATTATGTTATTGGTTTTAACCATCATTGCAGCAGAAATAATTGTTTTACTTTCTTTATCTATGGCCATGAGCACATCGGTTTCATAATCCTTACTGTCAACAAATTTTTCAAAGTATTCTTTCGAGAAATAATAATCTTTTTTCGCATTCACTCTGTCCATGTTTTCATAGTAAAGACTCCTGAAAGTTTCCATATCCTCAATACTTGAACTTTTTATAACATCAAAACTCCTTCTGCACTTATTGAGGTATCTTTTCGTGGTCTTCGAAAAAATCATTCGTTGTTCATCTATGTTTTTTGTTAAGTCGATATTTACAACTCTTCCAAGCTCATGAATTTCTCCAATGTTATGTAAAATGCTATCTTGATTATCTATAAAGGGGTTTAATCTAGAAAACACCGATACTATTTTTTCACTTTTTAAAAAATCTAATAGTATTTCTTTAAAAGTAGCTGAGTCAAATTGATCTGGTAGATTTTTACTGATTGGACCTGCATACCCATAAACAGATGTGGCATCAAAAAACTCTGTTCCTTCTATGCTTCTAATTATAAGCGGTATACAAATAGTGAAATTATTCTCATTATATTCTAGTAGAACGGCTTTTTCATCAGGGTTTTTAGATAATAGATGGTAATCATAAGTATGATAGAAATCATAAACCTCTACCTTTTCTAAGGTTAAATCCCATTGTTCTTTAGTTTCTATTAAGTTAAGATTTGGCTTCATATTATAGATGTAATATTTTTGATTGTATTTTTTAATTCTTACCTAGATATTTTTCATCAGGATTTCTGTGCCGTACTAATCTTGCAGGTGTACCATAGACTAAACTATTGTTTTTGAAATCATCAATGACTAATGAACTGGCTCCTATAACACAATAATCACCAATTGAAATGTTGTTGACAATTGTAGCGCCTATACAGACAGCGGACTCAACACCCAAGACAACATTACCACCAGTGGTTACGCCAGGTGCTAAACTAGAAAAAGATTTCATCTCACTATCATGACCCAAAGAAGCTTTGGTGTTCAATATGCAAAAGTCTCCAATTTTAGCATCTGTATTAACGATTACACCAGCCATAACAACTACTCCAACAGGAATAATAATTCCTTCATACAGATAAGAAAACGGGTGAATTGCCGATATAAACTTGAATTTTTTTGTAAGGGTTATAATTTTATCCCTCATTTTTTTTCTTGTCCAATTATCACCTATGGCAATGATACCACCATGTAAGTTATGAGTTTTCATTAGTTCGGGAATAATTTCTTCACAACCTAAAATTTCATACTCCATCACTTTATCTCCTTTTGTCTTGAAAGAATCTATTAGGCCTATTATATTATACTCGCCTCTTAACTTTAGAATTTCAATGACCATCTTTGCATGGCCTGATGCACCAATAATAACAATATTTGGTTTTGATGTCTCCAGTATTTTATTTGAATAACTCAATGTGATCAGGCTTTAACTGGTTTACTTTTCCTCATTACATCTAATGAGGGCTGTAGAGCATTTTGATTATTAGAAATATCTTTTGATTTCAAAACTTTTCCAATTGTTTTAATCAAAATTTTAAAGTCATTTGAAAACGATATATTCTCAACATATTCTACATCATATTTTAGTTTAGTGTCCCAATCAAGAAAGTTTCTTCCATTTATTTGAGCCAAACCAGTAATGCCAGGTTTTACATCGTGTCTTTTCTTTTCAGACTTAGTGTAGTAAGGTAAGTATTTTGGAAGAAGAGGCCTGGGACCAATCAATGACATTTCTCCCTTTAATATGTTAATAAACTGTAACATTTCATCAATAGAAGTCTTCCTAACTATATTTCCAACAACCGTTATACGCTTATCATCTGGAAGTAAATCTCCATTTTCATCTTTTTTGTCGTTCATGGTTTTGAACTTTATTATCTTAAAAATCTTTTCATCTTTTCCCGGTCTCCTTTGATAAAAAAAAGGTTTTCCTTTATTGGAGAAAAATAAAAGAATAGTTGTAACAATTAAGATGGGTGATGAAAAGACCAAAAAAACAATTGCTATGATAAAGTCCAATGCAGGTTTCATTAGTTTAGGATAAATTTGGTAGGTCATGATGTTTATGTTTTGATAAAATTATGAGAGTTTTGTATAGAATTCCTCAATAGCATTCCAAACTATTTTTTGATCATATTTTTCTAGGACACTTTTTCTACTAACGGAAGCATATTTTTTTATTAACTCGGGGTTTTTGATAAAAGATTCCATAGCGTCCTGGAGATGACTAGTAGATTTAGGAGGGATGAGCTTTCCATTATATCCATCTGAAATTATTTCATTACAACCAGAAATATTTGAAGAAATTGAAGGTACGCCCATTGCTGCAGCTTCCATTATAGAAACTCCAAAGCCTTCTCTATAGCTCGGAAATGTAAAAACATTCATTAACTTTAAATAAGGCCGGATATCTTTTTGGAAACCTGCAGAAAAAATATCTTTAGAATTTAAAATGTGATTTTTAGTAGAATCGGGAAGCGGGTCGAGTAAATCCTCTGTGTTTCCTACTAACAGTAATTTTATGTTTTTGTGCTTTTTGTTTAAATCAACAAATGCATTCACTAATTCTACTATGCCTTTATCTTTTACTAATCTCCCAACAAAACCAAAAACAATACTATTTTTATCGGTATTGAAATCTAAATTTTCAGGGACAGAAAACTCTATTTTCGGATTGAAATAATTCGGGTCTATACCATTTATACTACCATTAGCAATAACATGAACCTCTTTTGAGGTGATTTTATCTTCACTAAGTGTTTTTGCTACTCCAAAACTTACTGTGACCAAATCAGTTGCTAGCGCGCAGGTTGTCTTTTCCATTGTTCTTAGTATAAACCCTTTTAAACCTGAATTACCTTGATATCTTAAACCATGAATACAATAAACCCTCTTCTGCACTCTACATATGTATGCTGCTAGCATACTTATTAATCCTCCCTTAGGCGTATTACCATGAACTAAAAATGGTTTTTCTTTTTTAAAAAGTTTAATCATACCAATTAAACTTTTTACATCTTCTAGTGGCGCTATATTGCGCTCCATAGTAACCGTATGAGTAGATACTTTCTCACTAGCCTCTAAATTTTCAAGTTGAATTCCAGGACTGGATACCAAGCTTACATCAAATAGTTTTTTAAAAACTTGAATTTGCCCTTGGAAAAAGTTCAAGGTTATTGGTACTGTGGTGACTAAAAAAAACTTTTTACTCATTATTATAGGTTAAGTGTTGAATTTGTTGCAGCAAACTTAAATATTTTTTTTGTTAACACTTTTTTTTAATGGTCTAAATGAAAATATTGACGACTAATTAAGTATTATTGATTTGAATCCACTTCTTATCTTCCTTTTTTTGCTTATTATTTTTAAAAAGTTATTAACATATTAATGTATTCTTTTCATTATCATATACTTTTGCATTTCTATAAATTGCTTTTTGAAATTGTACTACTCTAAAACGATATTTTTTATCCTTTGTATTTGCATTTCGTCGCAAAAATACGTTTTTAAACGATTAATGTAAGTTAATGCAACGTTTTTTATCGAAAAAAAATGTTTTTGGACGACAATAAAAAAAAATATTTATAGTATTGATCAGAATTATCAACGGACCCAAATCCTTTAAATACTATGAAAAAAAACCTACAGCACACAATGTTAATTACAGTCTTTTTTTTACTCCTATTTTCCTGTAATTCATGCAGCAATGAAGAACTTTTTGTTGAACCGGAAGCAGAAATAGTTGAAAAAGAAGAATCCACTGAAGATAGCTCGGAAGAACAAGAAGAAGAGGAAGAAGTTGTTACTCCCGAAGACGAAACAGAAATAGAGGTTGATACTAGCTTACCTTGTGATTTTAGTTTAACAAATATTCAACCCAATACTACCATAATTATAAACTGTGTACTTGATTTGGGAGGTACTACAGTTAATTTACCTAGTGGAGTTACTATTGAATTCGAAGGTGGAGATATTATTAATGGGGAAATAATATTCTCAAGTGAATCAGTAATATCTGGAGAATTATTGAATAAAGATTTAAAACTATCTGGAACTACTCCCAGTTTAAAAGATCCTACTTTTGTTTTTAAGCCTGAACGATGGGGTATAGTTGAAGGTAAAGTAAATGATGATATCGCCCTTGATAACAAAGATATCCTTCAAAGAACCATTGATCAAGTAAAATTAATGGGAGCTGATGAATTTTCAATAGAGACATTAGATGCCTATTTCAAAGTAGATATTGAATATTATGGTAGGGCAAGACACTTAGATAATGCATCTATATATATTCCAGAAGATTTTCATTTAAAAATGAGTGAAAATGCTTTTCTGAGAGTTCAACCAAATAAGAGTTTTTCCTATAGCTTATTTAAAATCTTTTTGGCAGATAATGTAATTATATCTGGAGGAAATTTGATTGGTGATAGATTTGAACATGATTATTCACCAATTGCTGACAGGCATGGAATTCCAAGAGACACACATGAATATGGTAACTTAGTTTTTGTTATTGGTTCAGAAAACATAGTCATAGACAATGTAAGTTTTAGCGACCCTACAGGAGATGCTATAATGTTCCATGGTGAATCACTGAGACAAGACGATGGTTCTCTTGCTCCAGGAAAGAAAGAAACCAAGAATGTTATAGTTAAAAATTGTACTATTTCCAGGGCAAGAAGAAATGGTATTAGTTTTTTAGATGGTAGATTTATAACTATCGACAACTGTACTATTAAAGATACCGGTAAAGGCGATCAAGCATACGATAGTTCTGGATCTAAGATTTATAGTAGTTCAGGTGTTGAACCTAGATGGGGAATAGATATGGAGGCAATACGCCATAGAACAGCAGATGGTCGTTTAAGACAAACAGCTTTAAATGAAAACATTATTGTAAGAAATAGCGTTTTTACAGGTAATCATGATGGTGATGTTCTTGTATTTACAGCCAATGATGTATTAATAGAAAATAATTTTTTCGATAGATCCGTAGGTTCATTTGCATCTCATGACGTTGTAGTTAGAAATAATACTTTTGAATCGAGAGAAACATCTAAATTCACAGCATTATCTATAAGCTCATTTGTAACTTTTCCAAATGAAGAAGATACACAAGGAAAGGAACTTAATCACCATTGGCTATTTGTAGATAATTATATTAAAGGTTACAATCATGGAATTTCAATCAAAGGGGAACATCATGAAATTAGAAATAATCGCATTGAAAATTGTGTAAATGGAGTATTTCTGGTTAGTAACCTGTTAAACACAACCTTCACAGGAAACACAATAACCAGTAATATCAATAATAGTAGAGGCTACAGAAACATTTACAATACAAACAATAGTAATAACATAGTTATAAGTAACGAGATCATAGAGGTTAAAGAGAGACCGTTATATTTAAATCTTTTGCTTAATGAAAGTAACCTTAACTCCTCTCAAATAACATTCAAGAACTGTACATTAAACTCGACATCTACTAATATGGCGAATAAAATTTCCAACAGTAAAAATATAAGGCTTGAAGGGAATATTACAAATACTGACTATATAGTAGAAAATTCTGAAAATATAAATCTCATAGATAACTTAATATCTACTAATTAATTTACTTAATCATTAGTTATTAAAAAAACAATTCAATTAGTAATTGAAAATCATAACTATATCAAAAAAAAAGTAGGAGAGAAGTACACTCCTACTTTTTTTATGCCTATTTTAGAATTATTTAATAAAGCAGATTGACTCTTTGTGGGTTTGCCTTAATTACTTTATATAAACACCAAAAAAATTATTTAGTTTTTAATTTTTGTAATATTTCGTTAGTTAAACCTGTCATAGAAATACTTTTAAACTTGTATTTAGAGTTTAGTTTACTATAATATTTAAAAATGTTTTCTAGGTTTTTGAAATTTTCTTCCATGTGGTCACCAAAATTATGAGGATGCCACCATAAGTGAAATAGTTCATTGTTTTTGGCAGCATGTAACATTGCTTTTTTAATCCTTCGTCGTTTTAAAAACTCAAACCAAGAAAGTCTTGGTGAGTATGCCCTGTAAAACCTACTAGAAGGTAAGTTAATAAGGCCTAATTCATCAGGTTCTATAGCGTTTATTGGATAAGTGTGATTTCCAGAAATATTTAAGTATCCATCAATAAGTCTCAACAATCTAATAATTGATTCTGGAAGTCTATAGCTTTTCTTATTGCGTATGTCAAAGTTATATAACTGGTGCATTTCAGCTCCTCTGTAGTTTGTTATTCCATTCTTTTTACATTGAAGTAGATAACTGTTATTCACTTGATTTTTTGGAAAAACAATACTTTCTAATTTCAAATCCATTGTTTCTGCAATTTCTTTAGCCGAAACTAAATCTGCATAAAAATCTTCGATATTCTGTCCTGAAGCCAAACAGTTATAATGCCCAAAAGTATGTGTTCCTATTTCATGGTTTCCATTTTTCTTGATTTTTTCAACAAGTGACTTGGCATAATGTATAGCGTCTGATTTTTCGTCTTCACCAATTTGATTTAATAAGGAAAAGGGGTTTAAATTTTTATTAGAATATCCGGGAATCCTTTTAGGTATAAATTCTTCAATTTCTTTTTTATTTCCAGCAAATAACAAACCTACTGTTGCGAAAGTTAGATGTATCCCATATTCATCGCTAAGTTCTATTAATTTTTCAACTACCTTCCTAGCATTTAAAAGATTGCTATGATAGGAATTTAAATCTAAGGCATCAAAAACCCCCCAATGGAGTTCGAAATCTAGTGAAATGACAAAATATCCTTTATTATTGTTCGGAGACATTATTTAACTTTATTAAAAATTCGATTGTGAAAATAATCTATTATGGTAGGATGATAGTATAACTTGCTTTCTAATCCGTTTTTTATGGGAGTTAATTTACCGTTATTAATTTGATTGAAAGCTTCATCCATGCACTCAAACCCTTTTAACAGCTGAAGTAATGGGTATGTGATATAGTTATCTCTTTTCTCTATTTCAATATTTTTTTGGCTTATTATCCCTCCTGTATCTATACCAGCATCGATAAAGTGAACTGTTACTCCACAATTATCAAGATCTTTATTAGCCAGTGCCCAGTAACCTCCGTGAACACCTCTATATTTAGGGGTAATTCCTGCATGCATATTTAATAAAGGAGGTTCAATACCATTTATAATTTTTTTGTGGATTATTCCAGTGCCATTAACCATGACTACATCAGGCTTTAATTCATTTACAAAATCTATTACATTTGGATCGTTTATGGTATCTGCCCTTAGTATATTTTTAAATTCATTTAAACTATTCAAATTTAACCCTGATAGTATTTCTGACTGTCTTTTTTTACTCTCTAATCTAAGTAAAGGAACAATGCCTTTCATGAATAAAAGTTGTAAAAAAACCTTAATAACTCCTAATCGCTTAATTCGCCTTTTGATTAGACGTAGACCAGAACCTTTTTTTGGTATATCTAAAACAACTCCAACAACAGTGTAATTTTCTTTTAAATAAGATAATGTTGCAGAGCCAAAGCTTCCAGAACTTGTAAATAAAACAACTTTTAAGTTTTTCATCATATTAAATTAATAAGTATTAGATGTTATCTCGTATTATCGTCACCACCTGATAAAATAGGTAAAAGGATATGATTAAGTATAAAATAAAAGATAGTTACCCAAGCTAAAATGGATAGCTTTTTTTTGGGAAAAGAAATATTAATAGTATTGAACAGTAGCAATGGTATCACAATCCAACTATAGCCACCAATTCTATCAGAAAATGGAATGTTAAAATTAAAAAAGAATACCACAGAGGCAACTATATAATATTTAATTAAAAACAAATCGGAAGCGTTCTTTAAATTACTGAATTTAACAAACAGAAATAAAAACAAAGAATTGTAAAAAACGAAATCTATCCTAAAACCTACTCTGTAATTGGTTTCTCCTTGAAATGCTAATTGTTTTATATCTTCACCTTCTAGTTGTCCTAGAAAAGTTAACTTATCAAACCCAAATCCAGTATAGGCAAGTCCTACAGCTAGAACATAAAATATGATAAAATATTTTATTTTAACATTATTACATAGCATAATAAGACAAACGCAAACTATTGGTATGATAGATGTTCGATGAAAGAAAAAAGCAATTAGGAAATATAGAATAGCGTATTTATTGTTTTTTTGTATAACATAGTATATACCATAAAGTATGAATGGTATTGCTAAGCCGTTTCTAATAGTGTTTATTTCGTAATTTAAGAAAACAAATGAAGAGGTCATGGTTACAAACAGCAGAAAGCTACTACCATCGATGCTATTATTAGTAAACCTTCTTACAAATTTGAATAGACTAATATTCATCAATGCAGAAACAACAAACAGAAATAATGTAAAATTCTTGAAAGGAAGTACTATATATAGTACGACTGCAAATAAAAAATCTGTACCTAATGCACTTAAATAATCAAAAAAGTTATCTATATGAAGGCCCTTGAGATAGAAATAATTATAGTAGTTACCAGTATCTGTACCAATATTATTCCCCCTGGTTCCTGCAAAGAAGACTAGGAACGCGGTAACTATTATTAACAGATTTCTGTCATTTCGAAAGTAGGCATCTTTTCTATCCTGAAGAATCATTAGTATTAACGAACCAGATATTACGAAAAAACCTATTACCCACCTATACATGAGTGCATAATCTCCGGAAGTAAAATTTTCAAATAAGTACTTCATTTTATTTGAGTTATGAAAGCATGGATGAGACGCTTTGAATAGTTTTTTGGTGATATTTTAGTTCACTGGATTTAAGAGCCGTAGATCGTCTTTCTATCAATTTAGATGTTACTCCGAATACCCAAAAAACCAAATAAACGACTAGTTTTACTATACTAACAAAAGTCATTTTTATACTTCTTAAAAAGCCTAAAATGGATTTATTCTTCCAATAAATCTTAATTAAGTTTATCATTGCAATAAAATATTTTTTTATTGTAGATGTACTGGCTTCTCTGTAATACAAATATGGTGTATTTAATTTAACAAACTTGCTTTTTTTAACAGTACGTATCCACATATCATAATCCTGAGCTCTTTTAAGATTTATATCATACCTATTTTCCTTAAACCAACTTGCTTTTCCCATAATTGTTGGATGTACAGCCCAAGTCCCCTTGAGTAAATCTTTTAGACTAATATTTTCTTTGAATTCTCCTTTTCGGAGGCCTATAATTTGATTTTGATTATCTATTGCTACCAAACCGGTACCCAATAAATCAATTTCCGGATTAGAGACCAAATGAGATAATTGTTTTTCCAAACGATCTGGAAACATGATATCGTCAGCATCCATTCTACAATAAAATTTTCCATTTGATAAATCTGAGAGTTCATTTAACCTGCTCGGAAGACCAAGATTTTTACCATCACTTATTACTGTTATCCTTTTGTCTAGTTTTTCAAAGCTTTTGGCAATTGATACCGAAGTATCTGTACTTCCGTCATCTAATAAAAACAGTTCCCAATAAGAATAAGTTTGATTTATTACCGAATTTATGGCCTGAGCTAAAAACTTTTCAGAATTAAAGAAAGGAATACCTACCGTAACCAGATTGTTTTCGTTTTCCATTGTTTTAACTTTTTCCGTTGTAAACATTTTCTAGCCTTTTTACACTGACATTAATATCGAAGCCATGAGACTTTAAAACCTCATGCCTTTGCTTATTTGTTTTATATTCTGATGAAGACAAAATGTTTTTCATGATTTTCTCCCATCTTTCGAAGTTATCTTCTAATGATGAAAAATGAACTAGGTTCAAACCTAAATCAACTTCTTTAGATATTCTATTAGAAATTAAAGCAGGTATACCGGCAGTTTGAGATTCTACCAATATTACAGGAAACCCTTCATGAAATGATGGCATTAACAATAAATCTGTATTACCCAATATATGGTTAATGTCTGATCTAACACCTAGAAAAGACACATGTTCATTTAATTCTTTTTCAGAAGCTAACTTTTTTAGCTTTTGGGCAAGAATACCATCACCCACTATATTTAGGTGAAAATCAACGTCCTTTTTTATTAGATAATCTGCAAAATCTAATGAGAACTCAACATTCTTTACAGGCATTAGTCGACCTATTTGCGAAATTATTATCGTTCTCTCGTTTATGGTATTACGGTTAAAAAATGTAATATCTCTTTTTTCTTTTACATTAATGAAGTTATCTACATCAACAGCATTGGGTATGAATAGGGGAGCTTTTTTCTCACCAAAGAGAAATTTTCCTGCTTCAATTCCACATGCAATATAATTTGTAGCGAAATTCGATATTAATTTTTTTGAAAAACTCTGATAGACTTTTCCGATTAGGCTTTTGCTATTAACATCGCTTGTATTATGAGAATGTGCTATCCTAAGTTTTATTCCGGCCAGATATGCAGCTATCAAGTGAAATCCATTACTAAATAATTGATGGCAATGAACCGCATGGAAAGGTTTGTTATCTTTTATTAGTTTAAAGAGTTTTACGGTTCTAATTATCGAGTTTTTAGAGTATTTTTTTGGTATCCTGTATATTTTACCACCTAGAGCAGTGATTTCATCATCAAAATCACATATATCCTCAGTAAAATAAGCAAAATCAAATTGATATTCTTGTTTGTCGATAGCTCTATATAGGTTCATAACCATAGACTCTGCACCGGCTCTATTCATCGAACCAACAACGTGTAAAATTCTTTTCATATTGATTTAGCTTTTTGAAATAACTTTTCTTAAGGCATGATAGGATTTAAAAAAATGATAATAACCAAGGGGCATACCCGTTATCAATGAGTACTTTAAATTTTTTTCACCCTCAAAATATTTATTTCCTTTAAATACTTTAATAGTCGTTAAAGAATTTTTTGGAAGCTTTATGTTTGCCCTTGCAGCTAATTTTAAACTTGAATCGATCATATTGTATATTACATTAGCTAACCCAGCTTTGAATTCATCTTCAATATTTGAAGTAAATAATTTGTCAAGTTCGTTTAAAATAAAAAACCTGTGTTCTATATTCTTAGGTTTTATGTTGGTAGCAATACTTCCTTCTCTAATAAGGTAGTGGTAAATAACCTTTGGTATAGTTAGACAAGTTTGGGCTTTCAATAGTGCACGTGGTGTAAATTCCAAGTCTTCATAGAGAATTCCTTCAAGAAAATTCAAATCGTTTTCAATTAGAAAATCTCGACGATATATAAATTTCCAAATGTAAAATAAGTTGTTTAAATGGTTAGTGAAAAAGTCTGTACCACTAACGGGTTGATTGATTTCTAGTGGCACAAATTCTTTTTCAGTTTTACCACCAGACCATGTGTCATGGCCTAACCACGCCAGATCTACTTTAGATTTTAATACATTAATGATTTCTGCTAATGTGTTTTTTTCAATCCAATCATCAGAATCAACAAACCACACATATTCACCTTTGGCAGCACTCAGGCCTGTGTTTCTAGCTCCACTTAAACCTTTATTTTCTTGAGAAATTATTATTAAGGATTGAAATTCTTTTTTTAGAGATTCACAAATTTCCAGACTATTGTCTGTAGACCCATCATTGACTAAAATTATTTCATAAGCATCTTTTGGAATATCCTGTTCATAGCAACTACGTACACATTTATCTAAATATGAAGCTACATTGTAAACAGGTATAACAATTGATAATTCAGGAATTTTCATATCATTTGTTTTTTATTTAACAATAACATTGTAAAGGTGAGACATGTTTTTTAGCTGCGTAACATTATCAATCTTTTTCAATTCGTTTATGGATTTTTTAATGTTCTCAACAGAAAACTCGTCCACAAGTTTGATATGTGATGCTGAATTAATCCAATGGTAAGAGGATTTTACTTTATGATTATTGTTTAAAAAGACTAATGCTGGTGTTCCTGTTATGTATGAAAAAATCATTCCATGCAAACGATCTGTAATTATCAACTCAGCACTTTTAAAATCATCCCAAATTAGGTGTAATGCCTTGACACGGTTGAACAACGAAAGATTTTCACCACCTATATGAGTGTCTCTGTGTTTAAATGTTTCGAAATTATCTTCAATAATTGTCTTTAAAACATTGTCTTGATCTTGTGTAAGTTTTTTTTCTTTGTCGTCTCTTAAACATATGATAGCTCCCTTTCGTGTTCTAAGGGGTTTGACTTTATCTAAACTTAAAACAATATCTGGAGTAAGCAGAATATTGTTTTTATCAAAATAAGTTTTAAAAAACTCAAAAGTCTTTTGCTCTCTTGCTATAAGAGTTAGATTTTTATGTTTTGAATATCTCTTTATTGCTTTTTTTAATGCTGAAGAATGTTCGAAATCAGCGGTTTGAGGAAAAGCAATTATAGGGTTATCTTTAAAATTTTCAATAACCAGTTGTCGGAACAATTCTATCATAGGGTAGAGGTCACCCATATTACCACCGCCTACAGTAGTTACTATGTCAGTTTTGTTTATTTTTCTCTTAACAAATTCTATTCCATTTAATGTATTGCTTATTGGGATTTCGGTAACCAGAAAATCTGGATATTTTTCTTTTAAAAATTTATGCTGAGCATAAGTTATAGCGACATCTCCTAAGTTGCCATAATCGGCAGATAAAAAAATATAGATGCGTTTAACTTTGCTCGAATTTGAACTTAAGCCAAGTCCATTGGTGGGCTTTAACTTTAACAAAAGCAATCTTACTTTAAACTTAAGTTCTAGTGGAATTATTTTCTTTATTATGTTTATCATTTTTTTGATAAGTTTGGTTTTATGTAAAAACAAATGGCTTCTTAGTTGTTAAATCGCCTTTGGATTTTTGAATTGTTAGTAAATAATCTAAGTAAAAAAGCAAGTATTTTCAATCTATTATGTTTGAAAAGAAACACAATTGTTTTTTGTTTCAAGTTCATCTTAGCAGAATACTTCTTGTAATAATCAAAGCTAAAATCATAAATCATTGATTTTCTAATTTCTGATAGTATTTTGAAGTCCAGTTTTTTAGGTGACTTTTTTTCATTGTTCAAAATGAAGAATAGACTATGTTCTATGTAATAACTTGCAATCTCAGATTTGTAGTCTGAACTAGTTAAATTATATTTTTCGTGAATACTTATTCTTGCTAGAAATTGATTTGTTATCTTTTGTAGTAATCCAGATTTGTAATGCTCTTGAGTCATCGAATATTCATTATATTCATAATAATACAGTGGATCGCTTATAGAATATATCTTTTCTGCATTAAGAAAGCATTCTAAATTAAAAATAGAATCAACACAAAAATTCACAGACTCATCATGTAAAATGTTATGAGTGTCAAGTAAGTCCTTTTTTATTAAATTCAACCATGTGAACCATAGTAATTTATGTTTATCTGGAAAACTTGTTTTTAACAAATCTTTTATAGTGTCGTTATCAATTATGACATCCTTAGGTAATGGTGATTGACATTTTTCTTCAAAACCGTCTTTAACATAATAATGAGAATAGTTAACAATATCAACAGAATGATGAATTGAAGTGCTGTAGGCTATATCTAACAAATTTGGAGTGATATGGTCATCACTATCAATAATTAACATATATTTTCCCCTTGTGAAAGTATAACCTAAGTTTATGGCAGATGATCTACCCTTATTGTTTTGATAAAAATATTTAAACCTTGAATCACCCTCAACATATTTTGAACATTTGGTTTTGGAATTATCTGTAGATCCATCATCAACCAAAATCACTTCAAAATCCTTAAAGGTTTGGTTTTGCACAGAATCAAGACATCTTTCCAAAAAGTGCTCTGTGTTATATATAGGGATGATGATAGATATAATTACCTCCATAAAAATTATTTCTTATATATGGTTGCGGATATTTTTTTGATAGATTTTTTAAGAAATGACCTTTCATAGTCGGTCATAATTTTTTGTATAACAATAATGTACGTAATAGAATATATAAATGATACTAAGATAAAAACGTAGAGGTTCTTTTCTGGCAAAAAGCTATTTAGAAAAACATATAACACAGTAATCAAAATAGTAGCCAAAAAAAGAGGGGTTATTTCTTTGTAATATCTTTTCATATCTAAATTGGCTTTTTCTTTGTAATAAGGAATCATAATTAATCTTTCTAATAATAGAAAGAAAACTACAGTAAATATCAATTCCATGACCCCGTATCTTTTAGCAATAAAAACACTTAAAATTGTTCCTGATATTGTTAATCCTAGGAGTAGTTTTCCCCTATACGACATTAAATTTTTTGCCTCTAAGATATTATTTGCAAAACCTTGAGATAGAATAGGGGTTAGACCAATCATTATTACTAGAGCATAATAATAAGCCAAATGGTATTCATCACCAACCCAAAAGAATACAAAGTCTTTGCCGACAATTACAAATGCACCAAGAATATAAAGTAAAACAATTAGTATTATTCTAGATATTTTTATAAATGTATCTGTAAGTTCTTTTTGGGGAATTTCCTTTACAGTCATTTGTATTGCTTTTGGTAAAAAAACAGAAGCAATAGCATTTGAAAAAGACCCATAGTAATTCCCTAAAGTTATGCCAACTGCATATATAGCCACAATAGATGTTGAATAATATAAACCAATTATAAATTGCCCAAATTGCCACCTAAGCTGATGGACAATTGCAAAAGAAAAAATCCATAAGGAAAACTTTAGAATATCTCCAAAAAGTGATTTGTTGAATTTGTGCATCTTAATTTTCACTTTTAAGATTTTAAACACGATTATAATATTAATGAATATGACTACTAAATTTAGAATTGTATCTAACACAACCAGACCAATAGCATCTCCTCCATAAACTAGTATTGCAACAACAAGAACACTCCTTAAAACATAGCGAATAATATTGACGACTTTTGGTAAAATAAACTCTTCATAACCGTAACAAATACCTGTAAATGCTCCTCCTGGCAAAGAAATGGATAAATTGAGTATTAGTATACTCATCATTATTTTCGCCATATTCATTTGCTCTATTGATAATGTTTCTGAATAAATCTTATCTAAGTTAAAGTATATTGCAGTTCCAATAATTCCAATTAATATTGAGATAAAAATATACATTATAAAGCTATGTGCTAAAAAGTTTTCCTCGCCCTTTTTGTCATTATTTGCCTTATATTTAGCAACATATCTAATCACTGTATTGTTCAATCCGAAGTCCAATACACTCATGTAACCAACTAATGCACCTATCATGGTGTATAATCCATACTCGGCACTTCCAAGAGACCTAATAATGAAAGGTGTTAGAAATAAACCAACTATATTAGTTAGAAAAATATTTATATATGATAGAGCTGCTCCTCCTTTTAACTGATTAATTTTCATTGGAGCTAATATTATTTTGTCTTTTTTTCAAAACTCCTTTTAAATCATAGATTATACCATCTTGATATAATAATTCATTAAAGTTTAGATTGATAAATTCCTCATGAGCAACAGCTAAAACAATAACTTGATATTTTTTTTCAGATAAGCTAGCAGGTGATTTAATCATCTCTATACCATATTCCTTCTTCACTTCCTGGTAATTAGCCCAAGGATCGAAAACAGAAGTATGTGTACCATAAGTATTCAATTCATTTACGAGATCAATAACTTTAGTATTTCTAACATCTGTACAATTTTCTTTGAATGTAATTCCAAGAATTAAAATATTAGCTCCATTTACCAAAATATCATTTTTGATCATCAACTTTATTATTTCTGAGGCTATGTACTGCCCCATGCTGTCGTTTATTCGTCTACCCGCTAATATTATTTCTGGATGATACCCTAATTCTTTTGATTTTTGTGCAAGATAATAAGGGTCTACTCCTATACAGTGGCCACCGACAAGGCCTGGTTTAAATGGAAGGAAATTCCACTTTGTCCCTGCAGCTTCCAGGACGTCATAAATATCTATATCCAATAAATTGAATATTTTAGTTAGTTCATTTATAAAAGCAATATTTATATCTCTTTGGGTATTTTCAATAACTTTAGCAGCTTCTGCAACTTTTATCGATGGTGCTGTATGAATTCCCGCTGTGATTACCGAGGCGTAAAGACTTTTTATCTTTTCTCTAGTCTCTATAGTTGACCCAGATATTACTTTAACTATCTTGTCAATAGTATGTTCTTTATCACCCGGATTAATCCGCTCTGGTGAATATCCAGCAAAAAAATCTACATTGTATTTAAGACCACTGATTTTCTCAATAATAGGAATACATTTCTCTTCAGTTGCACCAGGGAATACAGTAGACTCAAATATAACTATGCCCCCTTTGGATAAGACTTTCCCGATAGTCTCACTAGATTTGTATAATGCTGTTAAGTCCGGGACCTTATTTTTGTCAACCGGGGTAGGTACCGTCACTATATAGAAATTTGAACCTCTTAAATCTTCTGTAGAAGTAGTGAAAAAAAGGCCACTACCATTCAAGTCAATATTTGTTCTTGCAACTTTTTTGAGCTGAGACTCAGTGACTTCTAGAGTAACATCAATACCTCTTTTTAACTGATTAACTCTTTCTTGATTTATATCAAACCCAATAACATTGTACTTAGTAGCAAAAAGGCTTGCTAGTGGTAATCCAACATAACCTAAACCTATTATTGAAATTTTCGGGTTATTCATAAATATTATTATTGTCCGATGGAGTAATATTCAAAACCAATATCTTGCATTTTGCCTTTATTCAATATATTTCGGCCATCAAATATAAAAGCTGGTTTTTTCATTTCTGAATATATTTTTTCCCAATCATATTCTTTAAATTCATCCCATTCAGTCATAATTGCAACTGCATGAGATCCTTTTAATGCACTGTAAGGCGATTTATCAACAGTTACGAAATCTTCATTTTCCTGTTCAGTCCTACTGTTCAGGTAATTTAAATCTGAATAAACTTTTTGTTCTGGGACTTTCGGGTCATAAACCGACACTAAAGCTTGTTCATTAAGAAGGTGATCTGTAACATAAATTGCTGCCGACTCTCTAGTATCGTTAGTGTCTTTTTTAAATGCCCATCCCAATATTGAAATCTTTTTACCAGATACTGTGTTATATAAAGTTTTAATCAATTTATCTGAAAATCTTCTTTTTTGGTGGTCATTCATAATTATAACCTGTTCCCAATAATCAGCAACCTCATTAAGTCCATAACTCCTTGATATGTATACAAGATTAAGAATGTCTTTTTGAAAACAAGAACCCCCAAATCCCACAGATGCTTTTAAGAATTTAGATCCTATTCTAGAATCCATACCTATAGCTTTGGCCACTTCATCAACATTGGCTTCAGTATGTTCACATAATTCTGAAATGGCATTGATAGATGATACACGCTGAGCTAAAAAAGCATTTGCAGTTAGTTTTGACAGTTCTGAAGACCAAAGATTTGTTCTTAAAATTTGATTCTGAGAAACCCAACTAGCGTAAACATTTGCTAGACTTTCAATAGCCTCTTCTGATTCTCCTCCTATAAGTACTCTGTCTGGACTCAATAAATCTTCAATTGCAGTTCCTTCAGCAAGGAATTCAGGGTTAGATAGAATATGAAAATTAATGCCATTTCCCGAATTTTGTAATATGCTTTTAATTGTTTCGGCTGTTCTTACCGGTAAAGTTGATTTTTCAACAACTATTTTATCTGTAGTTGCTACTTTGGCAATATTGCGCGCACAAAGCTCAATATATTTCAAATCAGCAGCTTGCCCTTTACCTTTACCATAAGTTTTTGTAGGTGTATTAACAGAAATGAAAATCATTTCTGCCTCATCGATAGCAGTATCTACATCAGTAGAAAAAAACAGGTTCTTATCTCTTGTTTCGCTAATAATTTCTGCAAGACCTGGTTCGTATATTGGTAGTTTCGATAAATCTGGACTATTCCACGCAGCTATTCTATCAGAATTAATATCTACTATTGTAACCTTTATTTTTGGGTTCTTTTGTGCAATGACAGCCATTGTTGGACCACCAACATAGCCTGCGCCAATGCAACAAATCTTTTCTATTTTCATATTTAATTTATAATTTTTGCTTGGTTTGCCTAATTACGGGTAAAAAAACTAAATCTATGAATTTTACCGATTTTATAATATTTTGGTTTGTCTTTGTAATAAAAGTATTGAATCCAGTGATAGTAGGCATGTTTTTGGTTTTAGGTATTTAAGATGGAAACCTTGTGTCCATGTTGCTTTAAAGCAAAGACTAATGACGGTTTTGGATACTCATAAATAAAAAGTAACGATTTGTTGTTAAGTAGCATATTGTAGTAGCTGAAAACAACAACATAATTTGAAGAGCTTGAAGCTTTTTGTAAATACTTGGTCATTTTTAGATTTGGGTTTGCTGAGCAAAGATGAAAAAATTTTCGCAATGAAAATAAAAATCATGTTGATTCCTCATTATTTACGATGAACTTCACAATTGTAAAATCAACCCACGTTATAATACTCTTTATACCAGTTAATGAACACTTTTACCCCATCTTTAATAGATGTGTTGGGACGATAATTATAATCCCTCATTAAGTCATCTACATTTGCCCATGTACGTTCAACATCTCCGGGTTGTATGGGCATCATATTCTTTTTAGCTTCAACTCCCAGATTTTGTTCTATTTCTTTAATAAAATCTAGAAGTTTAACAGAATTATTATTTCCTATATTATATATTTTGTACAACTGTTCTTCTTCTGTAATACGAGGTTCTGTGTTTTTTTCAAGTATTCTAACAATACCTTCAACTATGTCATCGATATAAGTGAAATCTCTTTCCATCTTACCATAATTAAACACTTTTATAGGACTGTTATTTACAATGGCCTCTGTAAATAGAAACATAGCCATGTCAGGTCTTCCCCACGGTCCATATACAGTAAAAAACCTCAATCCAGTGGTAGGGAATTTGTAAAGATGACTGTAAGTGTGAGCCATTAACTCATTACTCTTTTTTGTTGCAGCGTAAAGGCTTATCGGGTTGTCTACACTGTGCTTTGTTGAAAACGGTATCTCTTTATTTAAACCATATACGCTCGAACTACTTGCATAAACTAAGTGTTTTATATTGTAGTTCCTGCAGCATTCTAGTATGTTTAAAAACCCAACAAGATTAGAATCTACATAAGACTCCGGGTTTTCTAAACTGTAACGAACACCTGCCTGAGCTGCTAAGTTACAGACCATGTCAAAATTTTCACCTTCAAAAAGTTTTGGTAGATTTTCTCTATCTTCAAGATTCATTCTAACAAAACTAAAAAGATTGCTTTTTTCACTTTTTGAGTGCTTATTAAATTCAGATGCCAAATCTCTATCAATGCCTAACTCTTCCAATCTAGAGTATTTTAGACCTACATCATAATAATCGTTTATATTATCTAATCCCACAACTGAGTGGCCATTTTCTATTAAAACTTTTGATAGATGAAAACCTATAAAACCAGCAGCTCCGGTGATAAGTATTTTTTGTTTGCTATTTTGTTTATCTATGCTCATAAATTATTGGGACTTTTTAAGAAATATTAGCAAATATGTGAAAATATATTTAAATCAAAAATAATTAGTTTTTAGCATTTGAATTATTCAGCCTAATACTTGTTGTAACATGTAGATAATTCCAGTTTGTATTTATATAGAATATTCATATAAGTTTTTGGCAGGTTAGATAGCTTAATAAAAGTTAGATGCTGTTAAACCCATTTAGTTTTTGCATCTAAAATCGACGATACGCACACATTTTCTTTGTAAATACTGTTTAAATGTATTTAACCGAATTTAAATACGATTTTGGCGAATTAAATAAATATGGAGCTTCAGGAGTAAAAACAATTACTAAATTTACACCGCAAAAGTATATTGAATCGATTAATAGCAAAATAAGAATTCGATTGTTTTAAAATTTGTTTTCCGAGATTATAAATTACAATCTCTCTAGTAATTTTACTAAACCAATAAAGGGAAACAAACCTTATAGTAAAGAATTAAAATTTGTATTGATTAAATGAATTTTGTAAAATTAAAAGAAGAGGGAACTACTCAAGGCTACTCAAATTTATGAAAGGTTAACACCTACACGCCCCAAAATTCCACTCTTAACCCAAATTAATCAAAATGTTGACCAAAACTAAGATATATTTATCATCACCTCACATGGGAGGGTCAGAACGAAAGTTTGTAGAGCAAGCTTTTGACACCAATTGGATAGCTCCTCTTGGTCCCAATGTTAATGGTTTTGAGAATGATATTGAAAACTATCTCGGTGAAAACAGACATATAGCAGCTTTGAGTTCAGGAACAGCTTCTATACACCTAGCTCTAGCTTTATTAGGCGTAACAAGAGGAGACGAAGTGCTATGTCAAAGTTTTACTTTTTCTGCCTCTGCAAATCCAATACTATATTTAGGTGCTACACCTGTTTTTATAGACAGTGAGACAGATACTTGGAATATTTCACCCGAACTTTTAGAAATAGCGATTAAAGACAGGATTGAAAAGAATAAAAAGCCCAAAGCCATTATTGCTGTTCATTTATATGGAATGCCTTACAAGGCCGATGAGTTAAATGAAATTGCAAGAAAATATGAAATACCAGTAATTGAAGATAGTGCTGAAGCTCTTGGCAGTAATTATTTTAACAGACCTTGTGGAACCCTAGCAGACATGGGTATTTTGTCTTTCAATGGCAACAAGATAATCACAACTTCTGGAGGCGGAGCCCTGATTACTAAAACTAAAGAACTAAAAGATGAGGCTGTATTCCTATCTACTCAAGCTCGTGATGAAGCCCCACATTACCAACATTCCACTATTGGCTATAATTATAGAATGAGTAATGTTGTAGCCGGTATAGGAAGGGGACAAATGGAAGTATTAAATGATAGAGTAGAAGCCAGAAGAAAAAACTATTCGTTTTACGAAGCTAACCTATCAGGTTACAAGTCAATTAATTTTCTAAATGAACCAAGTGGATATTTCTCTAATAGATGGTTGACTTGTATAGAAACAAGTTCTTTCGAAATGAGAGAAGAAATTCGTTTAGCTTTACTAAAAGAAGATATTGAGTCTAGGCCACTTTGGAAGCCTATGCACACCCAACCCGTATTCAAAAAATACTTAAATTTCACTAACGGTGTATCAGAGAATCTTTTTAATAAAGGTCTTTGCTTACCAAGTGGATCAAACTTAACCCAAAACGATCTAGAAAGAATTCTAGATATAATCTCAAAAACCCCCTACTTATGATAAGAAATTACTTTTTTGATTTATCGCAAAAATATGCCTCAAAATGGTTAATCTTTTTTGTTGATTTGTTTGTAGTGTTATTCACACTCTTCATCGCTTATTTGATAAGGTTTAACTTTACATTGGACTTTGATACGAATCAGTTTTTTGTTCAGTTACCATTTTTAGCAATAGTATCGGCAACAAGTTTCCTCATAGTTGGCTCATACAAAAGTGTTATAAGACATACAGGATTCACTGATATTGTAAACATATTCAAAGCTGTTGTTTTAATTGCTGGTATTGGGATTACAGGTGTTATTCTAATAAGGTCGTTCTCTTTACTACCTAATTTCACTATTCCTGGTTCCATAATAGTAATTCATTCTTTGCTGAGTTTTGTTGCTCTAGCTGGAAGTAGGCTATTATTTAAGATAAGTTACAACTATCTTAAATGTAAATTCAAGACATCAAAAAATATTTTAATTTATGGTGCCGGTGATTCAGGAATTATAACTTACAACGCCCTGCTAAATGGGACCAACAAGAACTTTAATGTTGTAAACTTCATTGATGATGATGTTAAAAAACGAGGTAAACTAATCAATGGAATCAGAATTATCTCTTTTGAGACAATCAACGAAAGTTATATAAAAAGTAATGATATAGACGAAATTATTGTTGCTTCACAAACTATAGACCCAAAACGCATAATTAAATTAGTTGATAGTCTTATTGACTTTGATGTAAAGGTTAAAAAAGTCCCTCCAATCGAGAAGTGGATAGACGGAGAACTTAATGCAAATCAAATTAAACAAGTTCAAATAGAAGATTTACTGGGTAGACCACCAATTGAAATTGACAACCCTAATTTAATAAACGAATTCAAAGGAGAAACAGTTGTCGTTACTGGTGCTGCAGGCTCTATTGGGAGTGAATTGGTAAATCAAATATCTAATTTTGATGTAAAGCATCTAATTCTTGTCGATCAAGCTGAATCTGCACTATATGACGTTCAACAAGATTTGAAAAGAGCTGGCAAACATAATTTTACAGCAATAGTTGCCGATATTAGAGATGGTTTAAGAATCGACTCTATTTTTCAATACCATAAACCAACTATGGTTTTTCATGCCGCTGCATACAAGCACGTGCCTTTAATGGAAAAATCGCCATATGAGGCTATTAAAATTAATGTTAACGGTACCAAACTATTGGCAGATACGGCATCAAGGTATAACGTCAAAAAGTTTGTTTTTGTCTCAACAGACAAAGCTGTAAATCCAACAAGTGTCATGGGGGCTACAAAACGTATGGCTGAAATGTATATTAGTTGTTTACAGAAAGAAAGTAAAACGAAATTTATAACTACAAGATTTGGAAACGTTTTAGGTTCTAATGGATCAGTTATACCTTTATTCAAAAAGCAAATTGAACAAGGTGGGCCATTAACTTTAACTCACAAAGAAATAACCAGATATTTCATGACCATTCCTGAGGCATCTCAGCTAGTATTAGAAGCAGGAACGATGGGTAAAGGAGGTGAGATTTTTATTTTCGACATGGGTGAATCTGTTAAGATTTTTGATTTGGCTAAAAACATGATTAAACTTTCTGGTTTGAGCTATCCTGAAGATATTGATATAAAAATAACTGGATTGAGACCAGGAGAAAAGTTATATGAAGAGTTACTTGCTAATGGAGAAAACACACTTTCAACTTATCACAAAAAAATACTAATTAGCAAGACTAGAGAATTAGATTCAGCTAAAATAAAGGCAGAAATCGAAGACCTGTGTATAATGAATCGTTTTCAAAATAATAATATTGTTATGAAAATGAAGCAGCTTATACCTGAGTACAAATCGAATAACTCAAGTTATGAAAGATTTGATAAACGGGTTCAAATTTACAAGAAAGCCAAAAGTCTTTCTAGCGACAATAACGGCAACAAAACTTACAGTAGCCTTTAAAAAACAATTTTATTTTCTTACTTTCCCCAAATATTATTACTTATGAAAACCTATTTCAGCAAGATTAACATTGCTTTTGTAATCATTTCGTTCTTTACATTTACTTCGTGTTATACCAAAAAAGATGTGGTATATTTTCAAAATGCTAAAGATTTTGAAACCATAGTTGATACTGATACATTCAGAGCAAAACTAAAAGTGGGAGACGTACTTAGTATAAATATTTCTACATTAAACCTAGAAGTCACGAAACCCTATAACCTTGTGGAAACAACTGATGGAGAAGGGGGAGGACAACTCATAGATTATCTTATAGATTCTGATGGTAATATAGATTATCCTGTTCTGGGAAAGGTTAAAATGATAGGTTTAACTGTTGAAGAAGCTAAACAATTACTAAAAAAGAAGTTTGAAGATGGAGGTCTGTTAAAAGACCCTGTAGTAATAATACGAATAAAAAATTACCGGATATCAATTCTTGGATGGGTAGCTCAACCTGGCGTATACCCAATAACAGGAGAGAGGATATCCATATTAGAAGCAATTGCTATGGCAGGTGATTTACAAATTAACGGTAAACGAAAAGATGTTACTGTTATAAGAGACTTCAACGGCACTAAAACGTATACTCGAATTGACCTTACAAGCAAGGAAGTATTTAAATCTCCTGTTTACTATTTAACTCAGAACGACATTGTATATATACATCCTAATCGAGGTGCAATTAGTGCAGCATCTGGTGATTCCAGAATAGGTCTTATTTCTTCATTAGCGAGTATTGCATTGAGTGTTGCGCTTATATTTACTAGATAATCTTTACAAAAAACTACCATGGAAGATTTAAATCCCAGTCAAAGTTTTAATATTAAAAAAGTTTTATCCTTATATACAAAACAATGGAAATGGTTTTTGCTTTCTGTTCTTGTTTGTATTGGAGTAGCGTATTTTTTTATGCGGGCTATACTTCCAGAATATAAGGCCGTAGCCAAGATAATGATACTCGATGATGCTGAAAGTGAAACTGGTAGAGGCGCCATACAAGATTTAACTATATTTTCCGGAAACAAAGAAGCCGAAATAGAGGATGAAATAGAAGTTATTAAATCAAGAGGCTTTCTCAGAGATATAGTCAAAAAGCTCAATCTTAATGTACAGCACTATGCTCAAGGAAGAATTAATGAACACGATTTGTACAAAAAAAGTCCATTAAAAATAAACTTTATAGAATCAGATTCTCTAATCTATAAGTCTAGTTTTAGTTGTTACGTTAACATAGTTTCACCAACTGAATTCGATTATAGCATAGAAGAGGACGATATTCCAATTAGAATGTCATTTGGTGAGAAGATAGATACTCACTTTGGAGGTATAATCTTAACTCCTGTTGAAAAAAGAATTAAAAAGTACACAAATCAATTAATTAGAATCAATATTTCTCCTCTCGAAGAGGTAGCAGAGTTTCTTACTTATATAATAGACGTTTATCCTTCTGGGGAATCTTCCAAAATTTTAAATTTAGTAATGAAAGATCCCGTAGAAGAGAAAGCCTTGGATGTTATCAATGCGCTTATCGAAGGGTACAACTTTGCTACAATTGACAAAAAACGGAAACAAGCTATTAATACAGCTAATTTTATAAACGATCGTGTAAAATCAATATCATCAGATTTAGAAGGAGTAGATGATAGCATTGTTGGCTATAAATCAAGGAATAGAATTACAGACATATCAACAACAGCTAGTCAAGCATTTTCGTCAAGTGTTCAAAATCAGCAACAAATACAAGAACTGACTACCCAAATAAGCATGCTTAGATATATGGATGAAATGTTGGGTGACAATCCTTATGAAGGTATTCCTTCTAATTTAGGAGGGGCAGACGAGTCTATTAATGCATTAGCCTTGAGATATAACGAATTATTGGCTCAACGAGGAAGTTATTTGAAAAGTGCAGGAGAGAATAACCCTGTAGTATTAGAATTAGATAACACACTAGCTCAGATTAGAAGTAGTTTGTCTCAAAGTATAAATAATACCAAGCAAACTCTAAATATTCAATTGGATGCATTGAAAAACTCGTCAAGAAGAATAAACTCAAAACTATATTCAGCTCCAGATCAGGAAAGAACATTAAGGTCTATTGAAAGAACTCAGTCCATAAAAGAAGCTCTTTACATATTTCTCTTAGAAAAACGAGAAGAAGCCACTATTTCAATATCATCTGTCTCTCCGAGTGTAAAAGTCGTTGAGTCTCCCTTTAGTATGGGTAGCAAAAAGTCACCTGAACCTTTGGTTAGTTATCTTGGCGCTGTATTATTAGGCATGCTTATTCCTTTTGCTACTATTTACGTAAAAGACCTCACGGATACAAAAATACATAACAAAGAAGATCTTCAACAAGAGATTTCTAACATTACAGTTCTTGGAGAAATACCTAATTTTTCGAAGAAAGCAAATGGCTTAATATCCAAAAATGATAGATCTGTTCTATCTGAGTCGTTTAGAATAATTAGAACTAATTTTGATTATGTAAGAAGAGGAAGGAATAATAAAGAAAATGATAATGTATTATTTGTAACTTCCACTATTAATGGTGAAGGTAAATCTTTTGTGAGCTTAAATCTGGGATTAACTCTTGCGAACACAGGAAAAAGGGTTTTATTAATAGGGGCAGATATTAGAAATCCACAGATTTTCTCTGCCATAAAGAACAAGACAAATAAAGAACAATCTAAAATAGGTCTTACAGAGTTCCTTGTAGATGAGTCAATTATTATAGGTGAAGCGATTAACTCATATGATTTAAATAATATTTCTATAGATATTATGCTTTCAGGTAAGGTACCACCTAATCCTGCTGAACTATTAATGAGTGAAAGGATGAAAGAGGTTTTTGATACTGTTTCTAAACAATACGATTATGTTATAGTAGATACAGCACCATCAATGTTAGTTACAGACACACTGTTGTTTAGCCAATATGCTGGTCATACTATTTATGTTACTAGGGCAGGTTATACTGAAAAACGAATACTAAATTTCGCTAAAGAGCTTCATAATGATAAAAAGCTAAACGGAATGATGCTTGTTGTTAATGACGTGAAACAAGCTAATTTTGGGTATGGTGCTAAGTATGGTTATTATGGTGAACCTGAAAAGAAAGGATTGTTCAAGTGGTTTTAAGGCTTTTAAGTTAAAAAAGTTGTAACCCTTTTTCACAAAAATTCTAGAGCTATTATAGCATTGAAATTAAATTTCTCATATCAAGCTGTCAGTTCTAGTTAACACCCCATGTTCTTTCCAATCTTAACTGACAGCAGTCTCAGAAATTTATTTTTTTACTAACCAGTATTGAGAATATTTATTTATAAAATTTATTTCCTAAGCCGAATAATATTCAAATGCCTCGATAATAAGTTCATTATCAACTAAACAATCTATTTTACAGCGCCCAATAGACTCGAGTAAGACAAAATTAATATTACCATGATTATTCTTTTTGTCATATTTAAGTAAATCAATAATTGGATCGTACTCTTCTTTCTCAATGGAAACTTTTCCATAATGACTGATAAATAAAGACTTAATATCGTCTGTCGTTTCTCTGGAAAAACCAAGTAATTCGGTAGAAATATAACAAGCCAATATCATACCTATGACGATGGCTTCTCCATGTAAAAGCGTATTTTTTTTGGAGTTACTTAAAAAATAAGATTCAATCGCGTGCCCTAGTGTATGTCCAAAGTTTAAGGTTTTTCGTAGTCCGTCTTCAAATGGGTCTACTTCAACTACATTTTTCTTGATAATAACAGATTGGTGAATTAACCCATCTAAATCCGATAAATTAAGTGCTGATAAGTCTAAGAATTTATTCCAGTAGTTCTTATCACTAATTAAACCATGTTTTAACATTTCGGCTAAACCAGAGCGCATTTGATTTGAGGGTAGTGTGCTTAAAAAAGTAGGGTCAATCAAAACTAAATCTGGATCACTAATAACACCTATTTGATTTTTTAAGTGTCCTAAATCAACTCCGGTTTTTCCACCGACGGATGCATCCACCATTGAGAGTAACGTTGTGGGAACATTTACATATGCGATGCCCCTCTTAAACGTACAGGCAACAAACCCTCCTAAATCTGTGATTACACCACCTCCAATATTTATCATTAAACTTTTTCGGTCAGCATCTAATTCAGATAATGTATTCCAGACACCAACGCAAGTATCAATAGTTTTATTTATCTCGCCCGATTCTATTTCAATAATTTCTATGGCCGTATTCGCCTGTAAGTTGGCTAGGAAAGACGGTAGACAATGTTTATGAGTGTTCTCATCTACTAAAATGAAAATCTTAGAAAAATTTCGCTTTTTAAGGTGTTCATTTATTGCGATATAGCAATCCTCGTTAAAATGAATCATACAATCTTTATAACCTATAGAATCCATAAAATAAATTATATAATTTAAGGGTGTGAAATTAAGGAGATTTTACATAAAATGGTAACATCTAGTTAATTATATTTGTTAGACATTTTAACTATTATGCAAGAAAACGAGAGGATTTTTGACAACACCGAAATCGCTTTTTCTCTGAAAAATGATTCAGAACTGGAGAGAGCTTATTTTTTGTTCAAGATGATATCTATAGAGCCTTTAGTTAAAATTGGCACAGCTGCCACAAATTTTGCCCTCAAGGCCAGTTTACCAATTGAAGGGTTAATTCGGTCTACGGTATTTGACCATTTCTGTGGAGGTGTAAATGAAGATGACTGTTTACCTGTTATTCATAAATTATATGAAAAAGGAGTGAGTTCTGTCTTAGACTATTCTGTAGAGGGCAAACAAAATGAAAATGAGTTTGATAAGGCAGTTGAAAAAGTTCTTAAAATACTTGAGTTTGCCAAAAATATTGATGCTATTCCAATAGCTGTTTTCAAACCCACGGGCTTTGGTAGACTTGAGTTGTATGAAAAGGTTGGAAAGGATAAAGCGCTATCGGTGGATGAAAAAAGAGAGTGGGAAAATATCGTTAATAGATATGATATAGTTTGTGCTAAAGCCAAGGAAAATGATATTGAAATTTTAATTGATGCTGAAGAAAGTTGGATGCAAGACGCCGCCGACCAATTAGTGACGCTTATGATGCAAAAGTACAATACCGAAAAACCTATTGTTTTTAACACTTTGCAAATGTACCGTCATGATAGATTAGACTTTTTAAAAAAGGAATACCAAAAGGCTAAAAAAGAGGGTTATTTTTTGGGTTACAAGCTGGTGAGAGGTGCTTATATGGAAAAAGAGAATGAAAGGGCTGAAGATTTGGGGTATCTATCTCCTATATGTATAGACAAAGCTACTACAGACGATAATTTCAACACTGGACTTAAATTTATAATGGATAATTTAGATCTTATTTCTGTTTTCGCTGGCACTCATAACGAGGAAAGTTCTTATTTATTGATGGATTTGATGAAACAAAAAGAATTAAACAATGATGATCCAAGGGTTTGGTTTGGTCAATTGTATGGTATGAGCGACCATATTAGTTTTAATCTAGCAAGCTTGGGATATAATGTAGCAAAATATATGCCCTTTGGACCTGTAAAAGATGTTATGCCATACCTGATTAGGAGAGCAGAAGAAAACACCTCTGTTGCTGGTCAAACTAGCCGGGAACTTAAATTGTTAAATAGCGAAAAGAAGCGCAGGAGAAGTTTGTAGCTTTAAAACACAGTCTTCTAATCGATTCTTAATATCTATATTGGTCATATTTGTTTTTAAAACAGAAATTAAATTAAAGGAAATTTTCTCTCCTGTATATCCTTGACTTGATTTTATCCTTAAAATATCATCATGTACTGTGAATTCTATATTCTCGTGCTCTGCCAATAATTCTTCCGATTTCTTTTCCCAGTCCTCAAGTCCAATAAATTCAATAGGGTATTTGTCTGTTTTTGCAATGCGACTTGAAATTTGCTTTGCTAATTCAACAACCTTGAAAGGTTTGCCCATGTTGTATGTGAAAACAAAACCATCGCCTTTAGTAAGAACCGTTGTTTTTAAGATTAATTGACACGCTCTAAATTTATTGATAAAATATTTTTCGCATTCTGAATTTGCAATGCTAATGGCTTTTCCATTTTGCACCTGTTTCATGAACTTTATAAGCAAAGAATTTTTAGATTCAAAAATATTGCCGAGCCTAATCGCTTTAAAATCTGTCTGAGAATGAATTTTCAGATAGTTTAGGTAAGCTTCAGATACCAATTTGGTTCTACCAACAACACTAATTGGATTTACAGCATTATTCGTTGAAATGAATATAAATTTTTTAACATGGTGCGCAACTGATAAGTCTGCTAAGAGTTTAGTTGAAAAAACATTAAGTCTAATAGCCTCATAAGCGTTATGTTCCATTAAAGGAATATTTTTATATGCGGCTGTATGAAATATTATTGATGGTTTGTAGTTATCAAAAAGCCAATTCATCGCTTCTTCATCTCTTACATCAACAGGAATTAACTCTGTGTTTGAGTTCTCTAACTCTTTTTCATACTTTTTGGAAAGACTAAATAGCGCAGTTTCATTATTATCTATCAATATGAGCTGTTTGAAATTAATATCTAATAATTGTTTTACAAGTTCTGCACCTAAAGAGCCAGCTGCACCAGTAATTAAAATAACATCTTTGTTGAAATTTATCCTGGAATTAAAATCCGGATTTTGTTGAGATTTGATTTGATCAATTTCTAGATCAAATCCATCTATTACGTTCTGTAGTTTTTCGTATTGACGCTTATTCATTATTCGATGAGGGAATCGATTAAATGTATTTTTTATGGTCAAAATGTAGTCATAAAATATTTTAAAAGCAAATATTAAGGAAATATTAGCTTAATTAATAGTCTTTTAACCCTATTTAAAAAGGACTTTACCTATGGTTAGGGCTATGATTTTTAAGTCGAAAAAAAAGGAACGATTGCGTATGTATGTTTTGTTATGTTCCAATTTATCAGGAATAATGACATTGATGAAATAACTTTCTGGATCATCTGCAGCTTCTAAAAGTTCAACTTCATTGCGATATTTTAATGATGCTATGCCCGTTATTCCTGGCCGTACAGATAATACAATCAAATCTTCTCTCTTATAAAAATTAACATAATATCGCAACTCTGGCCTGGGACCAACAAAACTCATATCACCCCTCAATACATTGTATAATTGTGGCCATTCATCAATTTTATACTTCCTTAAAAAATAACCTACCCTGGTAACTCTTGAATCTTCGTTTCCTAGGGTTAAAAGTCCCTCCTTTTCAGATTCAACAAACATTGTTCTAAACTTTACAATGTAAAAGTCTTTATTCGCCCTGCCAACTCTGGACTGAATGAATAAAGTCGGCCCTTTAGAATCTAGCTTAATGAGAACTGCTATTAGTAATAATAGAGGCGAAAGGACAATGAGCCCTAAAAGAGAAAAAACAAAGTCAAAACTTCGTTTAAACATTGTTATTTGTTAATTTTTAGATTTAAAATGGTAGCAATACTATCACAGTTTTCTACAGTAAAATTAACCGAATTATCATTATGACGACCTTCAACTAAATAAATTGCACAAGGTTCTTGCCTAGGAGTACTTTCAGAAAAATTGATTTCCCCGTGTTTTAAAATGTAATTTACAATTGTAGAATCATTGTTACTTGGATATATAATTTTTTTTCCACTGATATTTTTTAGGACACGTGCATCTGGTCCATAATCACATGATACTTTCTTTCCGTTTAAGAAAAAGAACAAAATAATAAGTCCTATGGAAAAACCACCAAGATAGTAACCCAAGCGCTGAATGAATTTCATAGTATGATAAAGGGTAATTGTATTTAAAAAATAAGCAAATTGGCATCACTGTAGCTCAAATCAAACCATTCTCCTACAGATTTGCTAGTTAAAATTCCGTGGTAAAAATACAATCCATTTCTTAAACCCCGATCAATTCTTAATGAATTTTCTATACCACCATCTTCTGCTATTTGCATTAGGTAAGGGGTAAATATGTTACTTATTGATACCGAAGCAGTTCGGGGATACCTAGCAGGTATATTTGGTACGCAATAGTGTATTACACCATGTTTAACAAAGGTTGGGTTGGTATGCGAAGTGACCTCACTTGTTTCGAAACAACCACCCATGTCTATACTTACATCAATTATAATAGCGCCTTTTTTCATAACCTGTACCAGGTTTTCAGATACCACAATTGGTGATCTATTTTTACCTCTAACTGCACCAATAACAACATCACAACGCTTTAAAGCTTTAGTTAAATTTTTTGGTTGAATTGTTGAAGTAAAGAATGGACGCCCCAAGTTTGTTTGTATACACCTTAATTTGGTTATGGAATTGTCAAATACTTTAACGCTGGCACCTAAACCCATGGATCCTCTAGCAGCAAATTCACCAACAGTACCTGCACCTAAGATTACAACCTCTAGAGGTGGCACACCACTGATATTACCAAACATTAAACCGTTTCCGTCTTTTGTGTCCGATAGCAATTCTGAGGCGATTAAGACCGAAGCAGTGCCCGCAATTTCACTAAGAGAGCGCACTGCAGGATAAGTACCATCGGCATCTCTAATAAACTCAAAAGCTAAAGCGGTAATCCTTTTAGAAGCTAAAGCTTCAAAATATTTCTTGGTTTGTGTCTTTAATTGTAAAGCCGAAATTAAAAGTGCCTGTGGGTTTATGAGTTTAATTTGGTCTAGAGTAGGGGGTTCTACTTTAAGTATCATAGGGCACCCAAAAACTTTTGCAGTATCCTTGGTTATTTCTGCACCTGCTTCACTATAATCTTTATCGCTAAAACTAGCGCCTTCACCTGCACCAGATTCCAACAACACTCTATGCCCGTTATTCACCAAAGCATATACAGCATCAGGAGTTAAACATATCCGTCGTTCCTGAAATGCGGTTTCTTTGGGTATACCTATAAACAGTTCACCTTTTCGCTTAAATATTTCTAGGGTTTCCTCTTGAGGCAACAGTTGTTGCTTTGTAAACGGAGAAAGGGATTTGGCCATGGATAGTTAGTTATGAAAAATCAAATTACAAATAAAAAATGTAATCAAAAACAAATCTTAATAAATTATGAAGATTGGATATGTTACAAGATGAATTTTTGTAAGTATTTTGGATTTTTTTATTGTGGATTTTCCCCAATGTATTCTCAATTAATTATTATAGTTTTGTGTTAATTGTCCGTTATATGTTAAAAAGATTATTAGCGCTCTCATTTGTACTCTTTTGTCTAAATATTTTTTCACAAGATTTTGTATTACAGGGAATTGTTCAAGACGAACAAAATAACGCTGTAGCATTTTCAAACGTTGCATTGCTAAAAGAAAACACTATTATTTCGGGTACAACTTCTCTAGAAGATGGTAAATTTAAAATTGAAAACTTAAAAGCTGCAACTTATACCATCAAAATTAGCTTTTTAGGATATAAAACTCATGAGCAACAGATAGATTTAAATTCTGATTTAGATTTAAAAACTATTGTTTTAAAAGAAAATCTTCAGTCTTTAGAAGGCGTAACCATTGTTGCTAAAAGACCAACCGTAAAACGCATGGTTGATAGGTTGGTATTTACTGTTGAGAATTCAACATTGTCTAATGACAATACATTGGAATTACTCAGCCATACTCCAGGTGTGTTAGTATATGATAATAAAATTACCATAAAAAACACGCCACCCACCATATATATAAATGACAGGCGAGTACATTTATCTGCAGAAGAAGTTGTT
The DNA here is from genome assembly GCF_023273855.1 of Seonamhaeicola sp. ML3. NCBI lineage: Bacteria > Pseudomonadati > Bacteroidota > Flavobacteriia > Flavobacteriales > Flavobacteriaceae > Seonamhaeicola > Seonamhaeicola sp. ML3. Next base: position 2,981,980 of record NZ_CP096884.1, on the reverse strand, counting down.
CAGCTTCTTGAATCAACTCCAGCCAACAATATCAAATCGGTAGAGGTTATTACCAATCCACCTGCAAAGTATGACGCAGAGGGAGGTGCTGTTCTAAATATCATAACCAGCAAAAACATTATTTCTGGTTATAGCGGAAGCATTTTTGCAAATTATAAACAAGGCTCTCAATTCCCTAAATTTGCTCTAGGTACAAGTCATTTTTTTAAGGCCAAAAAGTTAAACACCTATCTTAATTACAGCATTAGCCCAAGAAAAGACTTTATACACAACACTGAGTCTATTAATTTCATTAATAGTTCAGGTAATATATTTTCGAGCTGGGAAACCAGTTTTAAAAGAACTCAAGAAACATCAAATCAAAATATTAGTACTACGATAACGTATGATTTTGATGAGGATAATAGCTTAAAACTATCTTCTATTGTGTTAATAGCCCCCAGGAAAGTCACTAGAAAAACCTCAAACTCTTCAACTGAAATATTTAACACCAATGGCGTTCTAGATTCTATATTCAATACATTTAATCCTAGGGTAGATGAAACCTATAATATTGCTATTAATCTGGATTATGTACACAAATTTAAAAAGCCTGGTGAGGAACTAACTTTTAACATACATCATACCAATTACGACACTTCTAATTTCCAAAATGTTGACACGGATTATTTATTCCCTGATAATTCTCTTATCAGAACAAATAAGTTTCAAACATTTTCAAGCCAAGTTATTAAACTCAATACTAGTCAGGTAGATTATAGTCTTCCTTTACCCAATTCTGCCTCCCTAGAAACAGGAGTTAAGTTTGCTAATATAGATTCCGATAATATTATTGATCAATTTCTATTTAAAGACGATGAACGCGAAGAAGATTTAGAAAACTCTGATATTTTTTCATATGATGAAACAAGTTTTGCTGGTTATATTAGCTTAAGTAAAGATTGGGAATCTTGGAGTATTAAAGCTGGCATAAGGGGTGAATATACAGATACAGAAGGGTTTTCTAGAGCTAATAACGAAGCTTCAATTAATAATTATTTTAATCTTTTCCCATCGCTTTATATTGTTAATAGAATAGGTGATAATAATGAGATATATTTTAACTATAACAGACGTATTTACAGACCAAGATACAGTCAGTTAAACCCGTTCAGGTACTTTTTAAACGACAATACTTATACCTTAGGTGACCCTAATTTATTGCCTCAAATTGATGATATAATTACCCTTGGATACACATTTAATAGAGATTATACTTTTGAGCTTTATTATAGGTATGAAAAAAATCCTGCCATACAATTTATACTTCAGGACAATATTAATAATGCGTTGATATACAAATACACCAATACAGATGTGTCTTATTCTTTTGGCTTAGATTTTACCACCTATACTCAAATAGCAAAGGATTGGAGTTTGTATGTACTCTCTTCTGTTTATTATTATAATAATAGGTTTTTTGCTCCTGATGACGATACTGTTTCACTTTCTGCAGAACAATGGACAGTTTACGCTGAAGTAGTAAACTACTTCAATCTTTTAAAAGACAAAAGTTTAACTGCTAACATATCTTATATCCTGTTGTCACCAACAAATGATGGCCCAACAGATACAAGTGAGATGCATGGCTTAAATATTAACCTTAGAAAAGCTTTGTGGAACAATAAAGCCTCATTAAGTATAGGTGTTCAGGACGTATTTAATACACAAAATTTTACTGCAAGAGCAAGGTATTTAAACCAAGATTCGTTTTTAAGGTCTAGATTAGAAAACAGGTTGTTTACCGTTGGGTTTAATTATAAATTCGGTAACCGAAAACTTAAAAACAACAAAGCACAACTAGAATTGGAAGAGCGTGATAGGTTAGACTAAAAGTACTGCTTTACCTTTCCCCAGAAATTCTTAGGTGATGCTTTAAATTCATCTTCAAATTCTTGCATTGTTTTTGTCGCTACTGCAATTTTATTGAACATTCTTGCTCTTAAAAGGTATATTGTTGGTATAACTATTGCCATTATTGGAATCATGTATAAAAACTGAAACTCATCCATATTAGCATCACCAAATAGAACTACACATGTTTGGAAAATATACATAGCTATAGGTACTAAAAGTGCATGATACCACCAATGTCTACATGTAAAAAACCATAAGAATAATAGATAGAGAGGAATCAGTTTTCCGGTTAAAACCCACATAGCATAGTATGCATTATCGAAAACCGAACTCTCGTAAGTAAATAAAAATGTCTCCCATGTTTTTGTTTGAGGTACACTTTCATACAAAGAAAAAAAATAGGGAGATAAGGCAATTGCAGTAGCCAAAATACTCCCTATTATTAAATTTTTACTAGCGAACTTATCCTTATGCAAGGATTGGCCTAGTCTTTCTGTCAACTCTTGCTTCTGCAAGGATTGGTCTTGTCTTTCTGTCAACTCTTGCTTCTGCAAGGATTGGTCTTGTCTTTCTGTCAACTTTTGCTTCTGCAAGGATTGGTCTTGTTTTTCTGTCCACCTTTGTTTCAGCAAGGATTGGTCTTGTTTTTCTGTCGACTCTTGTGTTTGCTTCATCTGAACTTATTGTTTTAGTAGCAAAAGCTGAAAACAACACGCCTCCTAAAACCATGATAGCAATTAAGTACTTTTTAGTTTTCATTTTATTAAGGGATTTAATTAATTAATTACCCCAAATGTAGATAAGAACTATGGTGTACTTTTCGCTCAAATGTTAAAGAAATGTTAAAATCACTTGTTTGTTAAAATTCTGAATGTGGTTTTACCGTAAAATGATAATAACTGCTATTTTCTTTTTGGTTTTTAGTACTTTTTTGGCTGTTTTATAGGTTAATATTCTTTTTAATTTAATAATCTCAACGTTCTGGAATAATCATCATTTAAAACGATTTCTATTCTAGATAGTCGTTCAGGGGCTATGGGTTCAATGAGTTCTGGCCATTCTACAATTAACCAATTGTTAGAGTACAAATAATCTTCTATTCCAAAATCACAGGCCTCTTCCAAATCTTTAATTCTATATAAATCAAAGTGGTAAATCAAGTCTTGACCAGCTAAATATTCATTAACTATCGAGAACGTTGGGCTGCTTACTTCTTCATGGTTCCCTAAGCATTTCACTAGAGATTTAATTAAAGTAGTTTTACCGACTCCCATTTCTCCATAAAGAAATAGAATCTTACTGTCTACTTTATCAATTAACTCCTTAGCTACGTCATCAACGCTTTCTAATAAATAATTTATTTCCAAACTGAACAAATATATACTACAAAACTATAGATAAATTTTCTAAAAACCTAAGAAAAAGTGTTTTTTAACGATGTTTTATGTATTTCATGGATTATTTTGGAGATAAAACAACAAAAGGAATTACCATTTCCTCTAGAGACACACCTCCGTGCTGATATGTGTTTCTGTAATAGCTCACGTAGTGGTTGTAGTTATTAGGATAGGCAAAAAATAAATCGCTTTTGGCAAATATGTATGAGCTACTCATGTTTATTGATGGTAAATATATTTCATTCGGTTTCTTTGCCTCAAATACATCCTTATGGTCATAGGTTAGACTTCTTCCGGTCTTGTATCTTAGATTTAAACTCGTATCCCTATCTCCAATTACTTTTGAAGGGTTTTTTACATTAATTGTACCGTGATCTGTTGTTAAAATCAACTTAAAGCCTAATTGTTGTGCATGTTGTACAATTTCTAAAAGCGGAGAGTTCTTAAACCAGCTAAGTGTTAAAGATCTGTATGCTTTATCGTTAGATGCCAACTCTCTTACAACCTCCATTTCGGTTTTAGCATGCGATAGCATGTCTACAAAGTTGTAAACAATAACCGAAAGGTCATTTTTTTTAAGTGCATTAAAGTTATCAGCCAGTTTTTTACCTTTTTTAAGGTTTGTGATTTTAAAATACTCATATTTTAAGTGCTCTAAGCCCAAACGCTTCATTTGTGCATCAAGAAATTCATATTCGAACATATTTTTTCCACCTTCATCTGTATCGTTTTTCCAATAATTTGGATACAGGCGTTCCATTTCACTTGGCATCAAACCCGAAAAAATTGCATTTCTAGCATATTGGGTTGCAGAGGGCAAAATACTAAAGAAAGCTTCTTCCTTTTCTTTCTTAAAATAATTACTAATTACCGGTTCAAATGCTTTCCATTGGTCATACCTTAGGTTGTCAATCACCACAAGTAATGTAGGTTGGTATTTGCTAATTTCAGGAACAACCAAATCTTTAAATAGTGTATGAGACATTATTGGGCTTTCGCAATCATTTTGAAACCATTTGGGGTAATTTTTCTCTATAAACTTGCCAAACTGAATATTTGCCTCTGTTTTTTGAGACTCCAAAATTTCAAACATTCCAGAATCTTCAATGTCTTCTAGTTGTATTTCCCAATAAATTAACTTTTGATAAAGCTCAACCCATTCCTCATAAGAATTAACCATGGTTAAATCCATAGCTATTTTTCTAAACTCTTGTTGGTAGTTAGATGTTGTTTTTTCGGAAACAAGTCTAGAATGGTCTAAATTCTTTTTTAGGCTTAGGAGAATTTGATTTGGGTTTACTGGTTTAATCAAATAATCGGCTATTTTATTGCCAATAGCTTCTTCCATGATATATTCTTCTTCGCTCTTAGTAATCATCACAACGGGAAGATTATCTTGAATCTCTTTTATTTCGTTCAATGTTTCAAGACCGGTAATTCCGGGCATGTTTTCGTCCAGAAATACAATATCAAATTTAGTTTCACTTAATATATCTATAGCATCGCTGCCGCTGAGACAGGTTGTAACATTATAATTGCGTTGTTCTAAAAATATAATGTGGGGTTTTAGTAAATCGATTTCATCGTCAACCCATAGTATTTGTATCTTGCTCATTAAGCCGCTTTGTTATTTGTTAATGCTATATTTGTGGAAATTAACACAATTCTGAAAGTTTGAACAAACTTAAAATATTGAACGATCCAATTTACGGATTTATTACAATTCCCAATTCTTTGATTTTTGATTTAATCCAGCATAAATATTTTCAAAGATTAAGGCGTATTACCCAAATGGGTATGTCTTACTTGGTATATCCAGGCGCAAATCACACGAGATTTCAACATGCTATAGGATGTATGTACTTGATGCAAAAGGCTGTTAATGTACTTCGTTTTAAGGGAGTTACAATTTCTAATGAGGAGGAATCCGCCTTATACATAGCTATTCTTCTTCATGATATTGGTCATGGCCCTTTTTCTCATGCCATGGAGCACAGTATAGTTAACAACGTTTCTCACGAGGATATTTCCCTCTTATTTATGGAAAAGTTAAATGATGAATTTAACGGAAATTTAACGCTTGCAATAAATATTTTCAAAGGAGATTATCATCGAAACTTTATGTGTCAGTTAATTTCGGGGCAATTAGACATGGATCGTGCAGACTACTTAAAGCGTGATAGTTTTTACACAGGTGTAGCCGAGGGCAACATAAACAGTGAACGTCTTATAACTATGCTTAACGTTGTCGATAACGAGCTCGTAATAGAAGAGAAGGGTATATACAGTGTTGAAAAGTTTATAGTTGCAAGGCGCTTAATGTATTGGCAGGTGTATTTGCATAAAACAGGATTGGCCGCAGAACAATTGTTAATAAGAGTGTTAAAACGTGCTAAGCAATTACACGATATTGGTGAAGATGTATTTGTTACGAAAACGCTTTCCTATTTTTTTGAGAACAAAATAAGTATGGAGAATTTTTCTTCGAAAACTCTTGAGGTTTTTTCCGGCTTAGATGATTACGACATCATAACTGCAATGAAGCATTGGCAGAATCATGGAGATTTTGTTTTAAGAAAATTAAGTGACATGATTATTCATAGAAATTTACCAAAAATTAAGATTAAAGATAAGCCGATAAAAGAGAAGTCTATTGAAAATCATATTTCAACCTTTATGAGGAAATACAATATTTCAAGAGAAGAGGCCGAATATTTTGTATTTAGTGGTGATATTTCTAACCAAGCTTATCAATTAAAGGACAAGCGCATTAACATATTATACAAATCTGGTAAAATCGTAGACATAACAAAAGCTTCAGACCATTTGAACATTAAAACACTATCGAAACCCGTTACGAAATACTATATATGTTACCCAAAGGAGTTACATATCTAATCTCGGAATAATTAATAAGAATTCTAGGGTTAATACTTTGGTACATTTTTCCTATTTTTGCGCTACTAAACTAAAAAAACAAACTTTCTAAGTGTGAAATTTACAGCACAACAAATAGCAGGTATTCTGGAAGGTGATGTAGTTGGTAACCCAGAAACCGAAGTATCAAAATTATCGAAAATAGAAGAAGGGACTGAAGGGTCTCTTACTTTTTTAGCCAACCCTAAGTACACATCTCATATATATACTACCAAAGCTAGTGTTACTATTGTAAATAAATCATTTATTCCTGAAAGTGAGATTAGCACAACCTTAATTAAGGTAGAAGATGCATACAAATCCTTTTCTAAATTATTAGAATATTACAACGAGGTAAAAAACAATAAGCAAGGTATTGAACAGCCTAGCTTTATTTCAGATTCTGCGAAGTATGGAGATAACATATATGTTGGTGCATTTTCATATATAGGAGAAAACGTCACCATTGGTGATAATGTGAAAATATTCCCCAATAGTTACATTGGAGATAATGTTACCATAGGAGACAAAACTGTAGTTTTTTCAGGTGCTAAAATATATTCTGAAACGGTAATAGGTAAACATTGTGTTGTAAATGCGGGGGCCATTATTGGAGCCGATGGTTTTGGTTTTGCCCCTAACGAAGAGGGAGAATACAATAAAGTACCACAAATAGGCAATGTAATTTTAGAAGATAATGTTGATATAGGAGCTGCTACCACAATAGACCGAGCTACATTAGGATCAACCATCATAAGAAAAGGGGTGAAATTGGACAACCAAATTCAAATAGCTCATAATGTAGAAATTGGAAAGAATACGGTGATAGCTGCTCAAACAGGTATAGCGGGTTCTACAAAAATTGGTGAAAACTGTCAAATAGGAGGTCAGGTTGGAATTGTTGGACATATTTCAATAGGTAATAATGTAAAAATTCAAGCACAATCTGGTATTGGACGTAATGTAAAAGACGACGAAGTGCTTCAAGGCTCTCCTGCATTACCATATGGTGACTATAACAAATCTTATGTCTACTTTAAAAACTTGCCAAAAATCGTAAAAACAATAAACGAACTAGAAAAAAAATAAATGGGAATAGTTACTACCGAAATTAAACAAAAAACCATTAAAAATGAGATTTCGCTTACTGGAGTTGGACTGCACACCGGTAAAGACGTTACTTTAACATTCACCCCAGCACCAGCAAACTTTGGTTTAGCTTTTAAAAGAATAGATCTAGAAGGCGCTCCTGTAATAGAGGCAGATGCAAACTATGTAACAAACACCCAACGCGGAACTCGTTTAGAGAAAAATGGTGTAGCCATACAAACTTCAGAACATGTTCTTGCTGCCTTAGTTGGATTAGATATAGATAATGTTGTTGTGGAATTAAATGCTTCAGAACCTCCAATTATGGATGGTTCTTCAAAATTCTTTGTTGAAGCTATAGAAAAAGCCGGGATACAGGAATTAGATGCATATAGAGAAGAGTTCGAGGTAACCGATATTGTGTCTTACACAGATGAAGAGTCTGGTAGTGAAATTTTGGTAATGCCAGCAAAAGAATATCAAATTACCACTATGGTCGATTTCGGAACTAAAGTGTTGGGTACTCAAAATGCTACGCTAAAGAAAGTATCAGATTTCAAAAAAGATTTTGCAAACTCACGTACATTCAGCTTTTTACATGAAATAGAAATGTTATTGGAGCACGGTCTTATTAAGGGAGGCGATTTAAATAATGCTATCGTTTATGTAGATAAAGCATTATCCCCTGAGACGATGGAAAATCTTAAAGTTGCTTTCAAAAAAGACTCTATCGCGGTTAAGCCAAATGGTATTTTAGATAATTTAACCCTTCATCACCCTAATGAGGCCGCTAGGCATAAGCTTTTAGATGTTTTAGGTGATTTAGCTTTGGTTAAAACTAGAATTAGAGGAAAAGTTATAGCAAATAAACCTGGGCATTTTGTAAATACTCAGTTTGCTAAAAAACTTTCAAAGATTATTAAAAATGAGCGCCGAAATAATGTCCCAAATATTGATTTAAATCAACAGCCTTTAATGGACATCACACAAATAATGGCCATGTTACCACACAGACAGCCATTTTTGCTCATAGATAAGGTATTCGAGCTTAGTGATAATCATGTTACAGCAACAAAAAATGTAACAATGAACGAGGAGTTTTTCAAGGGGCATTTCCCGGGAGCTCCTGTTATGCCAGGTGTATTGATTGTTGAAGCTATGGCACAAACTGGAGGGATACTTGTTTTAAGTACAGTTCCTGATCCAGAAAACTATTTAACATTCTTCATGAAAATGGACAATGTTAAGTTCAAACAAAAAGTATCACCTGGAGACACTCTAATTTTTAAGTGTACGTTAATAACACCTATCCGTCGCGGTATTTGTCATATGCAAGGATATGCCTATGCTAATGGTAAACTGTGTGCAGAAGCAGAGCTTATGGCTCAAATAACTAAAGTTAAATAAAATGAATCAACCACTTGCTTACGTACATCCTGGCGCAAAAATAGCCAAGAACGTTGTAATAGAACCTTTTACCACCATTGGAAACGATGTTATCATAGGAGAAGGAACATGGATAGGTAGTAATGTAACTATTATGGAAGGTGCCAGAATTGGTAAAAACTGTAGTATTTTCCCTGGATCTGTTATTTCTGCCATACCTCAAGACCTCAAATATGAAGGTGAAGATACAACGGTTGAAATTGGGGACAATGTAACCATTAGAGAATGTGTTACCATAAATAGAGGAACTTCAGACCGAATGAAAACCGTAGTTGGTGACAATTGTTTAATTATGGCATATTGTCACATAGCTCATGATTGTATCGTTGGCAAAAACTGTATTTTTTCCAATAATAGTACACTAGCTGGACATATAACTATTGGTGATTATGTAGTTTTAGCTGGGATGACAGCTGTTCATCAGTTTGTTTCTGTAGGTAATCATGCTTTTGTAACTGGTGGTTCGTTGGTTAGAAAGGATGTTCCTCCTTTTGTCAAAGCCGCTCGTGAACCTTTATCTTATGTTGGAATAAACTCTGTTGGATTAAGAAGACGAGGCTTCACCACAGAAAAGATAAGGGAGATTCAAAATATATATCGTTTCCTTTACCAAAAAAATTATAATAACACCCAGGCTTCTGAAATTATTGAAGCAGAAATGGAAGCCACACCAGAGCGAGATGAAATTCTTCAGTTTATAAAGAATTCTCACCGAGGTATAATGAAAGGATATTTTAAATCAAATTAATGATATGATTACTACAAGTGATATTAGAAACGGATTATGTATTAGATATAATCATGATATTTTTAAAATTATTGAGTTTTTACATGTAAAACCAGGAAAAGGTCCTGCCTTTGTTAGAACAAAACTAAAAAGTGTAACTTCAGGAAAAGTTATAGATAATACGTTTTCTGCTGGACATAAACTGGATGATGTAAGAGTAGAAACAAATAAGTTTCAATATTTATACAATGAAGGAGAGACTTTTCACTTCATGAACACAGAAGACTATTCTCAAATTGAACTTCAAAAAGCTACATTGGATAGCCCTGATTTAATGAAAGAAGGGGAGGTTGTCACAGTGCTTATAAATACTGAAGATGACATGCCGCTTTCTGTTGAAATGCCTGCTAATGTTGTTTTAGAAGTAACACATACAGAGCCAGGAGTTAAAGGGAATACAGCTACCAATGCCACAAAACCTGCTACTGTAGAAACAGGTGCTATTGTTAATGTGCCATTGTTTATCAATGAAGGCGATAAAATTAAAGTTGAAACTGATAAAGGTACATACAAAGAGCGTATTAAAGAATAAACATTCATGAAAAAGGGCGCTTTAATTGTAGTTATGTTATTCTTATTTATTTCTACTCACTCTTGTCTTGACCTTTTAGATAAAGCCAATCGTGTTGCTAGTGAATTAGATTCGTCGCCTGAATCTACATCAGAATCAAACTATCAAACTATTGCTATTGATAGTGTTTTTAAAGTTGATGTTCCTAACTACATGAAGCCCTTGCCTAATTTAAATCCTGAGGCCGTATTACAATATGGCAATATTTATAAAGACGCCTATCTCGTTGTGATTCAGGAAAACAAGGAAGAATATATAAATCTTTTCAAGGAATTGGGAGAATATAACCCCGAACTGCCCGTTATAGAAAACTACAAGAATGTTCAAAAAGAAATGCTCAAGGAGAGTATCAACAATGCCCGCATTTCAGAATATGGTTTGACCAACATCAACAACAAACCAGCAAGACAAATAAAAGTCTTTGGTGAAGTAGAAGATGTTGAAGCTGCGTATATTATTGCTTTTGTAGAAGGGAAAGAAGATATTTTCATGCTTATGAATTGGACAGTAAAAAATAAATTCCAAAAACATGAAAATGCTTTTGAATATGTTAATGGAACGTTTAAAACTGAATAGAAGCAATGAAATTTCCGAAGCCACATAGCTTAAAACAAGTTGCAGAATTAATAGATTGTAATTACGTAGGTGATTCTAATTTTCCGGTTTTGGGTATCAACGAAATTCATGTTGTGCAACCTGGAGATATTGTTTTTGTTGACCATCCAAAATATTACGATAAAGCACTAAATTCTGCTGCCACTATCATACTAATCAATAAAGAAGTCGAGTGTCCCGAAGGAAAAGCACTCTTAATTAGCGATGATCCTTTTAGGGATTTCAATAAAATTTCCAATCATTTCAAACCTTTTAATGCTTCTAGTAATCAAGTTTCAGAATCTGCTATCATAGGCGAAGGAACTATTGTTCAACCCAATTGTTTTATTGGTAACTACGTAGTTATTGGTAAAAATTGTGTTATACACTCTAATGTTAGTATTTATGATGATGCAATTATTGGGGATAACGTAACCATTCATTCGGGTGCTGTATTAGGAGCAAATGCTTTTTATTACAAAAAGCGTCCTGAAGGATTTGACAGACTATTGTCGTCTGGTCGGGTTGTTTTAGAAGACCATGTCGATATTGGTGCTAATTGTACCATTGACAGAGGCGTTACAGGAGATACAACAATTAAGAAAGGAACCAAAATAGACAACCTGGTTCAGGTAGGTCATGATACGGTTATTGGTGAAAAATGTTTAATTGCTTCGCAGGTAGGTATAGCGGGTTGTGTTATAATTGAAGATGAAGTTACTATTTGGGGACAAGTTGGTATTACCAGTGGTATAACCATAGGATCCAAGGCCATAATTTCGGCAAAAGCAGGTGTGAGTAAATCTCTTGAGGGCGGAAAAAGTTATTTTGGAATTCCTGCTGACGACTTTAGATCTAAGTATAAAGAAATAGCCTCTATCAAAAAGATTCCTGAAATTTTAGATTTACTAAAAAAACTATAGAAGAATTAACATATTCGCAATAAAATAAATGTCGGGATGCTTTAATAAATAGTTTCAAAAAATTACATTTGCTTTTCAATTTTTAGAATAAATAAAATATTTACGTATGAGCGTTTTAGTAAATAAAGATTCAAAGATAATAGTACAAGGCTTTACGGGGAGCGAAGGAACGTTTCACGCTGGCCAAATGATAGAATATGGAACCAATGTCGTTGGTGGTGTAACTCCTGGCAAAGGTGGACAAACCCACCTAGATAAGCCAGTTTTTAATACTGTTGAAGACGCTGTTAAAGAAGTTGGAGCAGATACTACCATTATTTTTGTACCACCAGCTTTTGCTGCTGATGCTATCATGGAAGCTGCAGATGCAGGAATAAAAGTAATTATTACAATTACTGAAGGAATCCCAGTTGCAGATATGATTAAAGCGTCTGACTATATTAAAGGTAAAGATTGCCGTTTAATAGGTCCTAACTGTCCAGGTGTAATCACGCCAGGTGAAGCAAAAGTAGGAATCATGCCAGGTTTTGTGTTTAAACAAGGTAAAGTTGGGATTGTTTCCAAATCCGGGACTTTAACTTACGAAGCGGCAGATCAAGTTGTAAAACAAGGTTTAGGTATTACTACAGCTATTGGTATTGGTGGTGATCCAATTATTGGAACAACTACTAAAGAAGCTGTAGAATTATTAATAAATGACCCAGAAACTGAAGCTGTAGTTATGATTGGTGAAATTGGAGGTCAATTAGAAGCCGATGCAGCTAACTGGTACAAGGCTAGCGGAAGTAATAAACCAATAGTTGGTTTCATTGCTGGAGAAACAGCACCTGCAGGACGTACTATGGGACATGCTGGAGCTATTGTTGGGGGAAGCGATGATACCGCTCAAGCCAAAAAGAAAATTATGAGAGCATGTGGCATTCACGTAGTGGATTCTCCTGCCGAAATAGGAAAGAAAGTTGCCGAAGTATTAGGATAATATTTCTTAACAAATAAAATTCAATCCGCTATCTTGATAAGTTAGCGGATTTTTTTTTGAATAAATATCATGAACTGGGGTAACAATTCATTTGTTGAATTGATATATAGGTGTAATCCATAAAACCTAGAAATCATGAAAATTCAAAAATTAATATTGATCTGTGTAACTATTAGTGTTTTTAGTTGTTCAAAAAATGACGCCCCCATTGTTGAGTCTACTCCAGAATATCCTATGAAAACGGTAATGGAAGATGGAGCCATGACATTAAAATCAACTAAGATAAATGGTGTAAACACCCATGAAATTGGCTATCGTTTCAAAACTTTTAAAAATGGAAAAGTAACTGCACTAGGAATAAGGGTACCTGAAAATGATATTTACAGAGTTACGCTTTGGAATGCAGATACACAAGAAATTTTAAAAACGGCTTATATTACCTCAACATCAGGTTTGTTATCTTTTGAAGATATTGAGCCTGTAAACATCCAATCTGGAACAACATACTTCGTAGCTGTGAATACCAACGACTATTATGTTTTTAATGATGACGGAAATACAATTTTTCCTGTAGAAAGTAATAATATTTTACTTCTTGGATATGGTGCCCAATTTGGAACAAACCAAGTCTTACCTCCAAATATCGTGAAAACGGTATACTTAGGAATGGTAGATATTAAATTTGTTCCAGACAATTAAAATAATCCACTATCCCGTAAAGACCTCACAAGATTTTGTGAGGTTTTTTTTTATGATACAAGATAGTAATTAGTATATTTGATTTTATAAGAAACCTTATGTTTAAGCCCCTAAAACTATTAAAAATTACATTCCTGCTGTTGTGGGAATTCAACATTAAACAAAAAAACTAAGTAAACAACCACATGAAATTATTAGAAGGAAAAACGGCCATTATCACAGGGGCCAGTAGAGGTATAGGAAAAGGTATTGCACAGGTATTTGCAGAACAAGGTGCTAATGTAGCCTTCACTTACAGTTCTTCAGTAGATGCAGCCAAAGCGCTAGAAGATGAATTAAATGCGCTAGGTGTTAAAGCCAAAGGCTATCAAAGTAATGCAGCAAGTTTTGATCAAGCTCAAGATTTAGCAAATGAAGTTGTTAAGGAATTTGGAAGTATTGATGTTTTGGTGAATAATGCAGGAATTACCAAAGACAACCTTTTAATGCGTATAAGCGAGGAAGATTTCGATAAGGTTATTGAAGTAAATCTTAAATCGGTTTTCAATATGACAAAAGCCGTTCAACGTACCATGTTAAAACAGCGTAAAGGATCTATTATTAATATGAGTTCGGTTGTTGGTGTCAAAGGTAATGCCGGACAAACAAATTATGCCGCTTCAAAAGCTGGTATTATTGGCTTTTCAAAGTCTGTAGCGCTTGAGCTAGGGTCAAGAAACATTAGAAGTAATGTGATTGCACCTGGTTTTATAGAAACTGAAATGACAGCTAAACTAGATGAAGAAGTTGTAAAAGGGTGGCGTGCAGGAATCCCATTAAAAAGAGGAGGAACTCCAGAAGATGTAGCCAACGCTTGTGTATTTTTAGCTAGTGATTTATCTGCTTACGTTACAGGGCAAACGTTGAATGTAGATGGCGGTATGCTTACTTAATTCAAGATTTACGAATTACGATTTTAAAATTATAAAATCGTAATCCATAATCGTCAATCCTAAATGCAAACAGAAACGATCCTTTATATCATACTATCTGGAATAATAGCGCTATTTATAGCGCTATTTCAGTATAGATATAAATCAAAAGTGAAGCAGCTTAAGCTAAATGTTGTTTTTACAATCTTAAGGTTCTTAACTGTTTTTTCTGTTCTTTTATTAATTGTCAACCCTAAATTTGAAAAGAAAAAGGTTTATACCGAAAAACCCAATCTGGTTATCGCTGTCGACAACTCCAGTTCTATAGGGCATCTTAAAAGAGATGAAGCTACCATAGATTTAGTTCAGGACTTGCTTGATAACGACGATTTAAAGAAAAAGTTTAATGTTTCGGCATATTCTTTTGGAAACGATTTAACACTTTTAGATAGTTTAAGTTTTTCAGAAAAAGAGACCAATATCAATCATGTATTTGGACAACTAAATCAGGTCTACAGGGCTTCAGTTTCTCCAACTGTTTTAATAACAGATGGGAATCAAACTTTTGGGAATGATTATCAATTTGCTCACAATTCCTATAAGCAGCCAATTTACCCTATAATCCTTGGCGATACTGTAACTCACACCGATTTAAGGATTGAGCAATTAAACGTTAATAAATACGCATTTCTAAAAAACAGATTCCCTGTAGAGACCATAGTAGTTTATAATGGCAATACTACTGTTAATTCTCGTTTAGAGGTTACTAAGGGGAGTACTATTGTATATTCAGAATCTGTAAACTTCTCAAAAACCAATAATTCCAAAATCATAAACTTTACACTTCCTGCCAATAATATAGGAACGAATAGTTATAAAGTGAATGTAGTGCCAATTGATAACGAAAAGAATGTTATTAATAATACTAAGAACTTTGCTATTGAAGTTATCGATCAAAAAACCAAAATTGCTTTTGTTACCAATTTTATACATCCAGATATTGGAGCCTTCAAAAAGAGCATTGAAAGTAATGAACAACGTTCTGTGTCTGTGTTAAAACCAAGTGAGGCTTTAGCACAGATGAATGATTATCAGTTGATAATAATTTACCAACCAGATAGTAGTTTTAAAGCCTTGCAAGAAGCCTTAGACAAAGAACGAAAAAACAGATTTGTAGTGATTGGCCCAAAAACCAATCTGAATTTTATCAATACATCTAATAAAAACTACGAACACGAAATAGTTTCTCAAACCGAAGAATATCAAGTAGATTTCAATTCAAATTTTTCACCTTTTTTAATCGATGATATTGATTTTGCTTCATTTCCTCCATTAAACTCAAACTATGGAGCCATTAAATTCAGTGTGCCTTTCCAATCCCTATTAACCAAACGTGTTGGGAATAACTCTATTAATGAACCCTTGTTAGCGACTATTGAAAGTGATGGTAGGAGAGAGGTGGTTCTTTTTGGAGAAAACATTTGGAAATGGCGAGCACAAAGCTATTTGAACTCAAACTCGTTTAATGACTTTGATAATTTTATGGGTAAAATGGTGCAGTATTTAGCGTCTGGCAGACAAAAAAGTAGGTTAAATATTGAATATGAATCCTTTTATATTGGTAATAGCGGTATTCTAATCAAAGCCCAGTTCTTTGATAAAAACTACGTGTTTGATGATCGTGAAACCCTAGTGATTAAAATCAAAGACAAAATTTCAAAAGTAGATATTGAATTCCCTTTTGTGTTAAGAAATAACAATTATCAAGTTGACTTGAGTAGCTTAACGCCTTCAGAATACGATTTTACGGTAAGCGCCACTAATGAAAAAATAAGTAAATCCGGTAGTTTTACCATTTTAGAATATGATGTTGAGCAACAATTCTTAAATGCCAATGTAACAAAGCTGGAGCAGTTAGCTACTAATAGCCAAGGTAGAAGTTATTTTATTGGTAATACAGAAAATTTAGTAGACGACTTGGTTAATGATAAAAGGTTCGTTTCTGTTCAAAAAAGCCATAAAAATACAATACCTTTGATAGATTGGAAATTTCTTTTGGCAATAATTGCAATGTGCTTATCTGCCGAGTGGTTCCTTAGAAAATATAACGGATTAATATAGTAATTTTGACTAAAGAAATTAAAACGGCATTGGTGACAGGCTCGTCTTCTGGCGTAGGCGCTTCAACATGCTTAGAATTTGCGCAAAGAGGCTGGAATGTGGTTATTAACTATTCTAGAAGCAAAGCATCTGCATTTGCATTAAAAGAAGCCTGCGAGGCATTTGGTATAAAGGCTCTGGTTTGTAAAGCTAATGTAGCTAATGAATCTGATTGTGAAAGCATGGTAAGTCAAGCTATTAAAGAATTTGGTAGAATAGACGTACTAGTTAATAATGCAGGTACTACAAAATTTTGCGATTATAATAATCTAGAAGGCTTAAATGAAAATGACTTCATAGATGTTTATAAGGTGAATGTCATTGGAGCATATCAAATGGTGAAGTTTGCAGCCCCATATTTGAAAAAAGTTCAGGGAAGTATTGTAAATGTTTCATCTATGAGTGCTATATCGGGAGTGGGTAGTTCCATTGCTTACTCGTCATCTAAGGGGGCTTTATCAACCATGACACTTTCCCTGGCACATGCACTTGCTCCAGAAGTTAGGGTAAATGGTGTTTGTCCAGGTTTTATTCAAACACGGTGGACAAAAGACTTTCTTGGGGAGCGTTATGAAGATGTAAAAAAGAAATTTGAAAATGCTGCGCTTGTAGGTAAAACATCTTTACCTGAAGATATAGCCAAAGGAATTGTCTATCTTGGAGCTGATGCCAGAACAACTTCTGGACAGATGTTAACAATTGATGGTGGACAGCTGGTTAATCAAGGAAAACTTTAATAAATAATTTTAAAAATAAAACAATGGAGAAATTACCAAAGGTTGCATTACCATTTATCGTGGTTGCAATAATTTTAATAGTAGTATTGGCTAAATCAGCTGTTACTATAGATGCAGGACATGCAGGAGTCTTATATGAAACATTGGGGAATGGTGTTGATTCAGAAAAAGCACCCTTAGGGCCAGGTTTTCATATCATTGCCCCATGGAACAGGGTCATTGATTATGAAACTCGTCAACAAGAAGTGCCAGAGAAAATGTCTGTTCTTTCTTCAAATGGATTAGATATAAAATTAGATGCGTCGGTATTGTACGAGCCAGATGCGAAAAATCTTGGTAAATTACACAATGAGAAAGGTGAAAACTATTTAAACCGTGTATTACAGCCAGCTATTAGAAGTGCTGCACGAAGTGTTGTAGGCAGGTACACTCCAGAACAACTTTATTCTAGTAAGCGAGATGCTATTCAAGAAGAAATATTTATGGAAACTAAAAAGATTGTGGAGAAGCAGTATATTCAATTAAATAGTATTTTAATTAGAGACGTTACGTTGCCTCCTACAATTAAAGATGCCATTGAACGTAAATTAAAACAAGAACAAGAATCTTTGGAATATGAGTTTAGGTTGGTTACCGCACAGAAAGAGGCAGAAAAACAACGTATCGAGGCGCAAGGTAAGGCAGATGCTAATAGAATATTGAGCGCTTCTTTAAATGATAAAATTTTACAGGATAAAGGTATCGAAGCTACTACCAAATTAGCAGAATCCCCAAATAGTAAGGTTATTGTTATAGGTTCGGGTGACAGCGGATTGCCAATTATATTGGGAAATCAATAAAAAAATAATTCAGTAATTCTGCTTATATTTTAAATTTTAAACAACAATTAATTATCTTATTTACAGATTAGTTAAAATTTAAAAAATCAACTTTATTATTTGGTGTTTTACTCAAGTTTTATAGATATTTGCAGAAATAAAGAAAGACATGACTTTTATTCAATTACATCATCATTTTCATATTTGCTCTCAAGCGAAGTGAAAATGTATTGAATAAAATCAAAATATTTAAACCCGTTTGAGACAATCAAGCGGGTTTTTCATTTCTAAAATCAACTAGATTGTTTCAAACTCATAACCAAAACAAAATGAGTAAGTTAAAAATAGCCGTTCAGAAATCCGGTAGACTAAACCAAGAATCGTTAGAATTATTAAAAAATTGTGGCATTTCCATAGACAATGGTAAAGATCAGTTAAAAGCAGAAGCGCGAAACTTTCCTTTAGAAGTTTTGTATTTACGAAATGGCGATATTCCTCAGTATTTACGAGATGGTGTGGTTGATATTGCTATTTTAGGAGAAAACACGCTAATAGAGAAAGGGAATGATTTACCAATAGTAGAGCGTTTAGGCTTTTCGAAATGTAAAGTATCCATTGCCGTTCCTAAGGATGTTGAATACAATTCAATTGAGGATTTAAGAGGCAAAAAAATTGCAACCTCATATCCAAATACAGTAAATCAATTTTTTGAAAGTAAAGGTGAAAAAGCAGATATACACATTATTAATGGATCGGTAGAAATTGCACCGAACATTGGGTTAGCTAATGCTATCGTTGATATTGTTTCTAGTGGAAGCACCTTGTTTAAAAACAACTTGAAAGAGGTCGAAGTACTTTTTAAAAGTGAAGCTGTTTTAACGTCTACACCAAATTTATCAGAAGACAAACAAGAGATTCTGGATACGCTTCTCTTTAGAATAAAATCGGTTTTAAAGGGAAAGAACTCAAAATATGTGCTTTTAAATGCACCTAATGATAAACTAGAAAAGATAAAAAGTTTACTACCGGGAATGAAAAGTCCAACCGTATTGCCATTGGCTGAAGAAGGCTGGAGCTCTGTACATTCTGTAATAAGTAAAAATGAATTCTGGGATGTTATTGATGAGCTAAAAGCCAATGGCGCCCAAGGCATTTTAGTGTGTCCAATTGAAAAAATGGTATTATAATTCGTTTTTGTCATTCCTGCGAAGGCAGGAATCTCATTAATGCAATATGAATATGATATGCAAATAATAGAAAATCCAAATAGAGAGTCTTGGGCAGAAATTCTAAAACGTCCTACACAAACTGTTAACGATATTGAAGATATTGTTAGTGAGGTGTTTGTTGACGTTCAAAAGAATGGAGACGAAGCAATTCAGAGATACACTGAGCGTTTTGATAAAGTAGTTATTGGAAGCAATTTAGTTTCTGCAGAAGAAATAGAAGATGCTATTACATTGATTCCTGAGGCTTTAAAGGAGGCTATTAAAAATGCTAAGAGTAATATTGAAACCTTTCATGTAGCTCAAAAAACATCGAAAGTTAGTGTTGAAACCACAAATGGTGTTGAATGTTGGCAAGAAAAAAGACCTATTGAAAGCGTGGGGTTATATATCCCAGGAGGAACTGCGCCGTTATTTTCTACAGTTTTAATGTTAGCTGCCCCAGCTCAAATAGCAGGGTGTAATGAGATCGTTTTATGTTCGCCTCCAAATAAAGAAGGAAAGCTAGCTCCCGAAATATTATATACAGCTAAACTTTGTGGCGTTACAAAGATTTTTAAGGTTGGTGGGATTCAAGCAGTAGCTGCCTTAACTTTTGGAACTGAGACTATTCCTCAGGTTTATAAAATTTTCGGACCTGGAAACCAATTTGTAACGGTTGCAAAACAGTTAGCCACTAAATACGGTGTTGCTATTGATATGCCTGCTGGGCCTAGTGAATTATTGGTGGTGGCCGATGAAAATGCCAATGCCTCTTATATCGCTTCTGACTTATTGAGTCAGGCAGAACATGGAAAAGATAGTCAAGTAATTTTAGTATCGACTTCCAAAGACATGATTACTAAAGTTTCTGAAGAAGTTAGTGCTCAAGTTGATGTTTTGCCAAGAAAAGAAATAGCTGAAAAAGCCATTGACAATTCCAAATTGATATTGGTGGATGATGACAAGACAGCTTTGGAATTAATAAATCGATACGGCCCAGAGCATTTTATAATCTGTACAGAAAATGAAAATTATTATGTAAACGGTATAAGAAACGCAGGTTCTGTTTTTATTGGTGATTATACACCTGAAAGTGCGGGAGATTATGCTTCTGGAACAAATCATACCTTACCAACCAACGGATTTAGTAAAGCGTATTCTGGAGTTAATTTAGATAGCTTTCAAAAGAGTATTACCTTTCAAAAAATATCTAAAGAAGGTATTTTGAATATTGGTGAAACCATCGAGCTAATGGCGGAAGCTGAAGGCTTACAGGCGCACAAAAATGCAGTGAGCATTCGATTAAAGGATTTGAAAAAATAATATTTGTCATGCTGAACTTGTTTCAGCATCTCAAAAAAAACAAGACACTGAAATGAATTCAGTGTGACAATAAAATGAACGTTTTAGATTTAATAAGACCAAGCATAAAGGCACTGAAACCATACTCTTCGGCTAGAGATGAGTTTAAGGGAGCGACTGATGATATGGTGTTTCTAGACGCCAATGAAAACCCTTATGAAAACGGTGTTAATCGTTATCCAGACCCGCAACAAGGTTCTGTTAAAGATTTGCTTTCAAATCTAAAAGGCGTACCTGTTGAGAATATTTTGTTGGGTAACGGTAGTGATGAAGTTTTAGATTTAATTTATAGGGCTTTTTGCGAACCTAACAAAGATAATGTCATAACCTTGCCACCAACATATGGCATGTACAGTGTGTTGGCTAATATCAATGCGGTGGATATTAAAAAAGTGCAGCTATCTGATGACTTTCAACCACAAGTTGATAAGATTTTAGAAGTTGCAGATGAAAATAGTAAACTCTTATTTTTATGCTCACCAAATAACCCTACCGGGAATAGCTTTTCTCAAGAATCCATTGAAAGATTGTTGAAAGCGTTTAAAGGCGTTGTTGTTATTGATGAAGCGTATATTGATTTTTCCGATATTCCAAGTTGGATTGAAAGGTTAAACGAATTTCCCAATTTGATTGTGACCCAAACATTGTCAAAAGCCTACGGAATGGCTGGCATCCGCTTGGGGATTTGTTATGCATCAAAAGAGGTTATATCTGTTTTGAACAATATCAAGCCGCCTTATAATGTCAATGAGTTGACACAACAACGAGCTATTGAGCAGCTTAAAAATTACGAACAGACACAAAGTCAAGTTGAATCCATTTTAGAAGAAAGAACGGCTTTAGTTGATAAACTTAAGGATGTTCCTTTTGTGTCTGAAATATATCCTTCTGATGCTAATTTTGTCTTAGCCAAGGTTGATGATGCAACCAAACGCTATGATGAGCTCATTGAGAAGGGTATTGTAATTAGAAATAGAACAACGCAACCAGGTTGTGAAAACTGTTTACGTTTTACGGTGGGAACTAAGGAAGAAAACGAGATATTGATTAAGGCCTTAAAAGAATTAAAATGATTGTCATTCCGCACCTGATGTGGAATCCACATAAATTTGAATAATATTAAATAGATTCCTGCCTTAGCAGGAATGACAAAAAAAGATGAAGAAAGTACTATTCATAGACAGAGACGGCACCTTGGTCCTAGAACCGCCAGTAGATTATCAATTAGATAGTTTAGAGAAACTGGAATTCTACCCAAAAGTGTTTCAATACATGGCTAAGATAGCCAGTGAATTGGATTATGAACTGGTCATGGTCACCAATCAAGATGGATTAGGAACCGATTCTTTTCCAGAAGACACCTTTTGGCCTGCTCAAAATAAAATCATTGATGCCTTTGCAAAAGAAGGCGTTGAGTTTGCCGCTATCCATATTGATAAAACCTTTCCTCATGAAAACGCCAATACCCGTAAACCAAGAACTGGTTTGTTGACGAAATACTTTTCTGAGGAATATGATTTGACTAATTCATTTGTTTTAGGGGATAGAATAACCGATATGGAGCTGGCTAAAAACTTGGGGGCGAAAGGAATTTATCTTTCTGAAAACCCTGAATTGGGAGCTGATGAAATTGAAGCTAATAAAAAGGAAATTCTAGATTGTATTGCATTAACGAATACAGATTGGAAAGAAATATACGAGTTTTTAAAGATTGAAAATAGAGTTGAAGAAATTACACGTAACACCAATGAAACACAGATATATATAAAATTAAATCTGGATGGTTCTGGTAAAAATGACATTGATACTGGTCTGTCATTTTTTAACCACATGTTAGACCAGATTGGTCGTCATGGTGCTATGGATTTAACCATAAAAGTTAATGGTGATTTAGAAGTTGATGAACACCATACTATCGAAGACACCATGATTGCTTTGGGTGAATTATTCAATAAAGCCTTAGGCAATAAATTAGGTATAGAACGATACGGATTCTGTTTACCAATGGATGATTGTTTGGCTCAAGTAGCCGTTGATTTTGGTGGTAGAAATTGGTTAGAATGGGACGCTGAGTTTAAACGAGAAAAAATAGGGGATATGCCAACAGAAATGTTTTTCCACCTATTTAAATCATTTACAGATGGCGCCAAATGTAATTTAAACGTAAAAGCAGAAGGGGTAAATGAACATCACAAAATAGAAGGGATTTTTAAAGCGTTTGCTAAAGCCATGAAAATGGCGGTAAAAAGAGATCCCAACAAGATGTTTTTACCATCAACAAAAGGAATGTTATAAAAAAAAGCTTTTAGCCTTTCGCTGTTAGAAGTTAGCTAATAGCCAAAAGCCAAAAGCCAAAAGCTCATAAATGAAATTAGTAATTATAGATTACGGAGCTGGGAATATTAAAAGTATTCAGTTTGCTTTTAATCGTTTGGGGTATGATGCGGTCTTATCCAAAAATCCAGAAGAAATAAAAGCTGCTGATAAGGTTATATTTCCCGGAGTTGGAGAAGCAAGCTCAGCTATGGCTATGCTTAAAGAGAGTGGCTTAGATGAATTGATTCCAAAACTTAAACAACCAGTATTAGGGATTTGTTTAGGCATGCAGCTCATGTGTTTACATACGGAAGAAGGTGATACCGAAGGTTTAGGGATTTTTCAAACCAATGTAAAACGCTTTTCACAGGATGTAAAGGTGCCACAAATGGGTTGGAATGTGATTAAGGAGTTGAAATCAGATTTGTTCAAAGGCATCAAAGAGAACGAATATATGTATTTGGTTCACAGTTATTATGCCGAACATTGTGATGAAACCATAGCAGCTACGGATTACGAAATCAATTATGCATCGGCATTGCAACATGAGAACTTTTATGGTACACAATTCCACCCTGAGAAAAGTGGAAATGAAGGTGCTAAAATATTAAAGAACTTTTTAGAATTATAAAATGCGAATAATTCCAGCTATAGATATAATTGAAGGTAAGTGCGTTAGGTTGTCTAAAGGAGACTACAGCACAAAGAAAGTGTATAATGAGAATCCGTTAGAGATTGCTAAGCAATACGAGGACCATGGCATTGAATATTTACATTTGGTAGACTTAGACGGCGCAAAGGCAAGCCATATTGTAAATCATAAGGTGTTAGAACAAATAGCAACCAAAACTAATTTAAAAATCGATTTTGGAGGTGGTTTAAAAACCGATGAAGATTTAAGAATTGCTTTTGAATCCGGTGCTGGACAAATTACTGGCGGTAGTATCGCTGTTAAGAAACCCGATGTTTTTGAAAGCTGGTTATCTAAATTCGGAAATGATAAAATCATTTTAGGCGCCGATGCCAATAATGAAAAAATAGCGATTAGTGGATGGCTAGAAGAGTCTGATGAAGAATTAATACCATTCGTAAAGAATTACATGAGCAAGGGCGTATCTTACGTTATCTGTACAGATATTGCCAAAGATGGCATGCTAGAAGGCCCTTCATTTGACTTATATGAAAAGATGATAGCCCAATGTCATTCAGAGCAAAGCAGAGAATCTCTTAAACTAATTGCATCAGGAGGTATTTCAAAATTTGATGAACTTCCTAGATTGGCTGAATTAGGTTGTGAAGGCACCATAATTGGTAAGGCCATTTATGAAAATAAAATTAGTTTAAAACAACTTGAAGATTATATAATCAATAATAACTAATGTCACTTCGAGTGATTTTGAGGAACGAAAAATTGTATCGAGAAGTAAATGTAGTTCTCGATACTATGCTCGAAATCCCGCATCACTCGAACTGACGATTCGAAATATGCTAACAAAAAGAATCATACCGTGTTTGGATATTAAGAACGGGCGCACTGTAAAAGGTGTGAACTTTGTTGACTTACGTGATGCTGGAGACCCAGTAGAACTGGCAAAGCAATACGCTGATTATGGTGCGGATGAATTGGTATTCCTAGATATTACAGCTACTCTAGAAGCACGAGCAACTACATTAGAGATGGTATTGCATGTAGCTGAACAGGTAAATATTCCTTTTACTGTTGGTGGTGGAATTTCTTCTGTAGAACACGTTGATGCGTTACTAAAAAATGGTGCAGACAAAGTATCTATTAATTCTTCAGCGGTTAAACGTCCTGAATTAGTAAATGAGTTAGCGGACAAATTTGGGAGTCAGTGTGTGGTTGTAGCCATTGATGCGAAACAAATTGAAGACGGAACCTGGAAAGTACACCTTGCGGGTGGAACTATACCAACAGATATCGATTTGTTTGAGTGGGCAAAAGAAGTTGAACAAAGAGGCGCAGGTGAAATATTATTCACTTCAATGGACCACGATGGAACCAAAGCAGGGTTTGCCAATAAAGCTTTGGCAAAATTATCAGAGGAGTTGAATATACCAATCATCGCTTCTGGTGGAGCAGGAAATGTGCAGCACTTTATTGATACCTTTACGGAAGGAAAATCGGATGCTGCTTTAGCCGCTAGTGTATTTCACTTTGGTGAAATTCCTATTCCTGATTTAAAGAAAGAATTAAAAGAACATAATATTGAAGTAAGATTATAACGTCATTACGAGGAAGTATGACGAAGTAATCTTTTTGAATAGATTGCCACATCGCTATGCGATTCGCAATGACAACAATTTTAAAATGAAAATAAAATACGATTCAAACGGATTAGTACCAGCAATCATTCAAGATGCAACAACAAAAAATGTGTTGATGCTAGGTTATATGAATGAAGAAGCCTATCAAAAAACAATTGAAATAAATAAAGTTACTTTTTTTAGCAGAAGTAAACAGCGTTTATGGACTAAAGGCGAAGAAAGTGGTAATTTTTTAGAACTGGTTGATATCAAAAACGATTGCGATAAAGACACGCTATTGGTTAGGGCAAACCCAATTGGTCCAACTTGTCATACCGGTACAGATACTTGTTGGCATGAAGAGAACACTCCCAATTACGGTTTTTTCTCAACCTTAGAAAATGTTATATCTGAACGTGTTGCGAATAAAGATACTTCTAAGTCTTACGTTGCCAGCTTATTCTCAAAAGGAATAAATAAAGTGGCCCAAAAAGTAGGAGAGGAAGCCGTGGAGACTGTTATTGAGGCCATGGATAATAATGATGAGTTATTCTTATATGAATCAGCCGATTTATTATTCCACTACCTTATGTTACTTCAAGCTAAAGGATTCACATTAAAAGATATAGAGGCAGAATTAAAGAAACGCCATAAATAAAAAGAAGGTATTAGCTGGTTAAGTCTAATACCTTCAACATATAATTGGTGGTTTAATCTAATTAAGCCAACCTTTACTTGCCGACATTTTTGAAAACCATGTAAATACAATAGCCAAAACTATTATCATTATGGTCATTCCTACGCTAGAAGCATAGCCGTTAATTAGAACATAACCCATTTGAGCTAAAACTGCAATTAGAGATAAAACCCATAATCGTGTTGCAAATTTTTTCCGAAGAATTAAAAGTAACGCTGCAATAACGCCTGCAAAAACTGCTAAAGCAAAGGCTGCCGTAACCCATGTGGGGAAATTAGCGGCAATCTCTCGCATTTCCTCAGTATACATCTCTTGGTAAGCCTCTGTATTATAAGCTTGGTCTAAATAGGCCTTGACACCCATACCATTCCAAATAAGCGCTATAAGACTAACTATCCAGAACCAAATTGGTGGTTTACTACTTGTTGAATCAGACATAATAATTAGTTTTTATTGGTTAATTATCTGTAATTTAAAAAAATTTTATCATAATTGATAAAACAACGGTATTCAATGTGAGGTCTTTAGACGAGATAACACTATAAATTGAGCTTGCTTTATAAAAACGGAATTTAGTTTTTAAATCGTATATTTGGTTTAACATTAAACCCCAAATTAATGGCTGCCTACCTAACCTTTCAAAGACTATCTTTGATATCCCTTTTTTGTATTATGTTACAATCTTGTTTCTATGATACTGATGATAATCCTTCTTTTAATAGCATTTTTTTAAGTCAAACAGACCCGAATAACCCTTATCCCTTTAATGGTCCCCAAGACCCCATAGAAAGAATACCTTATACAGAAATTTCCGATAACAGATATTGTATAGAACTAGAACGATGGGATATTCCTAACAATAGAACAGATGCAGTTAAAACTACAGAGAATTTACAAACTGCTATAGATTGGGCCGTGTCTCAGGGTTATGGTGAGATTTGTTTACCAGAAGGCCATTATTTAATTGGCAAACAGGGTAATGATAACTATTATGAAGGCATAAGATTAAAGAGTAATATGGCTTTTTTATTGGATCAAAAAGCTACAATAGAAATGGTTCCAAATGATAAATGGAACTATTGCGCCATTAGTATTAAAAATGAGGCTTTTGTAGTTATTTCAGGAGGAACCATTCTTGGAGATAGAGACAATCATAACTATGAACCAAGAAGTACAGACGGTTCAACAGTTCATGACGAAGGACATTTAATATGTATAGAAGGCGACACAGAATCTGTTATAGTTCAGAATATGGTTCTTGGGAAAGCCAATGGTGATGGGATTTTAATCGTAGGCAGTGGCGTAGGTCAAGAACAGAGACTAAGAGATATTGAAATTACTCGTAATAATTTTTCAGATAATAGAAGACAAGGAGTTTCTATAGTTGGAGGCTTAGGGATTTTAATAGAAAATAACGAATTTCACCATACGAATGGCACTGCACCAGAATTTGGAATTGATATTGAAGGTGCTGGCAGAGTAAATGATAGCATATTAATTAGAGGCAACTATTTTCATAACAATAGAGGTGGAGATGTAGTTAATACAGACGGTACCAACGTTATCGTTGAGAATAACATATTGCTTCAAGGAAATGATAGTGAATATATAGATGGTCCTTTAGTCTATTGGAAAAACGCTGCATGGACAGTACGTTATAATGATATAAGCATGAGAACCGAATCTACAAACAATTGGAACGGTATTATAATGTATTCTAACGATAACCCAAAAACAGTTCAAGATATAACCTTTATTCACAGAAATAGGCTAAATAACTGTGGTATGTACATGTACAAAGATTCCAACTTGTCCATTACTAACAATATCATCACCAATGGACATTTAGCTTTTTGGCAAATGAACAATCTCATATTAAAACACAATAATGTTGAGCACTCTAATGAGTGTTGGGCATATCGTTTTAAAGATGTTACAGGAACTGCTGAAGGCAACCTATACAATAGCACTAATTTTACTGTTCCATTGCAACAAAATACAGCTTGGAGCGGTTGTTGGATTGAATAATAGAAAATTTATTATTCAGGTTCCTGTTTCCACAGAAATGACAGGTTTATTGGAAGTCTTGGTGAATCCCCAAAGCATTTTTTAAATTAAAAACCTTATTATTGCCACATGCAATTTCAGCCTAAAAAATACTATTACCTAATCAGTTTTCAATATTTAGGGTATCGCTTTCATGGGTGGCAAAAGCAACCCAATGTAAAGACTTTACATTTAATGGTAGACAGAACCTTAAATTATATATTGGAAGGGAAATATTTTAAAACATTGGTTTCTGGCAGGACAGATGCCATGGTATCTGCCGAAAGCGCCACGTTTGAATTGTTTTTACAACATGAGATTGAAGACTTAAATGGGTTTTTAGCCTTATTCAATTATAATCTTCCACAAGATATTAGAGCCTTAGCTATTAAGGAAGTTGATGAGAAATTCAATATCATCAATCACCCAAAAACAAAAGAATACTTTTACTTGTTTACCTATGGCGAAAAATGTCATCCATTTTGTGCGCCTATAATGACGACCATTTTAGATGATTTAAATATCGATTTAATGAAACAAGGCGCTAAATTGTTTGAAGGCGAACACTATTTAAAATCCTATTGTTATAAGCCAACCGATAAAGGGGTGTACACAAGACAAATAGAAACCTGTGAATTAGTTGAAAACACCATTTATACAGCAAACTACTTCCCAAAAAAATCGTATCTACTTAGAGTTCGGGGAAAAGGCTTTATGCGAAACCAAATACGATTAATGATGGGGACTTTGTTTGATTTAGGTAAAGGAAATTTATCTCTTTATGACATAAAACACAGTTTGCAACCCGATGTTTTCGTAAAGATGAATTATATTGCTCCTGCCTCTGGATTAATTCTTAATAAAGTAGAGTTTGCATAACGCTGTAGTTTTTGTAATTTCAGTTCCTAAAAGCAAATCATCAAAAAAAACGACAATGAGTTTTACTGTACCAAAAGCAGCCCTAGATTTCTTTAAGCAATTAGAAAAAAACAATAACAGGGATTGGTTTAACGAACGAAAAAAGGAGTTCAAAACCATTGAGGCCGAAGTAAAAAGTGTGTATCAATCAATTTTTGAAACACTTAATACTCATGATGACATCGATAAAATGAAGATGTTTCGAATTTATAGAGATGTCCGTTTTTCAAAAAACAAACTACCCTATAAAACCCATTTTGGAGGGTCTTTTCATAGAACGAAGCCCAAATTAAGAGGTGGATATTATTTACATATTCAACCTAATAACGAAAGTTTTATCGCTACGGGGTTTTGGGAACCAAATTCTGCAGATTTATTACGCATTAGAAAGGAGTTTGAAATGGATGACAGCGACATCCGCGATATTTTAGCTAACAAAGATTTTAATTCTGTTTGGGGTGATACCTTTGTTGGTGATGAAGTAAAAACAGCACCTAAGGGATTTAGCAAAGAGCACAAAGCCATAGATTTAATTAAGAAGAAACAATTTATTTTCACCAAAAAATATACTGACAAAGAGGTTTTGGGTTCTGATTTTTTAGATGATGTAACCGCATCATTTAAAGCAGTTCGCCCATTTTTTGATTATATGAGTGATGTGCTTACTACAGATTTGAATGGGGTGTCATTGATTGATTAACCAACTAGGTGTCATTCCGAACTTGTTTCGGAATCTTACCGTATTACCCGTTCAGATGCTGAAATAAATTCAGCATGACATACATACCTTTCTTAGGAATTTTAAACCGCCGCCAACAACTCAGGATTCTCAAACAACTGGATTTGACTTAGGTAACGCTCTTTTACAAGGTTCATCATACGTTTATTAAGTGCTGAAGAATTTTCAGTGTAGATACTATATTCTTCAACTGTAAACAGACCAATGACCATACCTTTTACAGAATTTCGGAATTTCATATCCTTGTGAATGGCATTTTCAATGTAATCAATGCGTTTTTCCATGGTTAAATCGTAAAACACAGATTTATGCTTCACAATGTAATTTTTAAATACAGCGACTAGCAAATCGTTCTGAAGTTTAATTACCGGTCTCAAAACCAAATTTTGAAAGCGTTCTTCATTACTCATACTGTCATTGATAGAAGCGGAAGGGATGTCTGGACGAATGTCTTTTAGGTTAGATTGTCTTGGGCTCATGATTTCGGTTTTAATAAAAGTAAATATTATTGAATCCCAATTTTTGCAATCAGCTTTTTAATTATTAACGCGTTATCAACAAAGGCAAGCTGGTTAGGCTTAAATGCAAAATCCCTCAGGGATTTAAATCTCTAAGGGATTTTAAACTTTATAGTTATTAAATCTGACTGATACCGCCGTCTATTTCTAACTCGGCACCATTAACATAAGAGCCTTCGTCAGATGCTAAAAATAAAGCTGCATTAGCGACTTCTTCAGACTTTCCGAACCTGCCAAGTGGTACTTGAGAAGCAAAGCCTTTACCCATATCTTCAACAACATCTTGAGGCAAGCCCATTTTGCTGTATATAGGTGTTTCTATAGGGCCTGGTGCAATAGAATTCACTCTAATTCCACGTGAACGTAATTCAGAAGTTAGTACGCGAGAATAAGCACGAATAGCGCCTTTGCTAGCGGAATATACCCCTAAACCATCAAAACCTTTTTTATGAACTATAGAACTTGTAAAAAGAATTGAACCACCATCGTTTAAAGA
Source organism: Seonamhaeicola sp. ML3 (assembly GCF_023273855.1). Taxonomy (NCBI): domain Bacteria; kingdom Pseudomonadati; phylum Bacteroidota; class Flavobacteriia; order Flavobacteriales; family Flavobacteriaceae; genus Seonamhaeicola; species Seonamhaeicola sp. ML3. Next base: position 2,951,492 of record NZ_CP096884.1, on the reverse strand, counting down.
TGGAAGCGCCTCTTTTACAGTAAGCATAGGGGATTTTACATTAATGTTGAAAATCTCATTATAGTGTTCTTCTGTTATATCTGTGGCTGGAGATACCGGTGCAATTCCAGCATTTAAAAATAAGATATCAATATTACCGTAATGCGCCGTGGCCTCACTAATCAATCTTTTGTTATCCTCTGGTTTACTAGCATCGGCTAATACTGTAATAAAATCGCCTTCTAAATCTTTAGAAACCTCGTCTAATGCCTCTTGTCTGCGCCCCGATAATACAACCTTTGCACCTTCTTTAAGATATAATTTGGCTGTCGCTAAACCAATACCGCTGTTGGCCCCTGTTATTACTGCTACTTTGTTTTTAAGTTTACTCATGATGTTTAAAATTATTTATTTGAAACAATCGTTTCAAATAAGGTTAAAAAAAATTATTTTAATGTTTGTAATATTGTTTCTATTAAGATTTTTAAATCTTTCTTTTTAGAGAATAATATACCTGTAGTCCTAAATCCTTGAATAGAAGAATACATATATAAAGCATATTCTGAAGCTGTTCGTTTGTTATTAATAATACCTTCCTCTTGAGCTTTACCAATTAAATCAGTGAGAAAATCAATAAAAGAAGTCATGTTAGCATCTAAAAATTTAGAAATTACAGATTCTTGATTTCCCATTTCTGTGGCACAGTTGGTAAGAAGGCAGCCCATATCTCTATTGTCTTGCAAGATATCTTCTAAATACAATTCCAATAGTAATTCAATAGCTTTTAATCCATTATCGGCATTATTTATCCGTTCATTTATTTTATTAAAATTATCTTCTTTATAAGATTTTAAACAAGTCATAAAAAGATTTAACTTTCCACCAAAAGAATTGTAAATACTAGATCTATTTAAACCAGTAGCATCTACCAAATCCTGCATAGAAGCAGCATTGTATCCTTTTTCATGAAAGACCAATGTGGCTTGTTTTAAAACCTGTGCTTTATCGAATGTTTCTACTTTTGGCATTTTATTTGAAATGAACGTTCCAAAATTAAAAATTTATTTAAAAGCACAATGTTAAAATTTTGTTATTCTTAAAAAAACATATAAAATGGAAGGTATTTACTTAAATTTGATGAAATCTCAATAAAATGAAATTCGGAAGCGTAGACAACCCACAAGATATAGATTTCACCTTACCACAAGACCACCCAAAAACTAAAAACGTTTTAAACAAGGTTAAAGATGACAACGTTCCTGAAATTTACGTTGGTTGCGCTAAATGGAATAGGGCAGATCTTAAAGGGTTTTATCCAAGAGGGACAAAAGATGAACTGGGGTATTATTCAAAACAATTCAATTCTATTGAACTTAACGCTACATTTTACAGGATTTTTCCAGCTGAACAGTTTTCTACTTGGTATGATAAAACACCACCAGGTTTTAAATTCTTTCCGAAATTAAATCAAGAGATAAGTCATTGGAAACGCTTAAACGAGACCAAAGCAGTTGTTGAGCATTATCTATACAACGCTTCTGAATTAAAGGAAAAGCTGGGGACCATTTTTTTACAGATGCATAATAATTTCGCACCAAAGGATTTTGGTCGGGTAGTAAGCTTTGTAGAGACTTGGCCAAAAGAAGTACCATTAGCCGTAGAGTTCAGACACACAAACTGGTACAATGATAAAGCAGTGGCCAACGAATTGTATAATCTTTTAGAAATCAATAATATTTCGAATGTTTTGGTTGATACTGCTGGAAGGCGAGATTTAATGCATATGCGTTTAACCAACGCTACCGCATTTGTGCGTTATGTTGGCGCTAACCATGAAACAGATTATACTCGCCTAGATGATTGGGTTGAAAGACTAAAGCAATGGCAAGAACAAGGCGTAAGGGAAATAGATTTTTTCATACATCAAAATATTGAAAAAGAATCTCCTCTTTTATCGGCTTACTTTATAAGGAAGCTTAATAGTGCATTGGGTACCAATCTTAAAATACCCAATGAAGAAAAACAACAAAAATTACTCTAAAAAAAACATACATGAGATTTCACACAAGAAAATGGATTAAACCAGAAGATTTAAACGCCAACGGAACACTATTTGGCGGCAGACTTTTAGAATGGATAGATGAAGAAGCGGCTTTGTACAGCATTGTTCAATTGGAAAACCAAAAAGTGGTTACCAAATATATAAGTGAAATTGACTTTAAAGCATCTGCAAAACAGGGAGATGTCATAGAAATAGGGATAAAAGCCATAAAATTCGGAAAAGCTTCATTAACTCTTGGTTGTGAAGTTAGAAACATGATGACCAGGGAAACCATAATAACTATTTCAAATATAGTTATGGTAAACATTGGACTGGACGGGAAGGTCAAGCCTCATGGGAAAACAAAAGTAGAGTACGTAAAGGACAGAGTTTCCTGAAGCGCATAGATAATAGCTGTAAAGTGTAAAGGCTACTCATTTGGTTTAAAAATTATAAGTAAATTCAATCTTATGTTGAATAAAATATAATTTTAACAACCTACTTCATCAATTTTATAAAAAGTTAACAACAAAGCCTATCAAAGCTTTAGATAACTGTAATAATATTTTAACTTTGTGATCCTTTAAAAGCTCCTATCACTTGATTTTATTGAGTATAAAGCAGAATTAAAACATTAATAAAGATATTTATGAGCAAGACATTATTTGACAAAGTGTGGGATTCGCATGTTGTTAGAAAAATTGAAGATGGACCAGACGTGTTTTTCATAGACCGTCATTTTATTCATGAAGTAACAAGTCCTGTTGCTTTTGTTGGATTAAAAAGCCGTGGTATTGGTGTAATGTATCCAGAAAAGACCTTTGCAACAGCAGATCATAACACGCCAACATGGAACCAACATTTACCTGTGGCTGATCCATTATCTGCAAATCAGTTAGAAGCTTTGGCTACTAATGCTGCAGAGCATGGTATTTCTCACTGGGGCTTAGGTCATAGAAATAACGGTATTGTTCACATTGTAGGACCTGAGAACGGTATTACTTTACCAGGTTCAACTATTGTTTGTGGTGATTCGCACACATCTACTCACGGAGCTTTTGGTGCAATTGCTTTTGGTATTGGTACTTCTGAAGTAGAAATGGTATTGTCTACACAATGTATCATGCAGCCTAAACCTAAAAAGATGCGTATTAACGTAAACGGTAAATTAGGTTTTGGTGTAACACCTAAAGATGTTGCTTTATATATCATTTCTCAACAAACCACTTCTGGTGCTACAGGATATTTCGTAGAGTATGCGGGTGATGTTTTTGAAGACATGACTATGGAAGGTCGTATGACCGTTTGTAACTTATCTATAGAGATGGGTGCTCGTGGTGGTATGATTGCACCAGACGAAAAGACTTTTGAGTACATAAAAGGAAGAAAACACACACCAAAAGGGGCAGATTGGGATAAAGCTATGGAATATTGGCAAACCCTTTATACTGAAGAAGGTGCTGAGTTTGATGCTGAATTTAATTATGATGCGGCCGATATAGAGCCTATGATCACCTACGGAACTAATCCAGGTATGGGTATTGGTGTTACTAAATCAATTCCAATGGCTGAAGAGGTTGAAGGTGGTGTGACTACTTACAAGAAATCACTTGGTTACATGCAGTTTTCTGAAGGTGAGGATATGATCGGCAAAACAGTTGATTATGTGTTTTTAGGATCTTGTACCAATGGACGTATAGAAGACTTTAGGGCTTTCTGTTCTATAGTAGAGGGTCGTCAAAAAGCAGATAACATTACAGCTTGGTTAGTACCTGGATCTCATAAAGTAGTAGACCAAATTAAAGAAGAAGGTTTAGATAAGATTTTAGAAGCTGCTGGTTTTGTGTTAAGAGAACCTGGTTGTTCTGCTTGCTTAGCAATGAACGATGATAAAGTACCTGCTGGAAAATTAGCGGTATCGACCTCTAACCGTAACTTTGAAGGCCGTCAAGGACCAGGATCAAGAACATTATTGGCATCTCCATTAGTAGCGGCAGCCACTGCTGTTGAGGGTGTGGTAACCGATCCAAGAAAATTATTAGAAACTGCCTAAATAGGCACTCGCTTTTGGCTTCTCGCCATTAGCAAAAATTATAAATTAAAAGTTTGCCAATAGCGAATAGCTAAAGGCCAAAAGCATAAAATTATGGCTTACGATAAATTTGAAGTATTAACAAGTACAGCGTATCCGTTACCAATAGAAAACGTAGATACTGATCAAATCATTCCTGCTCGTTTCTTAAAAGCAACAGAGCGTAAAGGTTTTGGAGATAATTTCTTTAGAGACTGGAGATACGATTCTGAGGGAAATCCTATTGCAGATTTTCCTTTAAACGATGATAAATACGCAGGTTCTAAAATATTAGTAGGAGGTAAGAACTTTGGTTCTGGATCTTCTAGAGAGCATGCCGCTTGGTCTGTTTATGATTTCGGATTACGTTGTGTGATTTCATCATTTTTCGCAGATATTTTTAGAAACAACTGTTTGAATATTGGTGTATTACCAGTACAGGTGTCTCCGGAGTTTGCTCAAAAATTATTTGATGCAATAGAGGCTGACCCAAAAACTGAAATTACAGTAGATCTTCCTAATCAAACAGTGACTTTGGTTTCTACAGGTGAATCTGAATCATTTCAAATCAACGGATATAAAAAAGGGAACATGCTCAATGGTTTTGATGATATAGATTATCTACAAAACATGAAAGAAGAAATCGCTTCTTTTGGAGAAACCAGACCTTTTTAATACCTCTGTCATTCAGAAAGAGGAACGACTGTTGAATCTATAGATTCTTCGCTATCGTTCTGAATGACATATAAAATTCTTTTTTAGCCCAGTGACTAAAAGACGCATAGAAATAATGGATACGACATTACGCGATGGTGAACAAACCTCGAGTGTGTCGTTTTCTGCTTCAGAGAAACTAACTATTGCCAAGCTATTACTTGAGGAACTTCATGTGGATCGAATAGAAATTGCATCTGCTAGAGTTTCTGAAGGGGAGTTTCAAGCGGTTAAAAATATCACAGAATGGGCACGAGATAACGGCTATTTAAATGCTGTTGAAGTATTGTCTTTTGTTGATAATGGTACATCTATAGAATGGATGGTAAAAGCAGGTGCTAGGGTACAAAATCTGCTTACAAAAGGTTCATTAAACCATTTAACTCATCAACTCAAAAAGACTCCAAAACAGCACTTTAAAGAAATTTCAGAAATTATTTCTTTAGCTTCGGAAGAAGGTATAGCAACCAATGTTTATTTGGAAGATTGGAGTAATGGTATGCGTAATTCTAAGGAATACGTGTTCCAGTTTTTAGACTTCTTAGCTACACAACCAGTCAAGCGTATCATGCTTCCAGATACTTTAGGGGTTTTAACACCTGAAGAATCTTTCGATTATGTAAACGAAATTAAGCAGAAGTACCCTAATTTACATTTTGATTTCCATCCGCATAACGATTATGACTTAGGAGTTTCTAACGCCATGGAAGCGCTTAAAGCTGGTGCCGACGCTTTACATCTTACGGTTAACGGTATGGGCGAACGTGCAGGAAATGCACCAATGGCCAGTACCATAGCGGTGATTAATGATTTTTTACCCAAGATAGAAATGGGTGTTAATGAGAAAGTATTATACACCGTTAGTAAGCTAGTAGAAAATTTTTCTGGTATCATGATTCCGGCGAATAAACCCGTAATTGGTGCCAATGTATTTACGCAAACTGCGGGTATTCATGCCGATGGGGATAATAAAAAGAACCTATATTTCAGCGAATTATCTCCCGAACGCTTTGGCAGAACACGTCAATACGCACTTGGAAAAGCTTCAGGGAAAGCCAATATTCAAAAGAATTTACAAGAATTAGGACTTCAATTAAACGATACCGACCTTAAAAAAGTAACGCAACGTATTATTGAACTTGGTGATAAAAAACAAGTGGTTACTAAAGAAGACCTGCCTTATATTATTTCGGACGTTTTGGATAGTGGGTCTTACGAGGAAAAAATCAAGGTTGATTCTTATGTGTTGACACACTCTAAAGGTTTAAAACCTTCAACCACAGTGGCGCTCACCATTGATGGACAGTCTTTCGAGGAAAATGCACAAGGCGACGGACAGTTCGATGCCTTTATGAATGCCATAAGGAAGGTATTCAAACGAAAGAATTTGATTTTACCCGATTTAACCGACTATGCCGTGAGAATCCCTCCAGGAAGTCAATCGGATGCACTATGTGAAACCATTATTACATGGAAAAATAGTGACCGAGAATTCAAAACTAGAGGCTTAGATTCTGATCAAACGGTATCGGCAATAAAGGCGACAGAGAAAATGCTTAACATTATTAACAATTAAGATATAAAGACTAAAATAAAAGAAATGAAATTAAACATAGCCCTTTTAGCAGGAGACGGAATAGGACCTGAAGTTATCGATCAGGCAGTAAAAGTAAGTGATGCCGTTGCTGCAAAGTTCGGACATGAAATTACTTGGAAACCAGCATTAACTGGAGCAGCTGCTATTGATGCCGTTGGAGAACCATATCCAGATGAAACACATGAGATTTGTAAATCTTCTGATGCTGTTTTATTCGGTGCTATTGGTGACCCTAAATACGATAACGATCCATCTGCACCTGTTCGTCCAGAGCAAGGTTTATTAAAGATGCGCAAGGCCTTAGGCTTATTCGCTAATGTACGTCCAACGTTTGTGTTTCCGTCTTTGTTAGATAAATCGCCATTAAAGAAAGAACGTATCGAGGGTACTGATTTAGTATTCTTACGCGAGCTTACCGGTGGTATCTATTTTGGTGAAAAGGGTAGAAGAGATGATAGAAATACAGCTTTCGACAACTGTGTTTACACAAAAGAAGAAGTAACACGTTTGGCTCGTAAAGGTTTTGAATTGGCTATGCAACGTTCTAAGCGTTTATGCTGTGTTGATAAAGCAAACGTATTGGAAACGTCTCGTTTATGGAGAGAAACAGTACAAGGATTAGAAGCTGATTATCCTGAAGTAACCGTATCTTATGAGTTTGTTGATGCTGTTGCTATGCGTTTAGTACAGTGGCCTTCAGACTATGACGTATTAATTACCGAAAACTTATTTGGTGATATCTTAACCGATGAAGCGTCTGTAATCTCTGGGTCTATGGGATTAATGCCTTCTGCTTCATTAGGATCTGATATTGGTTTATTTGAGCCTATCCACGGTTCATATCCACAAGCTGCTGGTAAAAACATAGCAAACCCAATGGCAACGGTACTATCTGCTGCTATGATGTTTGAAAGTTTCGACTTAGTTGAAGAAGGGAAAGCCATCAGGGAAGCGGTAAATAAAGCACTAGCCGAAGGTTTTGTTACCGAAGATTTAGCCGATAGTGGAAAGTCTTACGGAACAAGCGAAGTAGGGGACTGGTTAGCAAAGAACATCTAAAACTATATATATAACTAACTAACCTTGAAGAGGCCTATCAAAATATTTGATAGGTCTTTTTTTATGTCATTAGAAAATTTCGAATATATTCAGAATTGAAGAGTCTCGAGTTTAATTTTACACTCAGAATGATAAAAACTTTATTTCTCTATAGTAAACCCTGAACCCGTTGGCAATTCAAAAATCTCTAAGTCGAAAAAAGGTGTAGCGGCAATAACATGGTCAAAGATATCGGCCATGATGTATTCGTAGTTTTCCCAACGTTTATCACTACTAAACGCATAAATTTCTATGGGTAATCCCTGGGAGGTAGGCGCTAATTGACGAACCATAATGGTCATTTCTTTATTAATAGCCGAGTGATTTTCTATATATTCTTGCACATACTTTCTAAACACACCAATATTAGTGAGGTTACGACCGTTTAGAGCTAAGGATTTATCTATATTGTTTTTGGTATTGTGATTGTTAATAACAGTTTCACTACGTTCCAAATAATCCTTTAAGAGGTGTATACCCTTTAGTTTATTTATGGCTTCAGCATCTAGATATTTAACACTATCCATTTTAATGCTTAAGGAGCGTTTAATTCGGCGTCCATCAGAGCTTTGCATACCACGCCAGTTTTTAAAGGATTCTGAAATTAATGCATAGGTTGGTATGGTGGTAATGGTCATATCCCAGTTTTGCACTTTAACAGTAGCTAGTGTGATCTCTATTACCGAACCATCTGCTCCAAATTTTTCAAAGGTCACCCAATCTCCAATGCGAACCATATCGTTTATAGAAACCTGAATACTGGCAACAAACCCAAGTATCGTATCTCTAAAGATGAGTATAATCACTGCTGAAGCAGCACCAAGCCCTGTTAAAAACGTTAGGAACGGTGTTCCCGTAACAATTGCTATTGCAGACATAAAACCGGCCAGCCAAGCAAAGATCATAAAGACTTGAATATAACTGGCAATAGGTTTGTCTTTTAGGCTAGGTAAGGTCTTTAAAAAGTCTTTTGTAGTATGTAAAAGGCTTCTAACAATCCATAGTGTGAGAACCACAGCAAATACCTGAAGCCCTTTTTCAACCACAATTTCAAAATCTGGAAAATCATAGAATACAATGGGTACAAATTCCAATGCCAGTAGCAAAGGGATTATGTGTGCGATGTTTCGAGGTACTTTATTGGCCACCAATAAATCATCGAAATTAGACTTAGAAGCTTTTGCAAAACGGGTAAACATACCAAGCAAAATCTTTCTTATAATAAAATCGATTAAGAAAACGAGTATCGTTCCGGCCAAAAACAAACCAATCATATTTAGCCAAACCGCCGTATCTTCATTAATCCCTTTTTTTACCAGGAATTTAAAAAAATCATGTGCAAATTCCGGTGCATTAGATACTACTTCGGTGTTTTCGATATCTTGAATCATTTACTAACTTTTAAATAGTTGCGTTCAATAAAAAAGGTTCCAAACGGTATTATAGCTGCCAATAATACTCCTCGAAATTGCTTAGAATCCCAGTTGAGTTCGGGCTTAAGCATAAAAGCCAACACAATATACAGCATAAAAAGAATACCATGGGGCATGCCCAAAAGTTTCACGTATTGTGGATCGTCTGCGAAGTATTTTATTGGTGTTGCAATAAACAATAGGAGCACATAAGACAATCCCTCTAAAAAAGCGACTACCCTAAAAATATTTAGTAATGAAAACATGCATCAAAAATTTAAGCAAAAATAAGGCAGTCTGTTTTAAAATGGATTAATTCCCTGCAATTTTATCTTAAATTTGTAACTATAAGTAGTTTGAAACATCATTACTAAATAAGGATAAGGTAATCATTTCGACTTAATTAATAAGAAATATAAGATTATATGAAACTATAGCTTCAATTGGATGATACTGGCACAAATATTGAGCGTAGTTTCATATTAAAATAGATAATGTATCAAGTCAAGTATTTATTATCAATGAAATGAAAAAGGATGTTATGTTTGGAAGACTATTTGGGGTGGTAGTTACCTGTGCATTATTCATAAACTGTAGTGCGAAAAAGGGAATAACCACCAAAGATTTAGAAAATATTCATGCTATAGCAGCAATGGATACTATACATATTGAATCTGATTGGGCCAACCCGTTAAACTCCATCATGATAGCAAATACTGGTTTGTTACCGGCACAGTCTGTAACGGGTGACATAAGCCTTATTGGAAATTCCAATCATTTTAAAATGATAGGGGATAGTGTATCGGTCTATTTGCCCTATTATGGCGAATGGCGTTTTGCAGCACCATACAATAGCAATAATACAGCAATAACCTTTGATGGTGTTCCAATAATATCCCGAAAAACATTTAACGAAAAAAAGAAGCGCTACGAATATTACTTGGAACTAAAAACCGATACTGAACTGTTTCAGGTTAATTTAACTATCTTCCCGAATAAGGAAGCTGATATACGATTAAATAGTAGCCACAGGGCTTACATTGGTTATCGAGGTTATATTAAAGATCCTAAGAAATAACTTTAAAAGACATTAAACAGGATAAGTCCGTAAATAAAAAAACGAAGCAAACGAAGGCTACCAAATAGCATTACGTTTTTAAACGAATAACCAATAATACCGGCCGCTAAACAAGAAATTGAAAAGGGCAGTGGTAACAGAGCACCAACTACAATTAAGAAACCTCCCCATTTTTTGGTATTCTTTATCTGTTTTTCCATTTTTTCACTTAAATACCGTTTAACTTTTGGAATTCTAGTTACAAAAACGCCTAGATAATAGGTAAGTAAACCACCAAAATACGATAGTATCCCCAAGAAACTTAGGTATAACCAAGGATTGTCGAGCTTAGCCGCCCAAGCAATAAACAGTTCTGGAGGTACTAAACCGAGTAAAGTTTCAGAACCAAAAAAGAACAACAAAACACCATAGGTAGGCAAAACTTCGGTAAGCCTGGTTAGGGCTTCGTTAATATTAAAGAAATGATTAACGACCACAATGGCCACAACAGCCACAATAATGTATGGCAATGCTTTGAGCACATTTTTCCCCACAAAACTATAAAAGCCTGTATAGCTATAATACTGGTGTAAAAGTCTAATACGGGATTTACCGTAGGTCCGGGGTTTCGATTTCATTAGCAATTGTTAAGGCATGCTAAAATAAATGCTTTCTTTTATGTAAAAAAGTAAAATGGGGGATTTAACTTATTTTTAGTAGCGACTTTATAGTTTATCTATTTAACATAATATAAATTATAGAACAAATAAAGTGATTTCTGTATAACCGCAGCAACGGCTATTTACACATAATTGTAGATAAAATACCTTTTAGATTTATATCGTTAACAATTATGTTAAAAGAAATTACTGTATAAATATCCTGAAACTCATTTTAAATTAGTGCAATAGTTAAAATGTACGTTGCCAATAATAAATAAAGCGCGTTAAAACGCGCTTTAAAATATATTATGACTACTATTAACTACTGTGCAATAGCCTTTAAATGCGCATAAACAGGATTGCCTTGAGAACGCATCTCTATCTTTCGTTCAAATATTTTGATTCCTTTTACGGCATTCAATTTACCATCGGGTGAAAAGGCTTTTACAGGATAAAACTCGCCGTTTTCGGTTACAGCTTTTACATCTACTATATTACCATAACGGCTCACGCCCATAATATCTAGCTTTTTATTGTCTGCTGTTATGGCTTTAATGTCATAAATAGTGCCGTCTGTACCAAAGGCTTTCACGGGAGCATAACCTTCATCGCTATCAATAATTTTAACTGATAGTTCTACACCGCTAGCCAGAGCCTTAATATTCATAAAACTATGTTGTTCTGAATCTTGAATAGCTTTAACATCAAATGCTTCGCCATCGGCATCAAAAGCCTTGATGTCTAGATTTTCACCATCTGGGTCAACTGCTTTAATGTTCCAGATAATACGTTTAAAATCGGTAGTATACTCCCCTCTTGGGTTGTTAGCTTTTGGCATTACAAAACTATCTTCGTTTACTGCGGCATGCATTGCCTTAACATGGGCATAGATATTATGTCCTTTTAGACCCATTTCGCGATCTTGAAAATTGATTTTCACACCTTTAATATCATTAAGTTTTCCATCAGGTGAAATGGCTTTAACCGGGTAGAATTTACCTTTTTTTGTTACGGCTTTCATAATAACCACATTACCATATCTGGCAACACCAATAACATCTAGCTGGTCACCTCCTGGGATTACGGCCTTGACTTTATAGGCGCTTCCCTTTGGGTTAATGGCAACAACTGGTGCGAATTGACTTTTGCTTACCAAAATCTTAATAGGCAACTCACCGTCTTTGTCCATAGCTTTTACATCTAACAAATTATCCTGTTCCGAATTTTGGATGGCTTTTACCTTTATAGGGTTACCAGCATTATCAAAAACTTTAACATCTAAAGTCTTACCATTGGGTTGAATGGCCTTAACATTCCATAGGACCGTCTTAAATGCTGCAATATCATCGGATTCTGAGCTACTAGTGTTCGCTTTTGTATCACTGTCTTTACAACTGAAGGCAACGGATAAAAAGACTAGAACGACGAGTTTATAATAAAAATTTCTGGTGAATAGTTGGATTGGATTTTTCATGATAACATTTTACTTTTTAATGATTTAAAATTAAAAAGCAACCATGTTTTATTTCATGATATTCGTCATATACGAAAAAGTGGCACGTGAAGGAGAACAGATAACTACAAACAAAAACGAGGATGCTGTTAGGTCCTCGTTTTATCTAAGTGAAATTTTATGTTGCGACATGTAATTGAATAACATCAATTTTCAATCCACTACTTATGTTTCGATGTATAGTCTAAAACTTATTCATCTGTTTCTATTAGAAAAGGTGTTTTTCCATCGGTGATAATCACTTTACTATTATTAGATTCTGAAAGTTTATTAAACGCCTCGATACTCCTTATTTTAATAATTTCTTGAGTAAGACCTTCAGAGAGTATTTTTTGTGCATCTCTTTCGCCCTTGGCATTAATTATCTTTCTATCGGCCTCTAGCTTTTCCTGCTGTATCACAAATTCCATACGCATGGCATCTTGCTCGGCCTGTAATTTACGCTCTATAGAAAACGCCAAACCATTGGGTAATTGAATGCTTTTCATAAGCACGGCTATTAACTCAATACCATCGGCTTGCTTTTCAAGGTTAACTTTCATCTTCGCCTTGATCTCTTCTTCTATTTTAGCTCGCATACCAGAATGCATATCTTTTGCAAAAAACTGTGCACAAACATCTGAAGATGCCGAACGGAACACACTCGTAATTATAGACTCATAATCACGCCCCAAGTTTTCTAATACTGAAGGGATTTTTTCCTGTTCTAACCTGTAGAGAATTGAAATTTCCGATTTAACACTGAGCCCCTCTTTACTTGGTAAATTCAAAATGAGCTTGATGTTATTGGTTTGGGTAGACTCTTTAATCACTTTACTTGTTAAGGGGTTATAGAACACTGTACCCTCTGTAACCACTTGGTTAGAGAATTTACCCAAGGTTTGTTTAATACCGGCTTCGCCGGGCCTAATTACTGCACAGCTTAGTAGAAGCGAAGGCAGTAGGATTAACATTAAAATTTTCTTTTTCATAGCATTTTTTTTATTTAATTTTTAAGTAAAATTATGGAAGAATACATATATGTTTTTATTTATATAAATAATAATACATATAAGATTAAATTATAGGTTAAAACACACTAGTGGTTCTTACTTTCTTTAATGCCCAACCTATTTAAGTGCCTCCACAGCATAGCATTACTAAAAGAGAACAACGAAAATTTAAAAAAGGTATCTCCTTTGGTAACCCATTGGTAGTATTCTTTATTGGTTTTTATTAAATATTCTGGCTTTAACATTTTTAAATGCATTTGTGTAATAGTGTTGTTTTCCTATGCTCTAACATTATTTCTAAATCTTTAATAACGTTGTTAATCGCTTTCCTGATATTTGTTTCGCTGTGTGCAGCATAAATATTAGTACCTGGTAGACTAAGGTTTATTCCACAAATATTTTTGTTCTTTTTCTCTTTGGAAAATGTTACCGAAGCCTTGAAATCACAAGGGTAATGCCTTAAAAGTCTACGCAATTTGTAATGGGCATATCGCCTCAAGTAGGATTTTCGTTTTGCCTTACTGTTATTAAATATTGTTTCCATCTCTTTAGAATTTAAAACCTACTGCTAATAATTAAGTCGCTTTTCTATTTTGCGTTTTTTAAGAGTGATGTTTTTCATGAGCTTCATTAAATAAGGCTCTTTGGTCCTCTTATATATTTCATTAATTTTTAAAACCAAAGTCCGTCCTTCTCGAGAAGCCAAAATGCGGTCGCTGGTAGTCATGTTGGTCATACTTCTTTGGTTATATTCCATTGCGCGTTGTACTAATTCCATAATCAATTCTTTTTTATTTTATAAAATTAATAAAACAAATTCATTAGTTTTTATTTATATATTTTATAATTATCATAACAATAATTTATTTAAATACATGTTTTTTATTGCAAAAGGATTTACCTACTTAAAACTTTACACCCTATGAAACATGATACCTAATAACATTAACAATACTTATGCTTTCCATTAAAATAATAAATAAAAATATATGGAAATTAATTCAGAATTTTGCTCAAAACATAATTTCAAATTATCACATTATGAAAAAGAAAAGAACGTATTTATTTGTTTTGGCTGGCATCCTATTGGTTGTTTCTCTTACTGCTTTTGGAACCGGACAATCTGCTTCAACTTCAGGAAAAAATGCCGTTGATGTAGAACAAAATATTGTAGACAAGAATATTGAATCCGCTAGCAACGATTTTAATGATCTTGTAAAAACCAAACTGTTCCACAAAGAACAGGACAGCTATACTTTGTTCTACAGGTACCCGTTTTTAGATACTTCCAAAAACACAAGCTATCATGCATTTAATGACTATATCACAAATACGTATTTAAATCTTGATAACTCTATTAAAGATCTTTTAAATGGAGACAAATCGAGCTGTGATATTGGTTATAACCATTCGGAACGATTAAAAAGACTTGTGGATTATAAAATATACGCTTTTGATAATGACATCTTGAGCGTCCTTCTTTACAAATCCAATCAATATGAAGATGAAACCCAGTTTTCATACCTATTCAAAACCTTGAATTTTGATGTAAACACGGGTAATTTTATTTCATTTGACTCAATATTTAAACCGAATTCTGAATTACAGGTTTTAAACCTAATAAATAATACTCTGGAAACTAAAGTAAGTCTTGATGAAAAATACGAGGAATGTTGGCTCATTACTCCTGAAATCTTTATTAAATTTAAAGATAATTTCGTTTTGGATAGTGAAACGGTAAAGTTCTATTTCGATGATTGCACGATGTGCCCCGTCTATTCGGGTAACTATTTTATCGAAATCTCAAGGCAAGAACTTCTAGAATTCAGTAAGGCAAAAACCTAAAACACACTAACGGAAGGTCTTCAGATAAAAATGAGGACCTTCTCTATTTTAATAACCAGAAAACCTCGATTCTCATGAAAAAAACTACAGTTTCTACAATATCAGAATATGTTCAAATAGCTATTGGTGTCATCTTGGCTAGTATTGGTCTTAAAGCATTTCTTTTGCCCAATGGATTTTTGGATGGAGGTGTTACTGGAATAGCCATTTTAATCAACTCAACATTACACCTAAATACCTCTTTGGTGCTGATTGCGCTCAGTATTCCGTTTTTATTGTTAGCCTACTTTTCAATATCCAGGACTATGGTGTTCAAATCAATTATTGCAATAACAGGTCTGGCAATAATGATTCAGTTAGAAACTTTTAGCACTATAACAGAAGACAAGCTACTTATCGCCATTTTTGGCGGATTGTTTTTAGGGTTAGGGATAGGAATAACAGTAAAAAACGGTGCTGTGCTTGACGGTACTGAAATACTGGCAATTTACATTAATAACAAATTTGGAATTACCATTGGCAAGATTGTTTTAATATTCAACTTCATCTTATTCTCGATAACCGCCATAATTGTATCTCTTGAAATTGCCATGTACTCTATCCTAACATTTTTGGTTACCGCTAAAATTACCGATTTGATTATCGAAGGTTTTGAAGATTTTATTGGAATCATGATTGTTTCAACAAAACAAACCGAAATTAAAAAAGAGATTGTTGAAAAGCTTGGAGCAGGAATGACTATTTACAAAGGTGTAAACGGTTTTGGTAACCGTGGAAAAATAGAAGACTTCGAGGTCATTCATACGGTTATAAACAGGTTTGAATTAAGCAAAGTCAATAAACTAATAGATAGTATTGACCCCAATGCATTTGTGATGGAATTCGACGTGAACCGCATTAAGGGTGGGCTTTTAAAAAAATTCATAAAAAAAATATAAGCCATTTTCTAAATTTAATGGTACTGGGCACACTCACTTTTCTTGTTAATAACTCATACAATAGAGTTTAAAAACGGGCGTTATTATTACTTAAATTCGCTAAATCTGAAAAATGACCAACCAAGTTTTTTTAGAATGAAATACAGTATTGCCAGTATCCTCCTTGCTTTAACCCTAAGTGTGTATGGCCAAAGACCATTAAAAGACATTGATGTTTTTACCAAGGCTTTCGAAAATATACAAATCGCATCGTACACTCCTGATGATTCTTTAGTTACAACCCAACCAGATATAAAAGCGGATTATTGGGACAATACGGTGTACAGCCCTTATAAAAATGCAGTTCTCGAATTTCCATTTCAAATAAAATTTAGGGATTCTCTTTACCATGCGCCCATACATAAAGACAAGGTTGTAACTTCACGCTTTGGTTGGCGTTGGGGACGCGCACATAAAGGTATTGATATAGATCTGATTACCGGTGATAGTGTTTATGCAATATTGGACGGTATAGTTAGAATGGCTAGATATACTAGTGGTCATGGGAGAACTGTTGTAATAAGACATTTCAACGGACTAGAAACCGTATATGCACATTTATCAAGTTATGGTGTTAAAGAAAACGACACTGTTTTTAAGGGGAGTTACCTGGGTAAAGGTGGAAATTCAGGAAGGTCTAGAGGCAGTCATTTGCATCTGGGTGTAAATTATAAAGGCATAGCCATAAACCCTGAATACCTATTTGAATTTAGTGAGACCAATAAAATAAGATCACAAGAACTTTGGGTTACCGAAAAATGGACTCAGGCCATATTTCATAGTTCTAAACGTAAAAGTAAACTAGAGCTACTTACCACTGAAGATGAGGCCTTGGCCAGCCTTATTAAACAAAAGTCTATTTATGTGGTTAAACCTGGAGACACTTTGTCAAGGATTTCCAGAACAAATAACGTGAGTATAGCAGCTATCTGTAAACTTAATCACATAAAGTATAATACGGTTATTAAAATTGGACAAAAGCTTGTTATAGAAAAATAGGCTTTAATTATTACAGATTGCTCGTCCTTTTTTCACGATGCTAACCCCTTCACTTATATACATACTACCATTTGCAAGTTTATAAATTGGGTAAAACATTTGATTTCCAGTAGTAGAAGCACAAAATATACCATTAACACCGTTTTGGGATGTTATTTTCCAAGTGCCGTATTCCTGCCAATTACTTTTTTGCTCATTACCCAAAACCGTGCGTTTCACAGTGCTACCATATAAGCCATAATACCCACTAGAGCAATAATGGATTTCCAAAAAATAATAGGTACCATATAGAGCTTCACCCTCACGATATGTAATAAGCAACTGTTCGTTATTAAAGAATTTATGAAGTTCTTCGCTGGATGGATTCGTCTGTGCACTTATATTATTTGTATAAACCATTGGTAACACCACAAAAAACAAAACATAAACAAACTTTCTCATTTCTAACATATTAGCACCACAGAAAATTACAAAATAATTCAATGCAATAATGTTGTAATATTGAACAGTTGTTAAATCAACCTCAATAAAATTTGAAATTAAAAAAAGGTCAAGATTTAAATCTTGACCTTTTAAGCTAGTTTATATTAGTTTTAGAGTATGTTCTTTTTAATAGGATGCTATTTCTTTTCCTAGAATAATATCCCTTTTCGCGATCCATAGCCCTTCTTTTTTATCTAGTACAAGTATACGTTGCGGATCGGTTTTTGCAACTTCTTCCCTGCACTTTTCAGTCAATAAAGGGTCGTTGTCAAACAAAAAAGTTTCAATTTTATATTCTGGTTTATTAGGCTCTTTTATAATTGGCAAAATCTGTTTTGGTTCTTTACCATAGATAGAACTTCCTGGTACAAATGTGTATAAGGTATATTGACCATCTTGGTTAGTTCTTACCCATCCCCTATGATGTACATAACGCTTCTTATTATGTCTTTTTAACTCGAAATCTCCGTTTTCGTCTGTCTGGTGTATAAACAAGAGTACGTTCTTTGCCGGTGTAACGCCATCACTTTCGTAAATGGTCCCTGTAATTTTCAGCTTATTTTTTTGAGTAGCAAAACTTGGTATCGTGTCTACACTGTTCAAGGTTTTTTCAGAGAAATCATAAATGGGACTCCTCTTTTTATAGTTTTCTGGAATATCCTTTAGAACTACATCAGTTTCTTGTGCCGAGATCGTAAGACAGTTCGCTAAAATAAGTGCTAAAGAAGCAAGTGCAATCAAATATTTCATGGGGCTAAAGATTTAATTCACAATAAAACTATAGCAAATAAGAGCTAAAACCATAAATTCCTTATGAACTCTTAAATAAAACGATAAACCGATTTTTTTTGTCAAATTCATCGATTAATGACACTTAAAACTAAATCTTATTTTCTATGCACAAATGAGGAGATTAGAAAAAACCAATCTTAATAGCTATGCATATTTAAAATATTGAACGCTAGATTATTGTGGGTTTTTAACCTTGAAAGCCCCTAAAAGTAGTACTAATAAAAATCCGATGTTCACAAAAGCGATAAACCTATAGGACCCCATATTGGTAAAGCAGTAACTAAATATAGTTGGTGCTATGGCACTTGCTATCACTAGAAAACTCATAACCTTACCGGTTATGGCTCCTAGATATTTCCTGCCATAGTACCTTGGCCAAGTCACCGCATTAACAACGGCAAAAAGCCCGCCTAAAACACCCAAACCTCCAATTAACATGTAAACGCCAAAAGTATTTGACAAAAACAAAAGTCCTGTAGACGCAATTATACCGCTTACAATCATTATGAGTATATAAATTTTATGCTTTATGTAATCGCTTAAAATATTACATAAGGTAGAAACAGAAATAGCAATGATAGAAATTGGTAGAAATATAGAAATGGCTTGAGATTTCTCATAGCCAAAACTATCGAATATTGATACGACATGAAATGTAAATCCGGTGATATAAAAGCTGTTAAAAGCTAGAATAAGCCCTATAATCCAAAAGGCTCTCGTCTTTTTAGCATCTTTTAATGTATAATCTTTTATAACCGTATTGTTTGTAATATCCTTTTGCTTTTTTGACAAGGTTCCATCAGGGACCATTTTAAAATCTTCAGGTCTATTTCTATAAAACTGTAAAACAAGAAAACTAAAAACGAATAGGCACACAGCTAAAATCTGCCAACTTTTCTGCCAACCCTCTTGTTCAATTAATGCATTGAAGACTAAAGGCGCTATAGAAAAGCCCAAAGACACCCCTATGCTGTTAATAGAATTTACTTTACCCCTATTCTTATCGAACCAAAGCATAATCATATTTCGCGAAGACATAGTAATTACGCCTTGTCCGCTAAACCGTATTAAAAAGAACAATACTGTTATTACAACAAAAGGTACCCACCAAGTTTGCACATTAAGTATATTGGAAATTTCGTGACTAATTTGAACAGAAATAGAACAAAGCAAAAGAGCACTACCTAATAGTACTGCTGCAAAAAATGCCACATATCGAGCACCGAATTTATCGAACCATATTCCGGCTTTACCAATAAGGAACGAACTTAGAAATGTACCTATCATGTAAGCATTGCTGAACTGATTTCGTGTAAGTCCCAAAGCATCTTTTACAGGGTCGGTAAAAACAGACACACCTACAGTTTGTCCAGGAATACTCGCTAAAACACCAATACTGCCAAAAAGAAGAACAACATAACCGTAAAAAAAAGGAAATTTTTCTGGTCTTATAAACGAAAAACGATTCGGATTACTCATTCTGTGTTTTTAAACGTTCTTTAAACTTGGCATTTAAAACAAGTCCTATAATTATCATGCTTATGCCCAATAAACTCCAAATCGTATATACTTCAGAAAAAATAGCCACACCAAGCAACAGCGTAAAAATAGTTTCTAGATATTTTAGTGGTGCTATTTGACTTGTAGATGCAGCAATCTGAAAAGCCTTGGTCATAAAAACCTGTCCGAAGTACCCAAACACCCCCAGACTTAATAGTAAACACCATTCCAAATTATTGGCAGGATTTACCCAATTGGAAATAGATAACAAACCTCCAACAAGTACAGAAACTGCCATAAAATAATTAACCACAACAACTGGGTGTTCGCTCTTACCAATTTTACTGAGTATCACATAAACCAAACCTACAAATATGGCTGAGCATAAAACAAGAGCGAGTCCTAGCATATTCAGTTCTAGATCAAACCCTTTTAAAATAACTACGCCAGCAAACGCCAACAGGAAAAACAACCATTGTACTGACTTTATTTTTTCTTTTAAAAAGAAAATGGCAAAAATAGATGCAAATATAGGCCCCAGATAACGTAACGAAACCGCTGTACCAATAGGCAAGTACTTTGTAGACATAAAAAAAAGAAGCATAGAAGTAACACCTACCAACCCGCGCAACAATAATATCCTTTTGTTATTGCCCCAAATGGATATCTTATTTTTAAAAAGATAGACCATGGTGAACAACAAAGTGGTGATAGACCTGAAGAAAACAATTTGATAAGCGCTAATGTCACTTAGGTACTTTACTGTGCTATTCATACACGCAAAAGACAATGTACTAATAAGCATAAACTTTAAGGCGCTTCTTATATCCAATAGCTAAATATTAAAGGTATATGTTTAATCCTCAGGAGGGTGCCCATGAATAGATTCAAAAACTTCATCGAAGTTAGACCTAAGATATGAGTTTAGCTTTTTTCGGTATTCTCCCTTTAACCACTCTACAAAATTAAAGGTACTCTTACTAATACATTTTGTATAGCGGCCAATCCTGAAGTCGATATCATCACCTAGCTTTCTGGCAAGCATTAAAGCATCGTAGACATCTTCACTATTTTCGATACATATATAGGCATGTTGAGCAATAGAACGTTCTAAAACAACTTTAGAAGACTCACCTGATCTTATTGATTCTACATAAGTGCGCTGAATGTCGAAAAACACCTCTTTAGAATTTCCGAATTCGGCACGCAAATCGTCTGGCATTTCATATCTAAAATTGCTTTCCAACTCTTCATCGCTCAATAGCGAATCCAAATAGTAGTTTGGCGACCTGAAAATACGTTGCCAATCCAGATTGTCGCCCCATGGTCCAAAGCGATGGAAGTTATTCCCTAAATCAATTACCTGAAACGTTTTCTTATCTTCAAGCACACGAGAACCTCTACCTATCATTTGGTAGTAAAGTGTAAGTGATTTAGTGGCCCTGTTTAAAATAATGCTTTCAACTGTAGGTTCATCAAAACCAGTGGTTAAGATGCTTACAGAGGTTAAAATAGCATCTGGAGTTTCTTTAAACCACTTTAGTATGTAGGCACGTTCTTTTTTAGAATGAGTATTATCTAAATGTGCTATGGGATAACCAGCTCTTCTGAAGGTATCATAAACATGTAATGATGTATTGATACCATTGTTGAATATTAAAGTTTTTTTACCCTTGGAACGTTCTTCATAAGCCCTTAACAGCTTAGTAAGCATGTTGTCATCGGTATAAAGGTCTTCAGAAGATTTAACAGTATAGTCTCCATTAGCACCGACAACCAAAGAAGTTAAGCCAACATTGTAACTAAACATTTCAGCTCTGGCCAAAAAGCCATTATCTATTAATGATTCTATACTTTCGCCAACAATAAGTTCATCGTAATTGTCGGTCATGGGCAATTCAATACTAGAGCTTAAAGGTGTTGCAGTAACTCCTAGAATGAAAGACTGGCTAAAGAATTTAAACAATTTGGTAAATGAGTTGTAGTGGGCCTCATCGATAATGACCAATCCAATATCCGAAATGTCTAATTTATCATCGTGCAACCTGTTATTTAAGGTTTCAACCATAGCAACAAAACAAGAATATTCTGATTGGTCACTTAAATCGGCCTTGCTATCAACAACTTTGTTTATGACTCCAAATTCTGTAAGCATATTAGAGGTTTGCTTACATAACTCGATTCGGTGCGTCATTACAAGCACCTTCTTTTTATGAGTTTTTAGATACTGCCTAACTATTTCAGAAAAGATTACTGTCTTACCACCACCTGTAGGCAATTGATATAATAAATGATAATCAGGACGAGATTCATCAAAGCTCTTAAAAATTTTGTCTATAGCCCCTTTTTGGTAACTATAAAGGTCTTTTCCTGTTTTTCTTTCGGCTAATTCAATTTGAGATACAACGGACATGCATTAGTTTTTGACCAAGCAAAAATAACATCTTTATTGGGTTTTGTACTATGCCGTTGCTTTAAATTATGCGCAACTTTTTAACAAAACGGTAGAATTAAAAAATTTACATATAAATTGATTTTAATTTAAACTATTTTAAATTCTTTAGGTCTAAAATGAAAATAACCCATTTCTAAACAGGTATGACTATGGACATTTATAAGAAACTAAGCTTTATATCTATGGTAGTTTGTTTCTTGATTTTTTCGTGTAGCTCGGGAGATATAGAACAAAACAACCAAGAACAGGAAACCGAAGAAGAACATATTGAAGAACAACAACCCACAGAGCAAAACCAATCACCAAACATATTACTCATAATAGCAGACGATTTTGGTCTCGATGCTTGCCCCGGGTATAGTATTGGCAGTATAAAGCCAAACATGCCTAATCTAGTGGATTTAATGGATAATGGCTTAAAGTTTAATAATGCATGGTCAAACCCTACTTGCTCCCCTACCAGAGCCGGTATTCTTACAGGAAAATACGGATTAAGAACAGGATTAATTCGAGCTGGGCTTACTCTAAACACAAGTGAAACAACAATCCAAAAACACCTAGATGATAACACAAACCAAGCATACAGTCACGCTGTAATTGGAAAATGGCATTTAGGGAGAACAAATACCCACGCTAACGAAATGGGTATAACTTACTTTGCTGGTACAACTAGTAACATAAGCTCTTATACGAATTGGACATTAAACATTAATGGCAACTCAACTAATTCTACAGAGTATGCTACTTCCAAATTTACAGATTTAGCAATAGATTGGATTAATGATCAAACTAAGCCTTGGTTTTTGTGGTTAGCTTATAATGCACCGCACTCACCATTTCATTTACCTCCAAACAATTTACACTCACAAGGTGCTTTACCATCAGATCAAGCAAGCATTAGCGGGAACACTATGCCCTATTACATGGCAGCTCTTGAAGCTCTAGATACTGAAATGGGCAGGTTAATAAATTCAATGAGTCAACAAGAAAGAGATAATACGGTTATAATTTTTATTGGAGATAATGGCACCCCCGGACGTGTTGCTCAAGAATACAACAGCAGAAGAGCCAAAGGGAACGTTTACCAAGGTGGAGTTGCAGTGCCCATGGTAATTTCAGGAAAAGGTGTTACTCGGGTTGCTCAATTAGAAGAAGCACTAGTAAATACCACAGATTTATTTGCTACCATTGCTGATTTAGCGGGTACGGGCACTTCTCAAATATACGATAGTTTTAGTATAAAGAATTTACTTTCTAGCAGTTCTGCAAACACCAGACAATACAATTATTCTGAGATTTTAAACGATGCGGGCACTAAAGATGTTACTATACGAAATGCAACCCATAAATATATTTTATTCGGAGATGGCTCTGAGGCTTTGTATGATTTATCGGAAAACCCTTTAGAAAACCCTAACTTATTGAATCCTTCTCTAGCACCATTAAGCGATGTTAATAGTTCCATTAAAGACGACTTAATATCACAATTGAATACAATTACAAATTAGACAGGTTATAATCTAAATTCCTATTTTAGCGATATCATCTCAAAAACATATCGCAATGCATATAAACGATAAATCAGGAGTTAAAACCTATAGCGCTTCAGAAAGTCGCTATGATAACATGACTTACCGACGCTCTGGAAAAAGTGGTGTTCGTTTGCCTGCTATCTCCCTAGGCTTATGGCATAACTTCGGATTTGTCGATAATATTCAAAACGGAAGGGAGATTATTCGCTATGCGTTCGATTTAGGAATTACACATTTCGATTTAGCCAACAACTATGGTCCTCCTTATGGTTCAGCTGAGGAAAATTTTGGCACTATACTGAAGCAAGATTTTAAACACTACAGGGATGAAATGTTTATCGCCTCTAAAGCGGGATTCGATATGTGGCCAGGCCCCTATGGAAATTGGGGGTCGAGAAAATACTTAATCGCAAGTGTAGATCAAAGTTTAAAACGAATGGGCTTAGATTATGTAGATATTTTTTATCATCATCGTCCAGACCCCGAAACACCCTTAGAAGAAACCATGGGTGCTTTGGCAGATATTGTTAGACGAGGAAAGGCTTTATATGTGGGCATTTCTAATTATAGTGCCGAGGAAACACAACGAGCTGCTGCGTTATTAAAAAATCACAATGTCCCTTTTATATTGCACCAAGCACGATACTCTATCTTTGACCGTTGGGTAGAAGACAAACTTTTAGAAACTTTAGAAAAGAATGGTGTTGGTTGTATAGCTTTTTCGCCATTGGCTCAAGGTATGCTTACCGACAAATATTTAAATGGTATACCAGAAGGCTCTAGGGCTTCTAAGGATTTAAGTTATTTGAATACAGAGATGGTGAACAACAACCTTGAAAAGATTAGAAGACTGAATACCATTGCCCAAGAACGCGGACAAAAATTATCGCAAATGGCTGTTGCTTGGATTTTAAGACAACCTACCGTGGCTTCAGTGCTTTTGGGTGCTAGTTCTGCAAATCAATTAAAGGAAAACCTAAAAGGTTTGGATAATTTAGAGTTTTCAGACGAGGAATTAAAAGTGATTGATGAGATTGTTAAATAGCTCTATTCCTCTTTAATAATATTAACTGTTCCTTTCACGTTTACTGAAAGTGCCCAAAGATCAGCGGCTATAATATTATTTTTATCGTCCAGCACCCTAAAATGTGCCGTGTTGGGAAGTGCATAACCCTCGTTTAGTGCCAAAAACTCTATTTTGTTTACACCTGGTCGTAATTTTAATTCAAAACTACCGAAAGAATTTAATAGTGCAGCTCTAAAAATTATTATCTCGTCATTTACCGAAATACGGACTAAATCTCCATCTTCAAGACCATAATCTCGATACATCACTTTTACCGTTTTGGATTTTGTTTTATGGTTCCCAAAAAACACATCGACTTTACTTCCTTTAGTTCCTAACTCTAATTCTTTAATAATAGATTTTTGCTGATTTTCAAGTCGATCAGCGAATAGCTCTCCAGGATTACCAAATTCCTCCTTAAACATGGACAGCTCCTTCTTGGGCATTTTTAGATTAACATTTGGTTTTGGCAAGTTAAAACCACTAAAATCACCATCGCTTTTAACAGTTTTTGGCGGTACTAAAGGAGACCCATCCAAAGTGTCGTTTTCGGTCTCAACTGCGGGTATAACAAGGTTCTTCTTCTTTGAATCAATCTGTGCATGTGTTGAATAACAGAAAATCAGCAAGAAAAAGACATAAGTATATATGTTTACCTTATTTGGCTTCATAATAATTAGATAATTCAAAAATAACTTATAGTTACCTAATAACATAAATATTTACTGAATGCTTTATCAAAAACCATTCCTAAGCTCTTTTTAGTGAAAATTATAGTGTAACCCTTACAAAAACAATCAAAAATTGTTAAAATCTGTTAAATTACTACTTTGCAATGCATAGTACTGTAACAAAATTAATTTCTTATCGTCTATCTGATATAAATCATTAAAAAACGAATAATTATGAGAACTTTAAACAACAACCAAATTTCAGGAACACTAAGTACAACAAAAAGTCATACTTGGAACACAAAGAGACGTTACAGATAGTAACGTCTCAAAAAAAACTTTCATCAATCAAAAAATGAGAGCAGTAATTAAAATATCAAAAAAAATTAACCACATCACACAAGAAAATTTATTCCCTTCTAGGCAATTGATAAATTTTAGATCTTCATGCGACATCGTTTGGAAAGGTTCAAAACGCTTTGCACACTAAAAACACAAGTAATCAAATTGAGTTGTGTTAGATAAAACAGCAGTTACAAGAATTAGAACATTAATAACCATAAAGTTATGGTATTGTTTTTGTGAATAACCTTCACATTAACCTGCCGGACCAACTCCGGCCATTTAAACTATAATTTTATGAGAAGATTACAATTCAGACCCGAAATTAACGCCGGGTCTATGGCAGACATTGCCTTTTTGTTATTAATTTTTTTCTTGGTAACAGCGACCATTTCTACAGATGTTGGTATTAACAGATTGCTCCCTAAACCTTGTCCTGATGGACAGGATTGCTCCCCTCCCATTAATGAGCGTAACATTTTACAGGTTATGATTAACGGGAAAGACCAAATTATGGTTGAGGGCAATTTAGTTAAGCTTGAGGAGTTAAAAGACCTCGCTAAAGATTTCTTAGACAATAACGGAGATAACTCTTGTAGTTATTGCCATGGTGAACAATTGGTGAGTTCATCTGATAATCCGGGTGAAGCCGTTATTTCTTTACAGAACATGAAGCAGACTACTTATAAGCAATATGTAGCTGTACAGAATGAATTGACCAAAGCCTATAATGAGTTAAGAAACGAGTATTCGATTAATACATTTGGAAAGTCCAAAGACAATTTAACTAAAGTAGAGCTGAAAACAGTTAAAGATGCTTACCCTTTTAAGTTATCTGAAGCAGAGACAAGATAAATTTAGTTACAGCACCATGCTTATATGATCTCGGCAAGCTATAAGCATGGTGTTTTAAAATACTACGCATAATAAAACTTATAATATCAATAATGTAAAAGTGCTTTTAGCTCAATTTCAAAACGTTCCTTGGGCAAATATTGCTGCTCCAGGGCTTTTGCGAAAGGAATAGGCGTATCTAAACTAGCCACGCGCTTTACGGGAGCATCTAAATATTCAAAACAGTGTTCTTGTATTAAAGCTGAAATATCGCTTGCTATACCTCCAAACATAGAGTCTTCTTGTAAAATGATTACTTTTCCGGTCTTCTTTACAGAAGCATAAATAGTGTCGGTATCTAAAGGTTGGAGGGTTCTTAAATCAATCACATCGGCATCAATATTAGGGTTGTTCTCCAACGTATTTAGGGCCCAGTGCAAAGCCGCGCCAAAGGATATGATTGTGATGTCAGCACCCTCATGTATAAGCGATGCTTTTCCAAAAGGTAAGGTGTAATATCCAGTAGGTACATCTTGCTTTATACTTCTATATAATGCCTTGTGTTCAAAAAACAACACAGGATTTGGGTCATTGATAGCTGTAGCTAGCAAGCCTTTCGCATCGTATGGAAATGCAGGATAAACTACTTTTAGTCCGGGTGTTTTTGTAAACCAAGCTTCGTTGGTTTGCGAATGAAATGGCCCAGCACCTACATCGCCACCGCAGGGCATTCTTAAAACGACATCGGCATTTTGTTGCCATCTGTAAAAGGATTTTGCCAAATAATTTACCACGGGATTAAATCCAGAACTTATAAAATCTCCAAATTGCAATTCAACCACGGCTTTCATTCCAGCAATAGATAAGCCCATAGCTGTTTCTATAATTCCAGATTCACAAATGGGCGTATTTCTAACACGTTCTTTTCCAAATTGATCTACAAAGTCTTCGGTGATTTTAAAAACGCCACCGTATTCTGCGATATCCTGTCCCATAATAATGAGATCTTCGTGTCGCTCCATGCTTTGCTTTAGACCAGAGGCAATAGCATCAATAAATCTAATTTCTTTTTTGTTATTTAAATATTCAAAGTATTCATATTCAAAGTTTTGATAAACACTACTTAACTCATTAGTTTCAATTGATTCTAAATCATTTTCTTCTAAAGCTACTTCTAAATGTTCGTTAATTTCATTAGTAATGTTTGCTTTAATGCTCAATATTCCATCTTCAGTAATTACCCCTTCAGATTTTAAAAAACTTTCAAAGTTTATTACAGGGTCTTTTTTTGACCAAGCCTCCAACAACTCCTCAGGAACATATTTAACACCACTAGCCTCTTCATGCCCACGCATTCTAAATGTTTTAAATTCTAATAAAACAGGATGTGGTTGTTTTCGGATTTGCTTCGTTATTTTTTTTACTGTTTTGTAGACTTCTATAATATTATTACCATCTATAATATGAGACTCCATACCATAACCAATCCCACGGTCGGCTATATTTTGACAATTGTATTGTTCATTAGTAGGTGTTGAAAGTCCATAGCCATTGTTTTCAACACAAAATATAACTGGTAATTGCCATACCGAGGCTATATTTAGCGCTTCATGAAAATCTCCCTCACTAGTTCCACCTTCGCCTGTAAAAACAACTGTGACACTATTTTCTTTTTTTAATTTACCAGCCAAAGCTATGCCATCTGCAACACCAAGTTGTGGTCCTAAGTGTGAAATCATGCCAACAATCTTGTATTGTTGTGTCCCGAAATGAAATGAACGATCTCTACCTTGTGTAAACCCAGAGGCTTTGCCTTGCCATTGCGCAAACAGTCTGTATAACGGAATACCTCTCGTTGTAAAAACCCCCAAATTTCTGTGCATAGGCAAAATATACTCGGTATCTTTAAGAGCCATAGTAACTCCAACAGCAATAGCCTCTTGCCCTATACCAGAAAACCATTTACTAATCTTCCCTTGCCTCAATAATTTAAGCATCTTCTCCTCTACCATCCTTGGCTTCAAAAGGTTCCTATACAACTTCAGCAGTTTTTTTTCTTTGAGGTTACCAATATTATATTCGAGTTGCTTCATTAAAGAGATTATAGTGTTTAACACCTGTGCAGGTAGACCAAATATAGGATAAAAACCAATCTCGCCTCATTTTTAAAGTCAAAATAAATCCTGAGCATCTTTACATTAATTTCATACTTTTGTAATAGTGCGACTAACAAAAAACTTCTACAATGAAAACCATACCAAGTGTTAATCTAAAGGATTTTTTAGCTAATGACCCGGACCGAAAACAACGTTTTGTTGATGCTATAGGTAAAGCCTACGAAGATATTGGCTTTGTTGCTTTAAAAGGGCATTTTTTAGACGATGATTTGGTGGAAAGGCTTTATAATGAGGTAAAAAACTTTTTCAACCTACCACTTGAAACCAAGCAGAAATATGAAATTCCTGGCATTGGTGGTCAGCGCGGTTACGTCTCGTTTGGAAAAGAAAGTGCTAAAGGTAAAAAAGAAGGTGATTTAAAAGAGTTTTGGCACTTTGGTCAATATGTTGAAGACAACGAAACTCTAAAGGCAGAATACCCAGATAATGTTATTGTAGAAGAGCTTCCGGAATTTAATACTGTAGGCAAGGAAACCTACCAAATGCTTGAAAAAACTGCAAAATATGTGTTGCGAGCACTTGCAATATATCTTGGTTTGGAAGAAACTTATTTTGATGCTTACATACACAATGGTAATTCCATTTTAAGACCTATTCACTATCCGCCAATAAAAGAAGAACCTAAAGAAGCTGTAAGAGCTGCAGCTCACGGCGATATTAATTTAATTACCTTATTAATGGGCGCGCAAGGAAAAGGGCTGCAAGTACAAAACCATGAAGGTGAATGGCTAGATGCCATAGCTCAACCCGATGAATTAATGATAAATGTTGGGGATATGCTATCTAGACATTCCAACAATAAATTAAAGTCTACGATTCATCGTGTTGTGAATCCACCAAAAGAACTCTGGGGGACTTCCAGGTTTTCTATTCCTTTCTTTATGCATCCCATAAGCGACATGAAATTAGATGTCCTCGAGGGTTGTGTGGACGAAAACAACCCAAAACAATTTGAAGACATTACTGCTGGGGAATTTTTGAATGAACGTTTAATCGAACTGGGATTAATTAAAAAATAGAATTCCAATCCTTTACTTTCCCAAAAAGGAAGAAACCTGGACTAATGACTAAATTAATTTGTAAACAATAACTCAAATCACCCTGTTTGAGTTTCTCCCCTAAGGGGAGATTAAGAGGGACGAAAATGGATTTACAAGATCAATTAAAAAACTTATTTCCAGACCATGTTTCTGAAAATGCTTCTGCTGAAGCTCAAGAAGACAATACTGATGGACTATGGATTCAAGATGACCCCATTATTTGCAAATACGAGAAACGTAAAGGTAAACCAATAACAATTCTTGAGGGTTACACTGGGGCTACCGAAGACTTTAAACAATTAGCCAAAGAACTAAAAACAAAACTAAGTGTAGGTGGCAGTTTTAAAGGCGACAAAATAATTATTCAGGGTGACTATAGAGATAAAATCATGAATATCCTTAAAGACAAGGGCTTTAAAGTAAAACGTGTAGGCGGTTAATATATGGGGAATAAACAATTGCATATTACAAACGGCGGGGCTTTAACCAATTACCTTAGCGAGTCTGGTTACAAAGGTGATCTTATTACTTGGCACGAAATGCTATGTGAAGGCCCTACCAGAGTTGATATTCAATCGGATGATTTCTTTAAAGCCAGAGCAAATTTTTTCTCAAAAACTTATAATGTTTATTTGGATATCGATGCCTTTAAAGCAGAAATTTCGAGACTAGACCATGTTGACGATTATTCTGAAATTGTACTTTGGTTTGAATACGACTTGTTTTGTCATATCAACCTCATTGCCGTTATAAGCCTGTTAAGACAAAAGAAAATAAAACTCCCCATTTCTTTGGTGTGTAGTGGACGCATAGCAAGAAGCAAAAACCTCAAGGGGCTTTCCGAATTAAGTTCCGATCAACTCACAGCCCACTACACCAATAGAGTGCTTCTAAAGGAAGAAGATATAGAACATGCCGAAAGCCTCTGGCAAATTTACAACGGAAAAGACCACAACCTATTTAAGCCATTCATTGTTAAAAGCTCCTCTTTTGATTATATGAGCAACTGCCTGAAAGCGCATTTAAAGCGATTTCCTGACAGTAAAAGTGGCTTAAGCACCATAGAAAACAACATTTTGGAAATCTTAGATAAGAACACCATCAAATCTAAACACCATCTCTTGGGCTATGCTTTAAACTATCAAGGTTTCTATGGGTTTGGCGACATGCAGTTAGGCAGGATTATCAACCAATTGTCTATTTTCTATTCAGAAGATGAAAATGGCATTAAACTTAACAGGAAGGGACATGAGGCCTTATTGGGGCAGCATAATTTTACTAAAGAAATAAATGATGCCTCTGTATTTGGTGGCGTTAAAAAATGTGACTTTCAATTCAGTAAAAAAGAAAATAAGCTCGTAAAAACTATTGCAAATGCCCATTAAAGAATCTGAATTAATTTTAAATCCTAATGGTAGTGTTTATCATCTTAACCTAAAACCCGAGAATATTGCCGATACCATTATTTTTGTTGGTGACCAGGATAGGGTTGATAAAGTTTCTAAGCATTTCGATACCATTGAGTTTAAAACGCAAAAGCGTGAATTTAAAACACATACAGGGCATTACAAAGGCAAGAGATTGACAGTGATTTCTACTGGTATAGGGCCAGATAATATTGATATCGTTCTTAATGAACTAGACGCCCTTGTAAACATAGATTTATCCACAAGAAAACCGAAAGAAACAACCACTGCCCTTAATATTGTTAGAGTTGGCACATCAGGTTCGCTTCAAAGCGATGTTCCCGTAGATTCTTTTGTCCTGAGTGAATATGGTCTCGATTTAAACGGTATGTTACATTTCTACCAAATAGACACTATAAAAAACCCAGAAATAGAACAGGCATTTGTAAAACAAACAGAGTGGAGTACTAACAAAGCCTACCCTATTATTGTTAAAAACAGTTTTGAATTGCAGCAAAAGTTTGATGGCCCAAACATCTTTAAAGGTATGACCGCCACTGCCGGCGGCTTTTATGGTCCCCAAGGAAGGGTGTTGAGACTACCCGTACAAGATTCCAGTTTAAATGAAAAAATGGATGCTTTTGTTTTTAACGGCATTAGGGTTACTAATCTAGAAATGGAAACTTCAGCCATTTATGGACTTTGTAAACTGTTAGGTCATCATGCTGTTTCATTAAATGCCATTATTGCAAATAGAGCTACTGGAAACTTCAGTTTAAAACCAGGGCAAACAGTAGAAAATCTAATAAAATATACACTAAATAAAATTTCAGAATAAGTTGAAGGAAGTAAACATTGGAGGCGTTCCAGAGCATTTTAATCTGCCCTGGCATTTAGCGATTGAGAATGAAGAATTTGAAAGTCAAGGTATTGATTTAAAATGGAGCGATTACCACGGAGGAACGGGCGCCATGTGTAAAGCGCTTCGAGATAAAGACATTGATATTGCTATTATTTTAACAGAAGGTATAATTAAAGATATTATTGCTGGAAACCCCAGTAAAATAGTGCAGACTTATGTTGAATCCCCTTTAATTTGGGGTATTCATGTAGGGGATCAATCCAGTTACAAAACTATTGAAGACCTAAAAGGCACAAAAGCCGCCATAAGCAGATATGGTTCTGGTTCGCATTTGATGGCATACATAAACGCCGAAAACAATAATTGGAATTTAGAAAACGATTTAGAATTCAGTGTTATCAAAAACTTAAATGGTGCTGTAGAAGCACTAACCAATGGAACTGCAGATTATTTCCTTTGGGAAAAGTTTACTACAAAACCTTTGGTTGATAGCGGTGTGTTCAGAAGCATAAATAACTGCCCAACACCATGGCCTTGCTTTGTAATTGCCGTAAGGGAAGAGTTTATTACTTCGGAAAAAGAAACTCTGGAAACCATTTTGGAAATAATCAACACTACTTCAGTAGATTTCAAACATATCCCTAGTATAGACAAGACCATAGCCAACAGATACGAGCAACAACTGGCAGATGTTCAAGAATGGTTAAGCTTAACGGAATGGTCTCAGGATGTCATTAGTAACAAAACAATTTCCAAAATTCAAAAAGAACTATTCAATCTTAAAATTATACCAGAGACAGTAGATTACAATAGGGTTATTTATAATTTCTAAAACGCTATTGTATAAAACGCAATCATGTAAATGTTAATAATAATGAAAATGTTATTTCAAAAGTTCCTCAAATGCTTACTTTTGGCAGACAATAATAACTTGTAATGGAAAAAAAATTATTAATAGCACTTCTGGCAATAATAGTAATGAGTTGCCAAACAGATCCTAAAGATTACGCCACTCTTTCTGGGAAAATAACTAACAGAAATAGCGATTCTTTAATTATAAGATCATATAACGGCTTTTCTAAAACCCTAAAAGTAAATCAAGACGGAAGCTTCAGCGATACCCTAAAGGTAGAGCCGGGCGTATATAACTTATTCGACGGAAAAGAATCTACATTTTTATTTTTAGAAAATGATGTAGATATTAACTTAACCCTAGATACAAAAGCATTTGATGAAACTATCGTTTACACAGGCAAAGGCGCAGAAACCAGTAACTATTTAGCAAAAAAGAGCTTAGTTCAAGAAAAAGAATTTACCCCAAACCTCTTAGAGTTAGAAGAAGAAGCATTCAAGACTAAAGTTGCTAACTTGCAAAAAACCTTTACGGATTTATTGGATAGTTATAAAAATATAGATTCTACAGTCGCAGTAAATGAACGAAATAGTTTAGCTCAAATGCAAGAAGGACTCCTAGGTGTATATCGTCAGCAAAAAGCTAAGTCTAGCCAATACGATGATTTAATAGGAAAACCATCCCCCTCTTTTACTAATTACAAGAACTATAATGGCGGTACCACCTCCCTTAGCGATTTAAAGGGTAAATACGTTTATATAGATGTTTGGGCAACTTGGTGTGGTCCATGTAAAAGGGAAATTCCTTTCTTAAAAGAAGTTGAAGATAAATATGACGGAAAGAACATAGCCTTTGTTAGTATTTCTGTAGACGAAGGTAGAGGTTTTAAAGGCGCTACACCAGAAGAGAGAAAATCTGCCGCCGTAGAAGGTTGGAAAAAAATGATTGCTGAAAAAGATATGGGAGGCATTCAGTTACTTGCGGATAAAGCATGGAAGTCTGACTTTGTTCAAGGATACAAGATCATGGGAATACCAAGATTCATTCTAATTGACCCTGATGGCAATATAGTAGACGCCAATGCACCAAGACCGTCGAGTCCTAAGCTAATTAGCTTATTTGACACATTAGAAATCTAAGAAACGATTCAAAAAAACACTAAAGCCTCTTTTTCAAGAGGATTTTTTTGTATTATTCATGTCGTGCTGATACAAATTCAGAGTGAGAGCATAACTACTGCTGTTCTTTATCATTGCCATTTTCATCAGATGGCTGTTGCTGTTCAGGTTGCTTAAACATATCCAGAAATGCTTCACCCAAATATTCAATAATATGGCTGGCAATTAAACTTTGGTAGCCAAAATCTTCAACAGCTATATCTGCCGATTTTCCATGTAAGTAAACCCCGTAAATTGAGGCTACTAAAGGATTGTAGCCTTGCGATATTAGACCTGTAATAATCCCTGTAAGAACGTCCCCACTTCCTGCTGTAGACAATCCAGGGTTGCCTGTAGTATTAACGTATAATTTATCTTCTAAAACCGTTATGCTATTGGCGCCTTTAATAACAACAACAACCTTGTGCTTTTTTGATAAGGCTTTTACCTTATCCAGCTTGTCAAAATCATTTTTCCAAGTACCAATAAGTCGTTCAAGTTCTTTAGGGTGCGGTGTAAGCACTGTGTTTTCGGGCAATAGCTTCAACAGAGCTTTCTTTTTAGATAATATATTTATACCATCGGCATCAATAACAAGAGGGGATTTATTTTGCTTTAGAAAAGCTTCAAAAGCACTTATGGTTTTAACATCTGTACCAAGGCCTACTCCAACGCCTACAACGGTTGGTTCAATATCAAAATTGATATATGTAACCAGTTTTTCGTTTTCATCCGTGAATACCATAGCTTCTGGAAAAGCCGATTGTATAACATTATATCCACATTTTGGTGTGAATACAGAAACCAATCCTGCGCCT
Organism: Seonamhaeicola sp. ML3; assembly: GCF_023273855.1. Lineage (NCBI taxonomy): Bacteria > Pseudomonadati > Bacteroidota > Flavobacteriia > Flavobacteriales > Flavobacteriaceae > Seonamhaeicola > Seonamhaeicola sp. ML3. Next base: position 2,916,547 of record NZ_CP096884.1, on the reverse strand, counting down.
GCAGACAAAGCCGCTTTACTCGTTAAAGTCACTGCTCCAATCTTTCCGTAACTCCCTCCAATTATTAAACTATGTCCAAATTGCCCTTTATGTGAAAATTTATCTCTGGGGACATAAATAGGTAAGACTTCATATTTACCAATAAGTTCAACATCGGTCTGGGTTGTATGCAAGAACTCTGGGTCTAGACCAATATCCAATACCTCCCATTGCACCGTATACTTTGCCGTTTCTGGTAAAAAGAATATTAATTTTGGTGAAGCGAAGCTTAGTGTATAACCAGCCCATACAACATCGTTTTCATTTTCTGGTACTTGATCAGTTTGTAAACCGGAAGGAATATCGACAGATAATGTAAAAGCCTTTGTTGATCTGAAATGCATAAAAAGTTTTTTCACCCAATCTACTACCGGCCTGTTTAAGCCTATTCCAAAAATAGCATCAACAATAATGTCATCTGGATGAATTTCTGGGAAATCGGCCTCACAAGTCATCATTTGAGGCCAAGATTTGGTTACCGATTTAATACGGTCGTAATTAATTAGAAAATCCTTTGATCGTTTGTCACTATAGTTTACGATATAGGTTTTCACATTATAGCCGTGAGTTATTAAATGCCTGGCTAAAACGAGTCCGTCACCACCATTATTCCCTATACCACAGAACACATGCACAGGTACTTGAGCACCTTGCATACGCATGTGCATCCAATTGAAAATTTGGGTTGCGGCACGCTCCATTAATTCGGTAGATGTAATTTGTTGTCTTTCTGCAGTTAGTCTATCTCCCTCGTAAACCTGCTCCTTAGAGAATATTTTCATTTGTTTTTATTAGTTATTTTCATCGGTTAGATGTAATTCACCATGTCACTACCTGTTACATTAAAAACATAAAGGCAGGGCGCTTTTTATTATTTTTTTTGATTATTGATTTTCCAATTCTTGTTAAAATACATTGATTTTATTGAAAGAAAAGAAGTTCTGTTTAAGAATATTATAAAAAATTAAATTTAGTTTTTTTATTAGGCTAAATGTAATACTTTTGGCTTGCATTATCATAGCTTTTATGAACCATTTAGACCAAAATACAAGATTTGTTTCCGCTTCTTTTTCTAAAGGAACGACTTCTTTCATTGGTACTACTACAACGACTACCCTTTGGGGTTGTTAATAATATATACTTCAGGCTATTTTTGTGGTTTCTATATCAATCACAACTCAAAATATATTTTCAATTATCAATTCATTAAAAAATGAAGGTTTTAAAATTTGGAGGAACTTCTGTAGGTTCTTCAAAAAACATAAATAACGTTATAAATATTTTAGAAGATTATTCTAAAAGTGATACTGTAATATGTGTGGTTTCTGCAGTTGGCGGTATAACCGACAAGTTACTTTTAGCTGGTAAACAAGCACAGAACAAAGACAAGTCTTATACAGAGACTTTTGAAGAAATAGCTAAAATTCACTTTGATATAATTTATGAATTAAATCCTGATGATGATGGGTCTGCTATCGCCCCTGTGGTTAGTGAAAAATTAGAGGAGCTAGAAAATTTGCTAAACGGTATTTTCTTGATTAACGAACTGTCCCCTAAAACATCTGATAAGTTAGTAAGTTTCGGTGAATTATTATCGTCGTTCATTATTGCCGAAACTATGAAAAGTAGAGGTCTCTCTGCTGAACGTAAAAATTCTCAAGAACTTGTGGTTACCAATTCGGTTTTCACGAAAGCAGAAGTTAATTATAGTATCACAAATAAAAATATTCAAGATTATTTTGGTGCAGCTTCACAACAAATCACAATTCTTCCGGGGTTTGTATCGAAATCTGTTATTGGAGAACAAACAACTTTAGGACGCGGTGGTTCAGATTTTACTGCTGCAATTGTGGCTGCCGCATTAAAAGTGAATCAATTAGAAATTTGGACCGATGTAAGCGGTATGTTTACAACTAACCCCAAAATGGTAAAACAGGCTTATCCTATTCAGGAGATTTCGTATCAAGAGGCCATGGAGTTATCTCATTTTGGCGCAAAAGTACTTTATCCACCTACAGTTCAGCCAGTTTTAGATTTAGAAATTCCGATTTATATCAAGAATACTTTGGAGCCAGAAGCGCCTGGGACTAAAATTTCTAATGATGCTTTAAAGTCTAGTACACCTGTTAAGGGCATTAGTAATATTGGTAATATTTCATTGCTAACGCTCGAAGGGAGCGGTATGGTTGGTATTCCTGGGTTTTCAAAGCGTTTATTCGAAACGTTATCGCAAGAGAAAATCAATATTATTTTAATTACGCAAGCCTCTTCAGAACATTCTATTTGCTTAGGAATCGAAGCTAAAGATGCTGAAGCTGCAAAAGAAGCCATTGATGCTACGTTTGAGAACGAAATTGCGCTTCATAAAATAAACCCAATAATTATTGAAAACAATTTATCAATAGTTGCTTTGGTTGGAGACAATATGAAAAATCACCAGGGCATTAGTGGTAAGCTGTTTAGTGCTTTGGGTAAAAACAATGTAAATGTAAGAGCTATTGCTCAGGGTGCTTCAGAAAAAAACATCTCTGTGGTTATCGCTGAAAATGATGTAAAGAAAGCATTAAACGTACTGCACGAACAATTTTTTGAAGCCAAAACAAAACAACTCAATGTATTTATTACAGGAGTAGGCAATGTAGGTGAGCGTTTAGTTGAACAAATAAAGCAACAGCGTAAATATTTAAAGGAAAACCTTAAAATTAGCATGCGTGTTGTTGGTTTGTCTAATTCACGAAAAATGATTTTTGATCAAAGCGGTATCGACTTAAAATCATGGAAAGAGCAATTAGCAGAAGGAGAACAAGCCTCGTTACAGGGCTTCTTCGAAAAGGCCAAATCACTAAATCTACGCAACAGTATTTTTGTTGATGTTACTGCAAATAAAGATGTAGCAGACTTATACGCTCAATATTTAAGAGAGAGTATTTCTGTTGTAGCCTGTAATAAAATTGCATGTTCTAGTGATTATTTAAACTATAAAGAATTAAAGCGTTTATCGCTTAAATACAATGCGCCATTCTTGTTTGAAACTAATGTTGGCGCGGGTTTACCGGTAATTGACACCTTAAATAACTTGATTGCTTCTGGTGATAAGGTTAATTCCATACAAGCGGTATTATCGGGGAGTTTAAACTTTGTATTTAATAACTTTAATGATACAGTTAAGTTTTACGATGTTGTAAAACAAGCTGCAGCAGAAGGTTATACAGAACCAGACCCAAGAATAGATTTAAGTGGTGTAGATGTTGCTAGAAAGATTTTAATTCTTGCTAGAGAAAGTGGTGTTGAAATGAACTTAGAGGATATTGAAAATACTTCTTTCCTGTCAGAAGCTGGTCTGAAAAGCGATACGGTTGATGATTTCTATGATACTTTAATTCAAGATGAAGCGCATTACCAAAGTCTTTACGCTTCTGCAAAAGTAAAAAATTGTCAATTAAAATATGTTGCCAAATTTGACGAAGGTAAAGCTAGCGTAAGTTTACAGGAAATCCCTTTAGGCCATCCATTCTATAATTTAGAGGGAAGTGATAATATTGTAATGTTCTATACTGAGCGTTACCCTAAACAACCTATGATAATTAAAGGAGCTGGTGCTGGTGCCGATGTGACAGCTTCTGGATTGTTTGCGGACATAATACGGTTAGGGAATGATTAAATTTTAGGAGATAGTAAGCATAAGCCAAGTTAAAGACAGCTGCTAACTAATACTTACTGAAAAACTGAATACTAAAAATGGAATTACATAAAGAAAGTGATATTTCTTGCTCCAGTGCAGCCGAAAGTTATTTGATAGATAAAATGAACGAAATAAAAATATTTTCTCCTGGTACAGTTGCCAACGTGTCTTGTGGTTTTGACGTCATGGGCTTTTGCCTCGATAATGTTGGTGACGAAATGGTCATTAGAAAAATTGACCAAAAAGGCATTCGCATTAGCAAGATTGAAGGATTTGATTTGCCTTACGAGGTAGACAAAAATGTTGCAGGTATTTCAGCTTTAGCGATGTATGAGGCACTTAACCTCGATTTTGGTTTTGAAATTGAAATCTATAAAAAAATCAAGCCAGGAAGTGGTATTGGCAGTAGTGCCGCAAGTGCCGTAGGTAGTGTTTTTGGCATGAATGAGCTTTTGAATAGACCATTCAATAAAACGGAATTAACCGAGTTTGCCATGAAAGGTGAAGCGTTTATTAGCAAAAGCGAACATGCCGATAATATTGGTCCAGCTATTTTTGGAGGGTTCATATTAGCCAAAAGTGTTTCGCCATTGCAAATATTAGAAATTCCCTCACCTATTGATTTGTATGCTACAATAATACATCCGCAGATTGAAATAAAAACAGCTGATGCTAGAGCACTTTTACCAAAAGAAGTATCATTACAAGATGCCATTAAACAATGGGCTAATCTTGGAGGTTTGGTTCATGGACTGCATACTGGCGATTATGAGGTTATAAAAAGCTCGTTGCAAGACGTGATTGTAGAACCACATAGAAGCAAATTGATTCCTCATTTTAACCACGTGAAAAAAGCAGCTTTAAATGCAGGGGCTTTAGGCTCTGGTATTTCAGGTTCTGGACCTTCAATCTTTTCTCTAAGTAAAGGACAAGAAACAGCATTAAATGTGAAAGATGCTATAGAAAAAATATATTCTAAAACAGGGATTGATTTTGATATTCACGTATCAAAAATTAATACCCAAGGAATTAAAATATTGAATTAGAAATGAACTACTATTCATTAAATAAACAAGCACCAGATTCAACATTTGAAAACGCCGTTGTAAAAGGATTGGCGCCAGACAAAGGATTGTATTTTCCAGAAAGCATTACACCTTTATCTGAAGATTTTTTCAAAAATATAGATAGTTTATCAAACTCGGAAATAGCATTTGAGGCTATCAAACAATTTGTGTATCCTGAAATTCCGGAAGATGTATTAAGAACTATTGTAGAGGAGACCTTGTCTTTTGAGTTTCCGGTTGTAAAACTTAATGACAACATTTCTACTTTAGAATTGTTCCATGGACCAACCATGGCGTTTAAAGATGTAGGTGCACGCTTTATGGCAAGATGCCTGGGCTATTTCAACAAGGATAATGATAATGAGGTTACTGTTCTAGTTGCTACCTCTGGAGATACTGGAGGTGCTGTAGCCAATGGTTTTTTAGGTGTAAAAGGTGTTAATGTAGTGATACTCTACCCTAGCGGAAAAGTAAGTGATATTCAAGAGAAGCAGTTAACCACTTTAGGTCAAAACATCAAAGCTTTAGAAGTTAATGGCACTTTTGACGATTGTCAAGCCATGGTTAAAACCGCCTTTTTAGATGAGGCTTTAACAAGCAAAATGCAATTAACCTCTGCCAACTCTATCAATGTAGCACGTTGGTTGCCCCAATTGTTCTATTTTATGTTCGCCTATAAACAGCTTCATAGAACTTATGATGATATTGTGTTTTCGGTGCCAAGCGGAAACTTTGGAAACATCTGTGCAGGTATGATGGCGCAACAACTAGGACTACCAATTAAACATTTTATAGCTTCAAATAATGTAAATAATGTTGTGACGCGCTATTTACAATCACAACTATACGAACCAAAACCATCAATCCAAACTATCAGCAACGCTATGGATGTTGGAGCACCAAGTAACTTTATTCGTATCCAAGAAATTTACAAAAATCAGTTCGAAAACCTAAAAGAAAACGTGTCCTCTTTCAGTTTCACTGATGATGAGACCAAAGAAGCCATGTTGGAGATGCATAATGACTTTAATTATGTAGCAGACCCACATGGAGCCGTTGGCTACTTAGGAAGCAAAGCATACTTAAAAGACAACCCAAATGCGCATTGTGCCTTTTTGGAAACAGCACACCCAACCAAGTTTTTAGATGTGGTTGAAAAAGTAATTAAAGAAGAACAGCCTCTACCAGCACAAATTCAAGAGGTTATGGGTAGAGAAAAGGAGTCGGTTGTAATTTCTACTTATGAAGATTTAAAGGCGTTTTTGTTGAAGTAATGCTTTCCCTTTATATGAAATTTTCAAAAAATGCCTTGGCTTTGCTTTGGCATTTTTTTATTGTATTATTTAGCTATATTATATTTTTTATCTAATTTGAATACTACTTTGCAAGATTAAATACAGCAATCAAAATTCTTCAAATAAAAGTGTGATATTTTTTAATTTTCGCCACTAACTAAGAAAACAATGTTTTGAGTGACGGTTTTTATCAGAAATATATCTTTCCTTATTCTGCAATAATCATAAAAATTTGTAGAGCTTACACTAATACAGAGGAAGATTTTGAAGATTATTATCAGGAAGTATGCCTTCAAATATGGAAAAGTAGAAATAACTTTTCTAAAAAAGCAAAATGGTCAACATGGATATACAAGATATCACTTAATACTTCTTTAACATTACTAAAAAAGAAGAGGAATGAGAATATTTTTGCATCAAATTATATAACTAATAATATAACAGAAGAAAATCAAGTTTTTAGTGATGAATCACTTAATAAACTTTATGACGCTATCAAACAATTATCTGAAATAGACAGGGCAGTAATACTGCTATATTTAGAAGATAAACCTTATAAAGAAATAGCTGAAATTATTGGTACTTCAGCATCAAACATTAGCACAAGAGTTAAAAGAATTAAAGAACGATTAAAAAAAATATTAGATGGATAACAATATTGAAAAAATTTGGAAAGAAGGTTTTACCAAAAACGAAAACCTTGATGTACCTATACTTATCAACTTTTATAATCAGAAATCAAAACACCTTATAACTAGAATAAAAAACACTATGTATTCAAACAACAAAGGTACTATAGTAGTCGCTTTTACACTTTTAGTTGTGTATATAATATTTGGACAAATTTTAACAGGCTGTATTATTTTTGCAGTTTGTACTGTGGCATATTTTATTGGAAAAAAACAGTTAATATCTGTAGAACAAGTTGATTTTGGAACCAACTCCTATGAATATTTGAAAAATTTCTACTCTTGGTGGCAAAGTAATGTTTCTAAATATTCAAGAGTCTTAAAATACTTGTTACCCTTGATTGTATTAATGATAATTTTACTCGAGTTATTTAATTTATCATTAAGACATCCAATACGCTTTAACCAGATTATAAATGATTCAGTTGCTATTTATATTGGTTTAGGTTTTATTACTTTTGTTATCTTAATTTGGGTTTTTAGCGTTCCATTTTATAAAAAAATATTAGACTTAATTTATGGCAAAGAAATTAACAAGTTGAGAGAATTGATAAATGATATGGAAGAACTAAGAGCTAGTGAATAATAAAAGCCACAGGACAACATATGGTAGTTTTAAGTCTAGTTTTAAGAAATCACAATAAAATATAACTCATGAGAAACACTATTTTCAAAAACAATCTATTTGTTATTGCCTTTGTATTTAACCTATACATTTCAGCTCAAACAGCAGCATGTGATGGCACTTTGCCTTTTGAGGAACTAAACGGACTTCTAACTATTGAAATGGAATCTGGTGTTCTACCCTCTAATTCAAACTGGAAAACAGGTACTGAAGCAGACCCAAACTTATCTGGTTCTACAATTACCTATATTTACTGGGATGGCACACAATCGTTCAACGCCCTTAATAATGCTCAAATAACCTACAATATTAAAATTAATACAACAGGTACTTATCGTTTTGCCTGGCGAGGTAGAATTGGAACGGGAACATCTCGTGGTGAACATAATGATGCATGGCTAAGAATAGTTGCCGACGATTGGTACATGACACAAAACGGTAATCCTAACGAAACTGCTATAGAACCCATACCAACCTGCAATTCTAATCCTAATAGAGGGTGTCCAGATGATGCCAAAGTGAATGGCTATATCAAAGCGTTTATGAATCGTGACCCTACAGGTCCTATTACAAGCCGCTGGGGTTTTGTAACCAATTCCAAGTCCAATGGAGTCTCTCAAAGGTTTATTTGGGCAACATTTAATACCCCAGGAAATTACTCGATTATAGTCGATGCTAGATCTAGTTTCTTCTTTATGGACAAGATGGTATTGAGAAGAACAAGTGTAAGCGACTCAAATGCTTTCAACTTAAACAACAGTGAATCCTTGTGTTTCGACAGTTCTTTATCTGCAACCGAATTTGATAAAGCAAACCCAATAAAAGTATCTCCCAACCCCACAAGCGGAATAGTAAATTTGAGTAATTTGCCGGTCACCGGAGGTGTAATAACCATTACGAATATTCATGGCGCAGTAATAACCAGAAAAAATTATAACGCCACTAAGTTAACTCTAGATATTAGTCGACTTGGTAGTGGTATTTATTTCATTTCTGAAACAGGCAACGGAAGAGATTTCACTAAGAAATTAATAAAACTATAAAGTAATTGCTTTAAAAATTTCAGAAAGAGTCAATGGAAATTGGCTCTTTTTTTTTGGACTAAAAAAGAAATGCTTTACTTTTCACAGAAATATATCTCTTGGTACTCAACGTAAAGTTGATTTACTCAAATCTAAATATTCAATAAATGAAAAAAACTGCCTTAACTTCAACACATGAAGCCTTAGGTGCCAAAATGGTACCGTTTGCCGGGTTTAATATGCCCGTTCAATATGAAGGAGTAAACATTGAACATGAAACCGTTAGAAAAGCCCTTGGAGTATTTGACGTATCGCATATGGGTGAATTTTTAATTGAAGGCGACCGTGCTCTGGATTTAATCCAAAAAGTGAGTAGTAATGATGCTTCCAATCTTACTATTGGTAAAGCACAATATAGCTGCATGCCCAATGAAACAGGAGGTATAGTCGATGACTTGATTATATACCGTGTAAAAGAAAACACCTATTTGTTGGTAGTAAACGCCAGTAATATTGAAAAGGATTGGAATTGGATTTCATCTAAAAATGATGTGGGAGCAATCATGCGAGATTTAAGCGATGATTATGCTTTATTGGCCATACAAGGTCCAAAAGCAGTTGAAGCCATGCAAAGCCTTAGCAGTCATGATTTATCGGCTATTAAGTTTTACAATTTTATTGTTGGAGATTTTGCAGGTATAGATTATGTTATTATTTCGGCCACAGGATATACAGGAAGCGGTGGTTTCGAGATTTATTGTAAGAATTCTGAAGTAAAACAAATATGGGACAAAGTATTTCAAGCTGGAGCAGATTACGGAATTAAACCCATTGGATTGGCTGCTAGAGACACATTACGTCTAGAAATGGGCTACTGTCTTTATGGAAATGATATTGACGATACCACCTCTCCTATTGAAGCTGGCTTAGGATGGATTACTAAATTTACAAAATCATTTACAAATTCTAAAGCTTTAGAAGACGAAAAACACCGTGGACCAGAAAACAAACTTGTAGCTTTTGAATTAGACGAACGTGGTATTCCACGAAAAGACTACGATATAGTCGATGGCAATGGTAACAAAATTGGACGAGTTACATCTGGTACCATGTCTCCCAGTTTAGGAAAAGGCATTGGGTTAGGCTACGTACCAACTGTATTTGCTAATGCTGGAAGCAAAATTAATATTCAAATTCGTAAAAAAGTAATTCCTGCAACCGTGGTAAAGTTGCCATTTTACAATATTTAATTATGGATTATCAGTCTATTTTAAATGATATTCATGCCCATGTAATTTCGGAAAAAGACAAAGGCACGGTTGCCTCTTACATTCCAGAATTGGCACTTATCGATATTAATAATTTTGGACTTCACTTAAGAACAAAAAACGGTGAAGAGTATGGTGTTGGAGATTGTAACAAACCTTTTTCTATTCAAAGCATCTCTAAAGTACTCGCTTTGGCATTGGCGGCATCAAAAAAAGGAAGCACTATTCTAAATCGGTTGGGTGTAGAGCCATCAGGCCACCCTTTCAATCAATTGGCTTTGCTTGAAATTGAAAATGGCATTCCTAGAAACCCTTTCATAAACTCAGGTGCTATTGTCGTTGCGGATATTATTGTTTCTTTATTCAATGATCCTAAGGTTGAGTTTCTCAATTATGTTAGAAATCTCACAGGAGATGACAATATTCACTATAATCTCAATATAGCTAAATCAGAAAAGGAAACCGGTTTTAGAAATTATGCAGCAGCTAATCTTCTAAAATCTTTTGGAAACTTAGAAAACCCTGTCGAGGAAGTTCTAGATTACTATTTCATGCAATGTGCTCTAGAGATGACTTGTCAACAAATAACTAAATCCTTTCATCTTTTTGCCAACAAAGGAAAATGTCTGTTCGAAAAATCTCAACTTTCCGAACAACAAGCAAAGCGTATTAACGCTATTATGTTAACCTGTGGTTTTTACGACGAAGCGGGTGAATTTGCTTTCGAAGTTGGCCTCCCCGGTAAAAGTGGTGTTGGCGGAGGAATCGTTGCGCTATTGCCAGATCATTACGTAATTACCACCTGGTCTCCTGGGCTAAATAAAAAAGGGAACTCAAAGTTAGGCATGCTCGCTTTAGAACAGTTTACAACAAAAACACAATTATCCATTTTTTAGAATGGTTTCATTGTAAATGACGTATGAAAAACGCGGAAAGTAAACATAGAATATTAATCCTTGGAGCAAGCGGGTTTCTTGGCAATGCTATTTATAAAGAGCTTTGTCCTTACTTTAAAACTCATGGTACTTACAGAACTTCAAATAGGCATTTTGAAAAGAATCATCAGTTTTATCAATATGACTTTGAAGAAGATGATATTTATGAAATCCTAGATATTGTAAGACCTACCATTATAATTTCTGCGCTACGTGGTGAATTTTCTAAACAGGTAATTTTACATTTACACCTAGCAGAATATGTGTTTTCTAAAAAAATAAAAATTATATTTCTGTCCTCGGCCAATGTATTCGATGCGTACAGTAAATTCCCTAGTTATGAAGATGACAAAACTTTGAGCAACAGCATTTACGGACACTTTAAGATAAAAATAGAAAATATGCTACTAAGGTTACCCAAAAAACAAGTAGCAATTTTAAGATTGCCTATGGTTTTTGGCTCACAATCACCCCGTGTAATGGAGATTCTCGAAAATATAAAACAACAAGAGCCTATTGAAGTCTTTCCCAATCTGGTTATGAATGTTACGAATGCCGATAAATTCACCCAACAAGTACATTATATAATTAACAGAAGTAAGTATGGTGTATTTCATTTAGGCAGTACCGACCTAGTACATCATGATGATTTTATAAAAGAAATAATTATAGAATTAACAGATAAGAAACCCATATACAAACGGGTATATACCACAAACGAAGAACGTTATTTAGCGGTACTTACAAAAACCAATAAGCTACCCAAACATTTGCAAATAGTTAGTAACGACATTTTAGAAGATTTAAAAATTAATTGATTGCAACAGTAGAATTCATTAAATTAGTTCAAGTAATTCTAAAATACTTTTAATGAGTAAATTGACAACACAAGACATTGAAAAAAGATTATTGCATTTCCCAGATTGGGAATATTTTGATAACGCCATTCACGCAGAATTTGAATTTGACAATTTTAGGGATTGTTTTAGCGCCATGAGCAGAATAGCTTTTGAATGTGAAGCATTGAACCATCACCCTAACTGGAGCAACGTCTATAATGTATTAACAATTTCACTCTCCACTCACGATGTTGACGGGGTTTCTGAAAAAGATTTTAAATTAGCTGAAGCTATTGAAAATATTGTTGAGCCTGTTGAATAAATTTGCCTCTAACTGAAAAACGAATTATTTTCGCTTATTAAAATTAAAATTTAGATTATGGGAAGAGCTTTTGAGTTCAGAAAGGCAAGAAAAATGAAGCGTTGGTCGGCAATGAGCAAAGCCTTTACACGTATTGGTAAAGATATAGTAATGGCTGTAAAAGAAGGAGGTCCTGACCCAGATAGTAATTCCCGATTACGTGCAGTTATACAGAATGCCAAGTCTGTTAATATGCCAAAAGACAACATTGAGCGAGCTATAAAACGAGCTTCAGATAAAAGCCAAGGGGATTATAAAGAAGTGATTTTTGAAGGCTATGCGCCTCATGGTATTGCCATTTTAGTAGAAACGGCAACAGATAACAACACAAGAACAGTTGCCAATGTTAGAAGTTATTTTAATAAATGTGATGGTAGTCTTGGAACTTCAGGTTCTGTAGTTTTCATGTTTGATCACACTTGTAATTTTAAGATAAAAGGCGATGATTTAGATCTAGAAGAATTAGAACTAGAACTTATCGATTTTGGCGTTGAGGAAATTTTTGAAGACACCGATGAAGATGCCGATGGAAATGAAGTGAACAGTATCATTATTTATGCGCCTTTTGAAAGTTTTGGAAAAATTCAATCTTACCTCGAAGAAAATAATATTGAAATCCTATCATCAGGATTTGAGCGTATCCCTCAAGTAACCAAACCTTTAGATGCCGAAAAAGTAGCAGATGTAGAAAAACTTCTTGAAAAACTTGAAGAAGACGACGATGTACAAAACGTATATCACACCATGCAGGAACTTTAACCTATTAGGTTTAATTAAGTTATTATTATTCAAACAGAACTCTTTAAAACCCGAAAACTAACTAAATAGGGAATTATTGGTGATGGTCATAGTCAATGATATGACCGATAATGTCCTTTATTTATCCCCTTACCCAGTAAAAAATCTATTTAATTGGAAATAAACCACTTTCTACACAGGTGTTTTGAAGTAGATTTATGATAATTAATGGGTTTAGAGTATAGAATCTACATCGAAACATGTACTTAAATATTTTACTATTTGGGGAGATATAGACCACATATCAACTTATAAAATATTATACTTTAACATTTTTTTGTAACATTTTTTAGCCTTAAAGGTTAATTTTGGTGTCATTTTAAAAACAGTATTGACTAATCCCAAATTAAATGTTATGATTTTTATTAAAAACAAGACTTCTCAGTATTTCTTAATGTTCCTCACTATCATACTACTTGTCTTTCCGCTAACCTCAAATTCTCAAAATAAAAAGAGTAAAAAGAAAAAAGCCAACACCACAGCTTTAGCACCCAAACCTAAAACAACCAAAAAGAAAAGTATTGCCGACCTTGTTAAAAAAAGCAAGAAAATAGAGGGGCTTTTTACAATTTATCAAGATACCACAAATGGATCGCTACAAATGCTCATTTCTGAAAATCAAATTGGAAAAGAATACATTTATTTTAGTCAAATAGCCGATGGTGTTCTAGAAGGAAAAGCTAATAGAGGCTCTTACAGAGGCTCCAAAATATTCAAAATCGAAAAATATTTCGATAAAATTGAGTTTATAGTTCAAAACACATCGTTTTATTTCGACCCAAATAATCCTATTTCCAAATCTGAAAATGCAAATACTAGCAATGGTACGATTGCTAGTGTAAAAATAGAAGCTTCAGATTCTAAAACAGGAAGCTACCTAATAAAGGCCAATGATTTGTTTTTAAAGGAAACTTTTTCAAGAATCAAGTCCCCGTCTCGACCAGGAAGCTCATCACTTTCATTTAAATTAGGAGCTTTAGATAAAAATAAAACTAAAATAAACAGTATTAAAAACTATCCCGAGAATACTAATATTAAAATTGAATATGTATACTCAAATCCATCAACAATTAGTAATGGTTCCAACGCCTTAGCTGACCCTAGAAATGTGAGCATTAAGGTTTTCCATAGTCTTATTGCTATGCCTGAAAATAATTATGAACCAAGATATGACGACCCCAGAGTTGGCTATTTCATGACTAAAGTTGATGATCAAACATCAACATCATCAACACCATATAGAGATTTAATCCACCGGTGGAACTTACAAAAGAAAGATCCTAATGCAAAAATTTCAGAGCCTGTAGAGCCTATCGTTTGGTGGATGGAAAACTCTACACCTCTAGAATGGAGAGAGACCATTAAAAATGGCGTTTTGCAATGGAACAAGGCTTTTGAAAAAGCAGGTTTTAAAAATGCTATGGTAGTAAAACAACAACCTGATGATGCTGATTGGGATGCAGGAGATATCCGTTATAACGTTTTACGGTGGACTTCATCTCCACAACCGCCCTTTGGAGGTTACGGACCTATTTTAGTAAATCCAAGGACCGGGCAAATTTTGGGTGCAGATATCATGTTAGAATATGTACATTTTACCAATCGTGTGTTTTATGACAAAATTTATAACCTACACGGTTTGGAAAAACCATTTAAAAACCATGATAACTCGAACGAGCACAATCATGAACATTGTACTCTTGGAAAATTTATGCATCAAGATATAATGTTTGCCTCTGCAGTAGCTTCTGTAACCGGAGCATCGGATTTAGAAATGGAACGCATAAAAAAAGAATCCATGACAGCTCTTATTATGCACGAAATTGGCCATACCTTAGGGTTGAACCACAATATGAAAGCCAGTCAGTTATTCTCTCCAGCAGAATTAAGCAATCCTGAATTTATTGATGGTAAATGCCTCACCGGTTCTGTAATGGATTATGCTACTTTAAATATTACAAAAGATAGAACAAAACAGGGGCAATATGATGACGTAGCTGTTGGCCCCTATGATATCTGGGCAATTCAATTTGGTTACACTCCTTTTAAATCTGAAGAGGAAAAAAACCGTCTACTTAATCGATCGACCGAACCTGAGCTTATATTTGGAAATGACGCTGATGATATGCGTTCTCCAGGAAAGGCTATAGACCCAAGAGTTATGATCCACGATCAATCTAACGACGCTATCCAATATTCAATAGATAGAATTGAACTCTCGCAGAACCTGATGAAAACTGCAAAAGACAATTTTATAAGAGACGGAAAATCGTATGAAGACCTAAGACGTGTATACTTGCTACTAAGCGGTCAAAAATCTGGCGCGGCAAACATCATTTCAAGATATATTGGTGGTGTTTATGTAGACCGGGCCATGGCTGGACAGGAAGGCGCCACACAGCCCTACACTCCTGTAAAATTAGAAGATCAAAAACGGGCCATGAAGGCTTTGGAGATGTATGTTTTTGCACCCGATGCGTTTAATGCCCCGAATGATCTATACAATTACTTAGCCAGACAAAGACGAGGTTTTGACTTCTTAAATGAACCTGAAGACCCTAAAATTCACAAGCAAATTCTGGCTTATCAACAAAATGTTTTGAGTCATTTGCTACACCCTAACACACTGCAGCGTATTACAGATTCTCAACTTTACGGCAATGAATATAAACTATCTCAATTTATGAGCGATTTAAATGCATCTATTTTTAGTAAGGATATTTATGGTAATGTAAATTCGTTTAGACAAAACTTACAACTAGCCTACACCAACAGATTAATTAATATCTTAACAGGTAAGCAAAACAGCATGTTTTCTAATACCTCTAAATCTATGGCACTCTATAATTTAAAGCGAATTAAATCTATGGCTACTAATACTGGAAATATTAGCTCTAAAGCCCACAAACAACACTTAAGAACATTAATTGATAATGCCTTTAAAGAAATTAAGTAGCACACAGAGTAAAAAAAAAGCTATTTCTGTGGAAATAGCTTTTTGCTTTTTTAATGTAAAAGTGAATGTTTCTTTTTAGGGACAAATTCTGTTTACTTTATGTTTCATCTACAAATACATAAATTGTATCGCAATATTCATGCCATTATTTCCTAATCTATAGGATTTTACGAATATTCAATTATCTTTCCCTTCACACCTTTAAAAAACCCACGAATGAACTCAAAATCGGCTTCTATGTCATTTGAAGGGAAAAAAGGTTGTGAAATCTTATTTTGTTTATTTTCAAAATCTAATGTAAACATAATAATAGGTACTTTGGCTTCCTTGGCTATATAGTAAAATCCTGTTCGCCATTTAGAAACCTTCTTGCGTGTTCCTTCAGGAGACATCCCCAATCTAAATTCTTCTTTACTGTTAAAAATATTGATTATTTGTTCAACTTTATTCTCACTGGAAAACCTATTTACGGGTATCCCTCCCAAGGCTCTAAAAAACCAACCAACAGGAAAATGAAATAAACTTTTCTTACCAATAAAATTTGTTTTGACACCTATGACTGCTCTGAGAAGAATCCCTATGTAAAAGTCATGCCAACTGGTGTGAGGTGCTGCTATAATAACAGCCTTCTTTATGTGCTCTTTGGAAAGATTAGAGTTTCCGACTACTTTCCAACCTAAAAGATTATGGTAAATGAGTTTTGCTAGCCATTGCATACTACATTCTTAGGTAAAGCGCTTTTAGTTTTTTTCTTGTAATTGTCCTTTTCCAGTTTTTACCTAATGCATTTTCCCAAAGCGGCACCAAACCTAATGAAATATCTATCATTGTATCAAGTTCTTGATCGTTTAATTTGGAACAAATACCTTGAGGCAAAACAATATTATGTTTTGCTTTCATTTCCTTAAAAACCTTTACGCCTTCTGGGTAGAACTCTTCCAATTGGTCAAATACTATACAGTTACCTATACCATGCTTAATTCCCAACAAGTAAGACAAACCATAACTCATAGCATGGGCCACACCTACTTGAGAGTAAACAATACTCATACCGCCATGCCAAGATGCCATCATGAGTTTTTCTTGGGACTCTGTAACACTCAAATCGTCATCAAGAAATATCTCTTCACACAACGATAATGCCATATCGCCATAGCTTTGACTAAAAGTGTTTAAGTAAGTACCTTCTAATGATTCTATACAATGAATATAACAATCCATACCGGTATAAAACCATTGGTTTTTAGGTACGCTCTGTGTTAATTCTGAGTCTAAGACAACTTGATCGAAAGGTGTGAAATCGGAATTTATTCCAAGTTTTTTATCTGGCCCCGTTAATACTGTTGTTCTAGAAACCTCTGCTCCTGTTCCAGAAATGGTTGGAATGCCTACATGGTAAATCGCCTTATTCTTAACTAGGTCCCAACCTTGATAATCTTGTGCTTTGCCCTTATTGGTGAGCATGATTGAAACTGCTTTGGCTAAATCTAATAAAGTACCACCTCCTATGCCTATGATACCTGAAGGCCGCTCATTAAATTTTAAAATAATACTTTCAACCAATTCATCAACCTGTTCTGTCTTAGGTTCTTCGGCAGCGGAAACAAAAATGATTTGGTCATTGTAAGCCAATGGTATTCTTGAGGTAAGCCAAGAGTCCGATTTAAAAACATCATCAACTAAAAATATAAAAGGAGCATTAATATTTAAGCGCTTTGGAGCTAATATTTCGCCTAATTGATTGAAACTACCTCTGCCAAAAACGACTCTTGGCACCATGGGAAAGTTTTTATAACTCATCTAATATATTCTCTTTTTCGAAATGTAAAAATAAGACTATTTTGATACTTACTCATTTAAATACTGTTGAAATTTCTCAGAAAACAAACCTACATGATAGCCATCGACCAGTGCGTGGTTAACACTAATCGCTACATTCATTTTTAATTTACCGCCTCCTAACCTATCCATTTTACTAAAAGCCAGCTTAGGCACAGATTCTGTTTTACCTGAAATAGGTTCTTTCTGCCCTGTAAAATTAACCCAAGGCATTGCCGAACAATGAATACAATCTAAACCGTTTTTTGGAGGGTATAAATCGCTGGTGTGCTCAATACGTTTTTTTTCTTGTTCTATATTTTTTATAAATTCATCTAAATTTTCATTGAAATCAATAAATGAAAATCCAAATGTATTATTGGTTCTCATAATAGTTGCAGAAGCGTGTATAACATCATAAGACACAATATTTTCATTTTCTATTCTAAACTTCAAATTTTCAACACGATTGATTGCCTTTGTGCAATCGTGTAAATATTTTGCAAAAAAGCTAATACCATTAGCTTTAGAAAAAGCATGAGCCTTTGTGACATCGAAAGGGATTGTTAGGGAGAAATAAGGATCTTTTAAAGCACTAAAATGTTCATAATGAGCCTTTCTATTCCATTGTTCTATATCAATCACTTTCATTATGATTACCCTAGAAATTTTAGAAGCTCTCTTAAAGAACCAATCGTTTTATAGTCTTTACCATTTGTTTCTCTTTCCGACACCTGTTCGTGGGCCCAAGTTGTATGGAATGGAACATGAATAGCCTTAGCACCAAGATTAACTAGGGGTAAAATATCAGACTTTAATGAATTTCCAACCATTAAAAACTCTGAAGGCTCTATATTCAAGTGTTTCAGCAACTTAGCATAGTTAGCTTCTTTTTTCTCACTTAAAACTTCTATGTGATGAAAATAATCGGTCAATCCAGATCTTTCTAATTTACGTTCTTGGTCCAACAAATCGCCTTTAGTTGCCAAAATAAGTCTGTATTTCTTTGATAGCTCATGTAAAACCTCTTCAACACCATCTAGTAAATCTACAGGTTTATTTAGCATGTCTTTACCGATTTGCAGTATCTTGTTTAAAGTAGTATTCGGGACATTGTAATTCGAAATTTCTAAGGCAGATTGCACCATAGAGAGCATGAAGGCCTTTACACCATAGCCATAAAGCTCTAAATTTTTAATCTCCATTTTGAAGAGCTCTTGATCTATTTTATTTGGTGTTTCATAATCTGATAATAACCTACAGAACTCCTCCTCTGCTTCTCTGAAAAAGGTTTCGTTTACCCAAAGCGTGTCATCGGCATCAAAGCCTATGGATTTTATATTTTGATAGTCTATTTCCAAGCTAGTTTTGCGCGTTCTAAATCCTCAGGTGTATCGATTTCTATACCCTGAACATCTGTTTCTACCATTTTAATTCTTTTGCTATATTCCAAATATCTTAACTGTTCCAATTTCTCAGAAGCCTCTAAAGTTTGCATAGGCAACTTAGAAAAATTAAGTATGGCTTCCTTTCTAAAAGCATAAACACCTTTATGTTTATAGTATTTTACCCCTACATTTTCATCTCTAGGATAAGGTATTGGACTACGTGAAAAGTACAATGCAAATTGAGATTGGTCTACTACAACCTTTACAGTGTTAGGATTGTTTATTTCATCTTTATCCTTAATGTGAACCATTAAAGATGCTAGATCCACCTCTTTTTTATCATCGGTTTTAAAGACTTCTATTAATTTACTTAAAGACTCCTTATCTGTAAAAGGTTCATCGCCTTGAACATTAATAACAATATCTATATCTAAGTTTTCTACTGCCTCGGCTATGCGGTCGCTACCAGAATTATGCTCTTTAAGACTCATAATCGCCTTACCACCATTATTTACAATTTCATTGAAAATAATATCACTATCGGTAACTACAAAAACATCATCAAATAGCCTTGTAGCAACAGTAGCCTCATAAGTCCTTAAAATAACAGATTTTCCATTGAGGTCTTGCATGAGCTTGGCTGGAAACCTAGAAGCCGCATAACGCGCAGGAATCATTGAAATTATCTTCATATATACAATACTGAAATAGATTTCAAAAGTAACTAATTAATTTTTTGAAACTATATTATTCTTCTTCAAAAAAATCGTCTTTAAAGCCAATAAGGTATAATTTTTCTTTGGCTCTGGTCACCGCAGTATATAACCATCGTAAATAATCTTTATCTATGCCATTGGGTAAATAAGGCTGTTCTACAAAAACGGTATCCCATTGTCCACCCTGCGATTTATGACAAGTAATGGCATAAGAAAACTTAACCTGTAGTGCATTGAAATATTTATTGCTTTTTATTTTTAAAAAGCGCTTATAATTACTTTCACCCTCGAAATCTTTAGCCACCTCTTGGTACAAACGGTTAGATTCCTCGTAAGATAACGATGGTGTTTCAGCATTAATGGTGTCCAACAGCAAAACCGTTTCTAAAGGGCGCATTCTTGGGTAATCAACCATTCGTATTTTTACAGTTGCAAATCTAAAGCCATAAAGTTCTTCTATTCGAAAAATCTCCAATACCTCTACAATATCACCATTTGCGATAAATCCTGCCTCACTATTTGGTTTTACCCAAAAATAATTGTTCTTAACAACCATAAGATAATCACCCGCAGATAACTCATTTTCATTAAACAGAATTCTGTTTCGAATTTGCTGATTGTATAGATTTGCACGTTTGTTACTCCTTACAATAATAGTAGTCTCCTCATTACCTAAATCACTATAAGCATCATTTATGGCATCCATGATTTCGTGACCATCAACAAGTCTTATGATGTCTGCGTAACCATTCAAATCAAATTTAAAATAATCGTAAACAGCATTAGATAGCGCTTCTCTTAAAACAGTCGCATTGGCTAAAATACCAGAATCTAATTCTTGTCTAACTACTTCATCCAATTCCATTCGGCTAACCTCTTTGTTGTATTGTAAACCCAATGAATTTTCATCTAAAGCTGGACTAATATCTAATTTTACTGGTGGCAATTGTGCCGTATCACCAATTAAAAGCAATTTACACCTGTGACCTGAATAAACATACTGCATTAAATCGTCTAATAAAGAACCGTTTTCAAAATGTTTAGAATCTCCTAGTGTATCTGAAATCATAGAAGCCTCATCAACAATAAAAATGGTGTCTTTATGCTTATTAGGCTGTAAAACAAACTTAACACCACCACCCTTCTCCTTTCTGGGAAAATAAATCTTTTTATGAATGGTAAACGCCTCTTTTTTAGAATAATTAGAAATTACTTTAGCTGCCCTTCCTGTAGGTGCCATTAGAACAGCACTCTTTTTAGCCTTCCATAAATTGGAGACAATAGCACTTACTATTGTGGTCTTTCCTGTTCCTGCATATCCTTTTAAGAGATACAATATATTAGACTCCTTACTGAAAATAAAACCAGCCAATTGTTGCAGAACAATATCTTGTTTTAATGTTGGATTAAAAGGGAATTGCTGCTTTATTAAAGCGTAAAAATCTGAGGAGGTCATTAAATAATTCTCAAAAAATAAATTATTCAAATATAGAAATGATTTTTATTCACTGTAGGTTTTAACGATTAAAAAAAAATTGTAGATTTGCCTGAGACCTATTATAACTTTTTAATTAAAAAATAACAATGTTAAATTTTATTCTTATTGCAGTTGGCGCTATTGTTTTGGCTTTTGTTTTAGTTAAAGTAGTAGATAAATTTTTACCTCCAAAAGTAAAACCCATATTAACCATAGTTTTGTGGTTATTAATTGGTTTTCTAGGTTACCAAACTTACCAATCTATTTATGAGCCAATACAATTCAATAAGGTTAAGAAAAAACGATATGCTCAGGTAATTGAGAGCTTAATCGATATTAGAGATGCTCAATTAGCACACAGAACCGTTAATGGAAATTTCTCTAAAGATTTTGATGGTTTAATCAAGTTTTTAGACACTGCTAAATTCACAATCACACAACGAAGAGATTCTAGTGTTTTAGATGAAGCAATGACTAAGAGATTTGGTGTAGACATGTTCAAGGAAATCGTGATTATTGATACACTAGGTTTTGAGTCTGTAAAAGATTCTTTATTCAAAAACTCAGACAGGTATAAGACGATGATGAATGTTCCTGTTGGGAAACCTGGAGAGAAATTTAAGCTTCAAGCCGGTTACTTGGAACAGAACGGTATTAAGATTCCTGTATTCGAAGCTTCAGTATTAAAAAATGCCATTTTACACGATCAAAATAAAGATTTACTAGTGCAAGAGAATCAGGTTGTTTCTGTAGACGGCGTTAATGGAGATGCTTTGAAAGTGGGTTCTATGGATGAAGTGAAAACTATTGGTAACTGGCCTAAAACCTATGGCGATAACGAATAGCACAAAAGATATAACTACCAAACTAACTAATCAACAACTGTCCATTCAAATTAGTTTGAATGGACTTTCTTTTTGTGTTCTAAACCAAGACACCAATACCTTAACTTACCTTCGTGAATTTGATTTCGAAAAAAAGTTAAACCCTATAGAACTTTTAGATCAATTAAGAAATCTATTTCATTCTGAAGAACCCCTAAAAGTTAATTTCAATAAAGTTTCTGTTGTTTACAATAACGAATTATCCACACTTGTACCCAAATCGTTATTTCAAGAGGAATCATTAGCCGATTACTTGAAATTCAACTCCAAAATTTTGAAGTCTGATTATATTACTTATGATGAAATTCAGTTAGGTAATTGCATGTGTGTTTATGTGCCTTTTGTAAATATAAATAACTTCCTTTACGAAAAATTTGGTGAGTTTACGTTTAAACACATTAGCTCTGTTTTAATAGAATCTGTACTACAGTCTGAAAAAAACTCAGAAAAAACAAAACTGTTTGTACATGTAAATGCTAAAAACTTTGAGCTCGTAATCATAGAAAAGTCTAAGTTGCTGTTTTGTAATAGTTTTGAGTATTCCACGAAAGAGGATTTCATCTATTACATTTTATTTACAGCAGAACAACTAAACTTAAACCCAGAGACGTTTAACTTGGTATTTCTAGGGGACATAAATGAAGAAGACACACTCCATGAAATCACTTATAAATATGTGAGACATATAAGCTTTGGCTCTAGGAATGATATTTATACAATTAAAGACAACATAGATTCTAAGCATTCAAATTATGCATTAATTAAAAATATATAATGCGCATAATATCAGGAACATATAAAAGAAGAAGAATTGAAACCCCAAAAAACCTACCTGTTCGACCTACCACAGATATGGCTAAAGAATCGCTTTTTAATATTCTCAATAATCACTACTATTTTGAAGATATATCTG
The DNA here is from genome assembly GCF_023273855.1 of Seonamhaeicola sp. ML3. NCBI lineage: Bacteria > Pseudomonadati > Bacteroidota > Flavobacteriia > Flavobacteriales > Flavobacteriaceae > Seonamhaeicola > Seonamhaeicola sp. ML3. Next base: position 2,893,775 of record NZ_CP096884.1, on the reverse strand, counting down.
TTTTAGACTTATTTGCTGGCACAGGTAATATTAGTTATGAATTCGCTTCCAGAGGTACAGAACAAATAGTTTGTATTGACCAAAATTTCAATTGTATTAAGTTTATAAATAAAACAGCTGAGGCTTTCGAAATGCCCATTCAAACTATTAAAAGTGATGTTTTTAAATTCCTGGAAAAAACGACTTTAAAATCTAATATTGTTTTTGCAGACCCACCTTACAGCTTTACAACAGAACAATTTTCTAAAATACCCGAGTTAGTTTTTGAAAATGAATTATTGCTCGAAAATGGCCTTTTAATTGTCGAGCACTCTAAACACACAGACCTCTCCAGTTTAAACTACTATAGCCATTCCAAAAGCTATGGCGGATGTGTTTTCAGTTTCTTTGAATATACATAAATAGTGTATTGACTTTAATAATCCCCTTTTTTTCAGTATATTAGAGTTCTTCCTAAGAGTCCCTTAAATACTCTGATTTCCTTAATGCTCATACAAGCATAACGCTTTATGTGAATTTTAGTTATGGTATAAACTCTAATACTAACTCTTAAAACCATAATTAAAATGAAAAAACTTTTTTTATTAACACTGGTTTTGGCTCTTTTTTTATCGTGTCAAAATCAACCACAACGCTATTTCGAGAGTTCACCACAGATTGATAAACTTATATCTGGAATTGAAGCCTATGAGGCCGGAGATTTTGAGGCCTGGAAATCGCATTTTGCAGACACAGCAAAAATTCATCACAATAGCCTTAAAGGGGCATCTAAAGATGAAGTTGCCAGTATGCTTTCTGGCATGGTATCTAATTTATCTTCTTACGGTTTCTCGAAAGACAATGCTGTTTTCGAAATGATTGAAGATAAAGATGGAAAAACCTGGGTAAACTACTGGAATGCATGGAAAGGAACTACCAAAGTAACAAACAAAGAAATTATTATTCCTGTTCATATAACTGCAGAATTTGTTGAAGATAAAATTGTTAACGAGCATGTATATTATAACCCTTCTGAACTCCAAGAAGCTATAGCTGAGGTAATAAATATGCCAGATAACGAAAAGACCATACTTACAAACATTGAATCTTTTGTTGAGGATTTTCTAAACAAAAAAGACGATTCGGTTTTAGAAAATATCCTAGCTGATGATTTTATGAGATTTCATAACGATACCAAAGTAGCTACAGGAGCAGAAGAACTAAAAGCCAATCTTAAACCTTTCTTTAACGGTTTTCCAGATTTAAATATTGAGTTATTACACAAATCTACTGTTGTGAATAATGCAATTTTTGTGCATTGGAAATTTACAGGTACCCATACAGGTGAATTTGCAGAAACTCCAGCAACAGGTAAAGAAGTTTCTGTTAATGGACTATCACGACTTCAGTTTAACGATAGCGGAAAAATGATTTACGAGCATTTATATTTCGACCAATTGCCGCTTATGCAGCAAATAGGTAAAACTTTAAACTAACTAAATTATATAATCTTATGAAATCAATTAAATTAATCTTACTATTTTCTTTAGCTCTATTATTTTCTTTCAATGTAGCTTCTGCGTATCAGCAGATGTTTCAAGTACACCAAGACAATGTAAAACCCTCTAAAATCTGGGATTATGAAAAAACCGCAAAAGCGTTTCATGATGCCTGTTTAGAGCATAACCCTGAAGCATCCTGGCTGTGTGCTACCATGGATGATATGACCTATCTTTACGTTACACCAATAGAAAGTTTTGCAGATTTAGATAAACGCCCCTTTGCAGATATGGCAAAAGCTATGGGTGATGAATTTGCAAAAATGTTTCAAGATTTTGACCAATGCTACGATTCTCATGGAAGTTATATTATTATGCTAGATGAAGAGTTGACTTATATGCCCGACGGTATTTCACAAACTCAAGAAGGCGAAGATTACAGAGACTATTACTTTATTTATTTTAATCCTAAAGACGAAAAGAATCTTAGAGAAGGAATGAAAGCTGTAAAAGATATGTTCGCCTCTAAGGCTTCTAAAAACTATTATCGTATTTACAGAACAGGGTTTGGTACCATGGATAGTTATTATCTTGTGGCCATGTCGAGCAAAGACGAAATAGACTCGGCAACAAAGGAAAAAGCTAATGAGGAGTTATTAGGCCCAGAGCGTTTCGAAACCTTTAAAAAGGTTATGGATTATGCTACAAAAATGGAAGAAGTTACCGGGGAAATAAGACGAGACCTCTCTTACTCACCTAAAAAGGAATAATTGTAATATTCTCCACAAACTATAAACCCTTCTTAGTTTTAAGAAGGGTTTATTATTATATGTAAGTAAATTTATAAGCCGAATTCTGTACTCTTGCGAGCCCTTATCATTTATCTTAATATATTGTTACCAATATACTTTAGCTGCCTACCCTCCAACATTGGACGTGCCACCCTTAAACGTTGGTATACATGACATTGCACCATATAGAGTTTACCTGATTTCACTACAGCATTACCTGTACATACTTTCTGTTGCACTTTTCCTAGCTTTACAACTGGTGGCCGTTAACCACTATATTGCACTATGGTGTTCGGACTTTCCTCCACGCCAAAGGCGCAGCGATAAGGCAATTTACTTGATGCAAATGTACGATAGTTATTGAAATTAATACTGTTTAATCGAGTTTTCAGAAAGTATAGTGGAATGATAAATCAGGAAAAATGACAATGCCAATGATTATCAATAATATTGAAAATGAAATCAATATAATTTTTTATTTTTTCTGATGAATCAATTGGCTTTTTAAACTAAAATTCAAACTACAACCTGTCAAGTACCTGTTAATAACTCCTTTTAATTTCTAACTTCAGAATTCTAATTTCTTGGTTGAATTTTTAACTTTGTTATTAGCATGTAAAAGCAACTTCAAGATGCACGATGCTATTATAATCTCAACACAATAAAGTAAGAACACTTGGAACATTTTGTAGTATCGGCTAGAAAATATAGACCACAATCGTTTAAAGACGTTGTTGGGCAGCAGGCTATTACAAATACACTTCTAAATGCTATAGAAAATAACCATTTAGCCCAAGCGCTTTTGTTCACTGGTCCCAGAGGGGTCGGTAAAACATCGTGTGCACGTATTCTTGCCAAAATGATCAATAGCGATGGAAACGATACCGATGAAGATTTTGCTTTCAATATTTTTGAGTTAGATGCCGCTTCTAACAACTCGGTAGATGATATTAGAAATCTAACCGATCAGGTTAGAATTCCGCCGCAAGTTGGTAAATATAAAGTGTATATTATAGACGAGGTGCACATGTTATCGCAGGCAGCTTTTAATGCTTTTTTAAAGACATTAGAAGAACCTCCAAAACACTGTATTTTTATTCTAGCAACCACAGAGAAACATAAAATAATACCAACTATTTTATCGCGTTGTCAGATTTTTGATTTTAAACGCATTACTGTCACAGATGCCAAAGCCTACTTAAAGTACATCGCCGAGGAACAGGGCATTACAGCCGAAGACGATGCTTTACATATCATAGCCCAAAAGGCAGATGGTGCCATGCGAGATGCACTCTCTATTTTCGACCGTGTTGTGAGTTTCTCGGGTAAGAACCTAACTAGAAAAGCAGTTACAGAAAATTTAAATGTTTTAGATTACGAGACTTACTTTGAAACAACCGATCTTATTTTAGAAAACAATATACCCAAATTGTTATTGTTGTTTAACAATACGCTTTCCAAAGGCTTCGATGGTCACCACTATATTTCAGGATTAGCATCTCATTTTAGGGATTTATTGGTAAGTAAAACCGAAAACACCATAGAGCTTTTAGAAGTTGGGGAACAAACTAAAGTAAAGTACCTAGAGCAATCCCGAAAAGCTTCCCGAGACTTTTTAATACAAGGCATTAATTTGGCAAACGACTGCGACCTCAAATACAAAAGCAGTAAAAACCAACGTCTTTTGGTTGAACTATGCCTTATGCAACTTGCCTCTATCACTTTTGATGGAGAAAAAAAAAATAGCAGACACTACATAATCCCTGCTTCATATTTTAAAAACAAAGGCATTACCCCTGTTGCGGTTACAAATTCAAAAATTGAGGATAACTCAAACACGAAAACGTCAATTAACGAAGGAAATGAAAGTGCAAAAGAAGCGATTTCTAGTAAAGAAGCTGAAAATATTAAGGCTTTTAAAGCTGTTACTCCTCCTAAAATAATCCTAAAACAAGATACTAAACGCACGTCTGGTCTTTCGCTGAGTAGCTTAAAAGCTAAGAAAGCTCATCAAATAAAACAGATGAATGTTATTATTGATGAGGAAGACTTGCCACAAGAAGCGTTTACAGAACAAGAGCTTGTAGCACAATGGAATACCTATATTGAGAAAATCCAGAAAGAAGGAAAACGTAATTTAGCCTCTATTTTATCCATAGACACGCCTAAAGTTATAGATACTACCATTCATTTAGAATTTCCTAATGCCACCAATAAAGTCGAAGTTGAACGAAACCAGTATGATTTATTAGCCTTTATTAGAAAATCGCTTAATAATTTCGATATTAACCTCTCAATTACTGTAAACGAGGTCATGGAAAAACAATATGCTTATACTACCCTAGAAAAATTTGAAAAACTTAAAGAAAAAAACCCTAATATTGAGTTATTAAGAAAAACCTTTAATCTTGATGTTTAGAAAGTTAATACGCCGCTTACCCTTATTTATTATTGTAATTGCAATTGGTTTTTGCAGTTGCGATGGTAGGAAATCTAAAAATGATTTATTTAAAGCATCTGTTGCTGAGTTTAATGATTCTATTGACCCTATTCAGATTACAACATTTTATCCAGAAAGTTACAGGGAGCATCTTAAAGATACCGTTTTAAGTAACGGCTATTCAGTTAGTATAAAGACCATTGTTGATATGACCGATAGTATCAGCAATACATATAGAGCAAACAAAACAACCACTGTTAAGGATGTTTTTAGAAAAAAATCTTCTCAAGTTATTGTTAAGAAAAATGACAAAATCATATTTGACAAAATAATCGATTTTAATTTTTACTACGATAATGGAGAAATCCCAAAAGAACACTTAAAAAATACGCTATGTAATAGTGTGGAGGTAAATCAAGAACTATCTACTGGGGATAGTTTATATCTAACAACAGATATTGTAAGTGTTACTCCGGAACTATATACACACTATTTCTTTAATTTAAAAATAGACACAAACGGAAGCTACACACTAAACAGGTGGCGGGCTTACGAAAACAAGATTAAACATGCTAGGACTTAAATTACCAACAGACCCTAGATGGGTGAATATTGTTGAAAAGAACATTGAAGAGATTTTAACCGATCATGCATTTTGTGAACAAAAGGCCACTAGTACTGCAATTTCGTTGATTGTAAGTTTCCCAGAATACACCGAATTAGTTCAGGAAATGGTAGCGTTAGTCAAGGAAGAAATAAGCCATTTTAAAATGGTTCATGACATAATTTTGAAACGAGGCTGGACTTTGGGAAGAGATCGCAAAGACGAATATGTCGTTAAATTAATGAAATTCTTTCCCAAAGGAGGCAGCAGAACCACACAATTAGTTCATAGGTTATTATACGCCGCACTAATTGAAGCCAGAAGTTGCGAGCGTTTTAGATTACTTTCTGAAGAATTAGAAGATAAAGAACTTGCAACATTTTACAGGAATCTCATGGTAAGTGAAGCCAACCATTACACTATGTTCTTGGGTTTTGCTAGAAAATATGGAGACAAAAAAGAGGTTGATATCAAATGGCAAGAATTACTTGAGTATGAAGCCAAAATAATGACTGATTTGGGTAAAAAAGAAACCGTACACGGCTAATATCAAAAAAATTAAAGAGAAATACCTAATTAATTTCATTAACAAAAAAAACTAGACCTTTTGAGTCTAGTTTTTTTATGTTTTCTATTTTAAATTTAAACACCTAAAACTTATAGCCAATACCAATCTGAATATTGGTATTTGTGGCAGAGTTTCCAGAAGCATCATCAAAAATATTTCTTAATCCGTAAGTATATCTTAGATCTGCAAATAATGCATAGTTGATTTTGTACTCGAAACCTCCTACTGCAGAATACGCCATATTCTTTACACCATCTTGGGTTTTATGAGATTTAATACTTACTTGAGGTCCAGCAGCAATATGGAGTTTTTCACTCATTTTAATTCTCAACAAAACAGGAGCTTGGATATAATCTAAATGTAATTTTTCATCATTGGCTCCTTCAGGAGAAAATTGAAGTTCTGGCATTAATGATAAGGTTCTTGACAAACCTATGTTTGCAAAAAAACCAATATAGAAACTGTTTCTGTGTTTGTTTGGTACATTAACAACTGTACCGTCGTCTAAATCAACATTAGAAATATTGTAACCGCCACGCACACCAAACTTAATGCCTGTAGGTACATAGGTTTCTTCTTTTACTTGAGTACTATCTTTTACTTTATCCTGGGAAAATCCATAAAATGAGAGCGTAAGTAGTAATGTGAATAGTAAAACTTTTTTCATAATTAATAAATTTGGGTCTATAATTTTGTAATTATACTGCCACGAATATATGTTTTATTATCAAAAAGCTATCTTTTCAAAGTCAAAATGCAGAATTTAACTGTGTATTACTAGAAACGGTATCATAATAGATGCTTTTAATTATACCATCTGCCAAACCTATTTTAGGTACATATATGTGCTTTGAAGCACTCCATTTCATTGCAGAAAGGTAAATTCTCATAGCTGGAATAATCACATCTGCCCTGTCTTGGTTAAGCTCTAATTCGGTAATACGTTCCTCATAAGTATAACTTTGAAGAGTTTTAAAATAATTGGTTAAATAAAAATAAGTAAGCGGTTTACCTAAAGCCTTTCCTGAAACTTTGAATATTTTGTTTATGTTTCCTCCAGACCCTAGTAAATCCATCTTATCGTAGGCCGACGTATGTGTTTTTATCCACTTCTCCAATTTTTGCCAAGCTTCATCGGTAACCATATCATTCAAGAGGCGTACGGTACCAATTTTAAACGATTTTGAGGCTCTTTTTATACCATTATGAATTACCGTAAATTCGGTACTACCTCCACCCACATCAACATATAAATATGTTTTATTAGGGTCAATAAATTTATTTAAATCGGTTTCTGCGATTATAGTAGCCTCTTCTTTACCACCTATAATATCAATTTTAATGCCTGCTTCATTTAAAATTAAATCAACCAATTGCTTTCCATTTTTGGATTCTCGCATAGCTGAAGTGGCACAAGCTTTGTATTTTACTACCTTGTGGGATTTCATTAGCAACCTAAAAGCAAGCATGGTATCTACCATACGTACTTTGTTCTCCTCTGAAATTCTCTTATTAATGAATACATCGGCACCCAAACGAATAGGCACACGCACAAGCGAGTTCTTTTTAAACCTCACAGGTTTGCCCGTTTCCTCTATAATATTAGATATTAGTAACCTTACAGCATTCGAACCAATATCGATTGCTGCATATTTTTTTATTGAAAGCATATTAATCTTTGAGCTTATCTAAATAATAATCGTAGATAGCCACTTGCGATCGTATTTCTGGGCCATCGTTTTTACGGTATATATTTTCTGTAGATGTATTGATTATCCTAGCCTTTACATTATCATTCCAACACAAGTTGAACGTATCTATTATTTCTTTTTTGATTTCTGGATCGTAAATCGGACAACTCACTTCTACTCTATTGTGTATATTTCTGGTCATCCAGTCTGCCGAAGATATAAAAATTTTAACATCCTCGCCTTTTCCAAACATATAAACTCTTGGATGTTCTAAAAATTTATCTACCACACTAATCACTTCAATATTTTCGCTCATGCCTTCTACACCGGGCACTAAACAACAAATTCCGCGAACAATCATATCTATTTTAACCCCCGCATTACTGGCTTCATAAAGTTTATCGACCATGGCATAATTAGATATACTGTTCATCTTCACTCTAATATAACCTTCTTGACCATTTTGACATAATTCAATTTGTTCATCGATCAAATTAAAGATTCGTTTTTCGGTATAATTGGGGGAAACTATCAAATGTTTGTAGGAGTAAACACGATAATTAGCCTCAAAAAAGTTAAAAATCTTATTAACTTCTTTCAATATAGGCTGATTATAAGTGAATAAAGTATAATCTGTGTAAATTTTTGCCGTAGATTCATTAAAGTTACCAGTACTTATAAAACCATAACGCTTAAACTTTTTCCCCTCTTCTCTTTCAATAACACACATTTTACTATGAACTTTTAATCCAGGAATACCAAACCTCAGGTTAACCCCTTCTTTTTTCATTAAGTTGGCATAGTGTATATTGGCCTCTTCATCGAACCTAGCTCTTAACTCTATAACTACAGTGACTGCTTTACCGTTAATTGCTGCGTTTATTAAAGCACTAGCAATGTGTGAAATTTGAGCTAATCTATAAATAGTGATTTTTATGGTTCTCACCTTAGGGTCTATGGCTGCTTCACGAAGAAACCTAACAACATAGTCAAATGTATGATAAGGAGCATGAATCATATAATCCTTCTCGGCTATTGCCTTAAAAATGCTACTTTTCAAACTAAGCCCTTTAACTGGCAGAGGCGTTATTCTTTCATACATTAAATCTGTTCTCCCAAGACTAGGAAAACTCATATAGTCTCGTTTGTTATGATACCGGCCACCAGGAATTATACTATCCGTATTTTCGATATTCATTATATCCATTAAGTGTTCGAGAGTATCTCTATCGATAGTTTTATCGAAAACAAAGCGAACAGGATCTCCAATCTCACGATGTTTTACACTATCTGATAGCTTTTCTATAAAACTCTTACTTAAATCGCCATCAAAATCTAGTTCTGCATCCCTGGTGATTTTAATCATATGAGCAGAGATTTTCTCGTATTCGAAAAAACTGAAAATATCACTTAAACAGTATCTTAAAAGATCATCGTACATGATGATGTAATTCTGATCATTTTGCTTTGGCAATACTATAAACCGGTCGACACCTTTGGGGATTTCTAAAAGAGCGTACTGATTATCGCCATCCTTTACCTGCATCTTTACTGCCAAATAAGCCGCACTATCCTTTAAATTTGGCAGGGCAACCAAATCATTAAGCACTATGGTAACCAAAGCCGAGCTTACATTTTGAAAATAGTAATCCTTTATAAAATCATGTTGATTGCTATCTACCTCGGTTTCGTCTATTAGGAAAATATTTTCTTCCTTTAGTTTATCATCAATTTCATCCAGAACCTTAATACTTTCTGCTTGCTGATCAATTACAATTTTGGTAATAATCTCCAGAAGCTCTTTTGCTTTGATACCTCCTAACTGATTTTTACCTGCCTTTCCAGCCTCTACTATACGCTTAACCGTAGCATATCTAACTTTAAAAAACTCGTCTAGGTTATTAGAAAAAATTCCAAGAAACCTCAACCTTTCAATAAGCGGTACATTTTGATCAGAAGCCTCTTGAAGTACTCTAGCATTAAACTGAAGCCAACTTATTTCTCGATTTAAATAGGTGTTTTTGGTTGTCTCGGTAGTAATCATATCTATTAGGCTATGTATTCCTAACAAATATATTTTATTTAAGTAAAAGAATTATGGAAGTTTACTTTAAATTTCCTTTAAAATTTCCTGTGGTATTAAGAAGTCTAAATTTTAGTGATGTACAGGGTCTTGAGTACAAGGACAATTACTTATACCTTGTAAAAAGTCTATCCCCACAGTAATAACATGAGTTCCGGAATTATAGGCAGATAAATCGTTGGTGGTAATCTGGTAGGCGTAGCCAAAATAAAATATCGATTTCTTGAACCCCACCATAGGACCTATATTTAAAGGCTTAAGAAGTTGGTCGTTCAAGAACCTATAAGATATACCTCCCCAGAAATAATCATCGTTTCTATTATACTTTCGGAATTTAAAATTTAAATCTGTTGCCGATCGCTTATCACTGGTAAACATTTGATAGAATATAGAAGGTTCGAACTCAAGTCCAGATTTTTTTGGGCCCCTAAATGTGTAACCAGTATAGATTTGATAGTTTAACAGTAAATTAGGTTCCTTGAACCGTATTGACGAATCGAAATCCTTATCCAATACATTGTTTATGTTTAAACTCATAAAGAAAGCTTTCCAACGGAATAAAGCCCCTAAATCGAAGTTATGATTTGTATTTCTTCTATCGTCTGTAACTAGCGGATCTATAATTGGCGCTTCGTGAGTTGTGTTGAAGTTATTAATATCTATCCGAAAATTATTCAGGTTATAAGAAATACCTAACGACAGATAAATTTTTGAATAATAATCTAATGTAAGATGATGCGCAAAAGAAAACTTTGCTCCAGATTGGATGGTGTTACCATTTCTATCACTGTAGAATGATAAACCTACCCCCGATCTATCGGCGATTCGTATATCTCCATAAACCGATTGATTATCTGGAGCTCCTTTTATACCAACCCATTGCGTTAGTCCGTTGGCCCGAATTTTTACATTGTCCCCAATACCGGCATATGTTGGTGCTATTACAAAGTTATTATCTGCCAGATACTGAGTAAATACAGGTAAATTTAATTCTTGGCCGTAACTTAAAACTGCCGTGAAAAACAATAAATATGTAACTAACTTTTGCATTTTATTTTCTTTAAACTACCTGTAAAGGGTAAAATGACCAACAAAACTCCTGTCATCTGTTGTGTCGTTTAACTTAACAACATACCAATAATCACCCGATGGCAATTCTTTACCATTGTATGTTCCATCCCATTTATCATCTACTCCTAGGGTTGCTATTTTCCTTCCATATCGATCAAAAATATCGAATGTTAAATTTCTGTACTGTGATGTACAACCCGGTCCCCATCCGCCATTAGCTGGTACGAAATAGTTTGTAACACATACATCTACAAATTCAAAGAATCTTGAAGCAGTAGCAACACAACCATTACTATCGGTAACAGTTACCGTATACTCTCCTGACTCATAAATTATGAATGTTCCTGTATCTTGGTAAGGTTCAAAACTGGTTTCATTAACACGTTGAACAGCAAATTCATAATTACCAGAACCACCGCTAGCTCTTGCCTCTATTTCATTAATACCCTGTCCATCGTCTAGTGCTATTTGTAAAGGCTGATATTGATTCACATCAAACAAAACCTCCTGCTGACAACCATTAGTATGTCTAACTGTTATTGTCTTGTTTAAACCTGCAGGCACATCTATAAAAACATTACTGGTTTGATAATTAATACCATCCAAAGAATAATCTAGCTGAGAAACATCTACACTCTCGTCTACTGTTACCGTAACTGCATTACTCATGGCATCAGTAACATCGGTACAATACTCTACACGTACCTCAGGGTCGAGAAGAACCGATTCTGGAAAAGTGATATTCCATTCAGATTCACAACCTTCAGCATCTCTTACATAAACAAGATGGTCACCACCACTTAAACCTGTAAAATCAAATATTGTTTGAGTTGCAGTACCTGTTATGTAAGTACCATTCGGATCATCTAAAGCTATACTGTAAGGAAGTGTCCCTCCCGAAATATCAATACTAAACTCACCATTCATATCGCCTTCACAGACCTCAGGAATTAAGGAGTTTGGTACTATGGTAATCATCACCGGTAAAGGTTCATCTATAGTAAAATCAAACAATACAAAACACCCTAGTTCGTCTTGCGCTATGGCTTGATAATTTCCTGGAGCTAAATCTTCGAATATTGGTGTATCAAAAAACTGATTCAATTGAGGTGAAATGGCATATTTAAGAATTCCTGTACCTCCTGTTGCGAGTATCTCTAATATACCGTTATTCTCTCCACTACAACTCACATCAGATACGTTAAAAGTTACTTGAAGCTGTAAATTTGGTTCTGAAATTGCTACTGTTGACGATGTAAATAAACAGTCGCCACTTTCTACCCTTATCTGGTAATCTCCAACAGGTAAATCTGTAAATACTCCTGGTGTTGTTTGAGTGGCTGGAATTGGATTTCCTAAAGTATCTTGTAGTGTATAAATATAACTTCCCAAACCGCCTTGAGCATTAGCAACAATAACTCCCGTTGTATCTCCAGAACAGTTTATCGTAGCGTTTGAAGTGTCTAAATCTAAAGTTAAAGCAGGTAATGGATCTATCGCTATTTGATTTGAAACTCCAGATACGCACCCATTGGCATCTCGAACATAATACATATAATCTCCGGGAGTAACGGAAAATGAAGTCGATGAACTAAATGTTCCTAAAATTGCAGTAAAACTTGATGTATTACTGTACTCATAATTTCCTGTTCCTCCTGTGGCGCTTAAGGTAAGCGTAGCATCTGTAGTACAGGTTTGAGATGTAGCTTTAACTAAACTAGCTTCGAGCTGAGTAGGCTCTGTTATAACGATGTTTGCCGTTGTAAATTCACAATTAAAGCCATCGTTAACGGTTACATTGTAAGTTCCCGCACTTAAATTTGTAAATATATTTGATGTTTGTGGCCCTGATGAACTCACTGTTGGAGCAACCATATTCAACACATAACTATAATTATTGCCTTGTCCACCTGATATACTTGTTACAGTTATTGTTGCATTATCATCATCAAAACAAGCTAAGGTTGATGGTGATGCTGCTATAGTAGCATTAATAGGAGTTGGTAAATCTAGTGTGATATTATACGAAGCAACACAACCACCGGCATCACGAACATTAACAATGTAAGCCCCGGCAGATAAATCTGTAAATGTGGCATTATTGGAATACGCTATTGTTGAAGTACCTGTTAATTCGTATTGGTAATCTCCCCATCCGCCACTAGCGACTGCAGTAATTGTTCCCTTATCGTTATCACAAGTTACATTAGAAGTTTCTGAAGCTACTAGCGTCAGTGCACTTGGAGGTCCTCCAACACTAATTGTCCCTGAACTTGTTGAACAAAACGGACTTGCTGTTTCAATAACAGTAATTGTATAATTATCGGCTGATAAGCCTGAAATTATATGTGGGTTTGTACTTGTATTTGCAGCAACAAGACCGAATACTGAAGCACTAGAACTATCAAAAACTTCATAGGTATAAGGTCCAGAATAACCATTTATATTAATTGAAATAGAACCATTGTTATCTCCAAAACAGGTAACAGGAGTTGTTGTAGTTGTAAATGTTAATGGGTTGGCTTCAGGAACTATAATAGTGGCATCTGCAGAACATGTTGTTACAGCATCTGTTATTGTTACAGTATATGTCCCCGAGGGCACTCCTGAAAAAACGTTACTGGTTAAACTTATTGAAACTGGATTAGGGCTAATACTATAGTTATACGTGCCAGAACCTCCATTACCTGTTACGGTAATTTCTCCATCATTGTTATTACAAGTTGGTAAAACCGTAAGTGTTGGAACAATATCTACCGGGGGAGCTATATTAACAGAAACCATATTACCACAGCCGTTGGCATCCTGAACTTCAATAGTATGAACCCCAGAGGATAAATTAGTTAACGTAAATGGAGCTGTTCGAGTCTGGTAAGCCCCTCCATCAATACTATAACTATACGGCGCTATTCCTATTGCAGTCAATGTTACATCAACTTCAAAGTTCCCTTCAGTTACGGTACATTGATTAGTTAAAGTTGCAGCAACAACAGGTTCTGGATCTGCCGGTAAAACAATTGCAGAAGTTGTTCTTACACAATTATAAGCATCCTTTACGTGTACATAATATGTATTGGCATTTACATTAAACGTATTTGATGAATTCCACGATGGATCTGTTATAGCTGGTGCTGAAGAACTAGTTGTAATTTGGAATACGTACGGTGCTGTTCCATCTTGTGCAACGGCACTAATTAGCCCAGAATTAGGATTACAATTAGCATTTCTATCAATAGATGCCGATATATTTAAATCTCTAGCCGATTCTGTGATATTAAATGGTATAGTGATTACACCACAACCTGCATTTGGACCAGAAGTTTCTGTTATCGAAACATAATAAGTGCCAAATGGCAATGGTCCAAGATTAGAAACAGATATAGAAGCTCCTGCAGGAATTGTTCCTGTGCCGCTTACTCCAGTTGAGATTAATGATAATGAATTAAATATTTCATAAGTTATATCTACCGAAGAGGCATATATGCTATTAACCGTAAAAGATACATTTCCATCTGCACTACCAACACAAGTAATATTATTTGAAGTTAATGCTGAAGTTGTTAATGTTGAATTTGTTGGTACAGATGCCGATGCAGTTTCATAGTAACTACAATTGGTAGCGGTATCATAAACTATAAATGTATAGGTCAAGCCGGGTGTTAACCCTGTAAAAGTAGCAGACTGACTTCCGGGTGCGTCTTCGGCAACCCATGTACCACCGGGTGGCGGAGGCGGAATAACGCCCGTATAGATATCGAAGTAAAACGGACCAGTACTTACCAAAGAAGTTCCAATATTTACAACTGCAGTACCTCCTGTTGTACAATCTACCGTAGTATTGATATTTATATCTAAGTCATCTGGTGGCGAGGCTACGAGAACATCCTGAATTAGCACAGAACATCCATTACTATCTACAACGTTTATTTGGTATAGTCCGAAATCAACAACATTAAACGACACTGAGGTTGTACCAGTGGTATTAAGCTCAGAATTCGAATAACCGTTAGTACCGGTTACAAAATAATTATATGGTGCTGTTCCTCCTGTAACATTGTCAATAATAACAGAACCAAAAGAAACCCCTCCTGCTCCACACGTAATATCTACCGAAGAGTGTGTAACATTAATAGGAGATGGTTCAGAAATAACAATAGTTTCTGTATCTGTACAAGATTTAGCATCTGTCAAGGTAATGGTATAAGTTCCCGCAGTTAAACCAGAGGTTTGTGTCCCATAATTTGTTGCTGTTGTATCATTATTTACATTAATGGTGAATGGCGGAGTTCCAACCGTATTATTTATGGTTACATCTATAGCTGCATTATTGTCACCATGACATAAAATATCCTGAGTTTGAACAACCGAAGTAATTTCGGGTAATGATATAGCAGCCACAATTATGACTCCTGATTGAACAGTACACCCTCTTGAATCTGTAACCTCAAATTCGTAGGTACCATCATTTGGTGTGGTATAAGTAAAAGTAGTACCTGTTATGCTAGTTGACGCTCCGTAACCGCCACTGTTATAAGATACCGAATAACTGTATGGTGCTGTACCTCCAGCAACTGATCCTGTAATGATAGCATCTGGGGAAGCTGTACAATCTAAATCTTTGGTCAATACCATATCGACCGTAACCGGCGGTAATGGTGTAACCGTGTATGTCTCTGCATATTTACAATTATTGGCATCCCTAACTTGGAAAGTATATGTTCCAGGAGACAATCCCGAGAATGAATTACCAGACTGATATGGCGTTATAGAACCAGCGGGTGCAATAATTTGATATTCTAAAGGAACAGTCCCTCCCGTAGCGTTTACAGTGACTGTAGTTGTATTTGCAGGACAACTTAAAGTTGTATGACTAAAATCTAAATCGGTTGGAGGATTTAATGGGTCAATAACGACTGGAGCAGTTATAAATGTACAACTACTGGCATCTCTTATAGAGATAGTATATGTCCCATCTGTTAAACCACTAAAAACATTACCAAGTTGATAGTTGATTCCGTCAATACTGTATGTATAAGGTGTTGTTCCTCCCGTTACACCAGAAACAGTGATAACACCATTGGTGTTACACGTAAAAGGTGTGGTCAGAGTAGCTGTACCATCTATAGCAGTTGCCGAAGTAATAGTGATGTTTTGGGGAACCGTTTCACATACATCAGAATCAAATGTGTATTCAACAACAACATCATAACTCCCAGCGGTTAAACCATTAAATACTGGTGAGTTAGAATAGGTTACTCCATTGTCGATACTATACCTTAATGTGTTACCATTGGCATTCAAAACATTGATAGTTATACCTCCACTATTGGGGTCTTCAGCACATGATATATCTGTTGTCGATATATTAAAATCTGGCTGATTAACCGCATCAATATCTATAGAAACATCTGTAGAACAGTTATTAGAATCGACAACTGTAATATTGTAAGTTCCTGCAGTTGAAACATCTATTGTTGGTACCGTTTGGAATGACGTCGTACTATTTACGAAGTAGAAATATGGTGGTGTTCCTCCGTTTGGATACACTGTTATTTCACCATTTGTACAAGTTAAAGGTTGTGTTATGGCTGCTGTAGCAGTTAATAAAGGCGGTTCAATAATATCGATATCACCTGAGTAGGTACAACCGTCTTCTGTTGAAATATTTACTGTATATGTTCCCGGATTGAGGTTACTAAATGTATAATTATTAGACGTAATTGGTCCTACACTATTTACTAAAGTGCCTCCCTGATAGATTGAAAAGAAGTATTGTGGCCTTACATCATTAGCTGCAAGTACTACACTTCCTAATTCACCAAAACACAAAGGCTGATTAATAGTAGTAGATACCGTAAAGTCCCGTTCTCTTATCTGAATATCCGGCACCTGAAAGATACAAGGATTTGGAGAAACGCCTATTTGTCTAATGAATGCTGTATAAATACCAGCAGTCGTTACCGAAAATGTATTACTCACTTGGTAATTAACACCATCAATACTATACTCATAACCACTAGGCACACCTCCAATTACTATCTCTCCAGGAGTTGTACAGATAATATCTCTTGAAGATACCGTTGGTACTAATACATTTTCGTAAACATTAAAGTAGTATTGATTAAAACACCCTCCAGTATAATTAAGCGTTAATCTATATTGTCCTGCACCCTCTATTAGATAATCTGGTCCTGTGGCTACCTGATTCCAAGTACATGCAGCATCTTCGTTTGCACAATCTTGGTTTAGTACAGCAGCACAGCTCGATTCGTCTAATCGTTCCCATATCATAGAGGAGGTATCTGTAATCCCTGTTTGAATATATCTTGAGTCATTGGCACCACATAGAAAGAAATTTGGTAATTCTTTACCGTCATTTGGACAAACAACGACTTGGTCTGCAAATGGAATTACAGGATTTGGAACGCCAGCTCCATAAGTAATCACATCAAAAATTTGATCGATTGATTGACAAGGTGCAATAGCCTCATTATGAACATAATAAGTTCCTATAGCATTTACTGTAAGTGTTTGCCCAGTACCTATTACTGGTGTCCCAGTAGGGCTTGAAGACCAAGTATATGCATCATAACCATCACCAGCTCTTAACTCTACATTGTCACCACAGAGTATAACATCTTCTCTGAATTGACAATTTAAATCGGAAAGAAAATTGGTCGCTCCAGGCGTGAGTAAACATCCTGTATTGCTATTAATACTAGGGTCATCTGATATTGTAAAACTTGGGTTTAAGGTACCATTATAAGTTGCATAAGCCTGATTATTGATGATATTAGAACAAGCATCATCCAATAAACTACAGTTTGCTACAACGGTTACCCTGAACCTTATTTCCAATACGGGATCAAATTCTTCAACAACAGAATCGTCTATTCTAAAAACAATTTCTCTTGTAACTGGATTATAACTGTCTACGGTTACTCCTGCGGGCAATGATACAATATCTGCTGGATAGTTAAATACAATGTTTGTAGGAAGAATGTCTCTTATAGTAAAATCAGTAGCGTTATCATTTCCTGTATTCTGAAAGCCAATTACATAATTAAGTTCATCGCCCAGGTTTACTACCTGACCACCAATATTATTTCCAGATATATCTTCAACAATTTTAGTTAACACAATATTGGGCTCTATAATATCAACTGCTAAAGCGAAAAAGTATGGAAAGAATGTATCTCCCGATGTTTCTAATCTCACAACAGCAGAGGTATCATCATTGGCTATAATTGTGTTTCCAGGATTTGGAACTACCATTACACCTGTATCAAAACCTAATGTATTAGTACTATTTGGATTTCTATTATTTACAGGCAAAGCACTCAATTGTGTTACCGAACTATTAAAAAAGTTAGTCTCTAGCCTATCGGCAGCTGATAGTCTAGTTCCATTAAGTAAAAGACGGTCTCCTAAAATTGGCTTATCTCCCTCTAATGTTGCAAAGGCAAAGTTTGCTCTTACTGGTGCTGGTGCTGGTACTGTTCTAAATCCTGAAACGGGAATATCTAAGTTTGGATTTGCTCCAGGAACACTAATAGCACTAAAACCATCAAAACTTGTAATAGATTTACCCGGAACTGTCGGGTCTTCATAAACAATGAATAAGGACCAGCCGGCCGAGTATCCAGTTCCGTTAAACGGACTAAAAGTTGAGGTCTGCCCTTGTGCACTAGACACGTTAGCTATGGTATATGTTCCTAAGTCTGTAGCAAATGAAGTTACTATACTGGTAACATCTGCATAACAAGCATAAGAAAAACTATCACCTCCATCTACTGAGCTTCCGTTAGCTTCAAAAATTACTGTTCCTGTAATATCGGTATATCCTCCTAAAGGGCCACTAAACTTTACATCTGTTATAGGTTCAGGACCATTAGTTACTGCACCCCAGTAGAGTCCTGCGTGAACTATTCTGTAGCATCCAGGATTTGGAATTACTAAATCTGCACTTGATGAACTGAATGTTGTGGGATCACTATCAATGTCGATATATCTCATATCAACATTGTGATTGTAAACAGAATTGTTGTTGAAGGCGTTGTTATCAGGACCTAAAATATTGTTTCCAATTAAAACAATATCGCCTTTTAGATCTTGGTCAAATCTAGGAGTAAATGGCACATAATTTTGTGAAAACATTTGTAACCCTACTAAAAATAGGACTAAACAGATGCTAAACCTTACATAAGTAGTTTTATTCATGGGCGTCTTTTTTGTACTTCTTTTTAGGGGCGTAAAAAGAAATATTCCCGGTAATATTTTTGACCAAATTCATCAAAAACGCAAGTATGCTTCTCTTTAACTTTAAATAAACGAAGACACACACTTATCGTCTGCGTAAATATCGTGAAATAATTTTGAAAGATGAAAGCAAATAACCATTTTTTATGCATTTCATCGGTATTTTAAGTATTTAAACTCGATAAAACAACATAAATGAAGTTTTTATACTACAAAAAATACAACTACTTATGTAATTAAGGAATAGGTTTTGTAAATGAGTTACTATGTTTTCTACTAAAAAAGTGCTTAGGTTTTAATTTTCAATTTTAACGATGGACATTTTAGCCTCATAAGCCTTTCTATCATCAGACCCCAATGTTCTTTGAGCATCTTCGATGGAATTGAATCTTTTGCTGTAAATAAAATACTTATTAGTGTTTACATCGAAAAAGAAGTTAATTTCTTTGTTTCCAGAAGCAATGACTTTTTCTAGAAATTCATCACGCTTAGTATTATCTTCATGTACAGCTATGACCATATAATAGCCACTTTTATAATGTCCATTATTCTTTATAATTTGAATATTCCCATTTTGTTCTTCACCAAAATCTAACTCATCAACAGTTAATGCTTTGGAGGAAGGCTTTGTACTTTTTTTAATATTAGCCAATGTGGTACTATCCTTAAAGAATCTATCCTTTTGATTATCGTAAGCAGCTCGCCTTATTCTACGTTTACGTTCAACATCAGTGGCCTCCTTTATCCTATCTAAAGAAGCCTCTAAATCTGCTTTTATCTGGACAGTTCTATCTAGTTCCAATTTAAGTTTTTCAATAGATTTTGTGTATGCTGAAATTAAAGGGTCATTTTCATCTCTAACTTTTCGTTTTCTTATTATCAATACAGCCTCTAATTCCTCAATTTGAATACGCTGGTTTTCAATGACCTTATCTAATTCATCTTTTAAAGTTTCTATTTCTGTATTTTCGGCGGTTACACTTTTAAATGCTTTTGGTTCAATATAAATACCTTGCTCACTTAAATCATTTTCTTCTTTTAAATCATCTAAATCTTTTTGCTTGATTGCCACCTTTTCGGTTAATCTACTTATTAAATTCTTTTGAACCGTTACAGAACTTTCAGCAGACTGATTTAATTCATCAATTGAATTTTTGGTTTCCTCATCAAGATTGGCTTTCTCATCAGATTTTAAAACTTTTTCTTCTTCAATTTTAGAGTCCTCTGCTAATTTTTGTCGTTCAGCTTCTAATCGCGCTTTTTCGGCTTCTTCTACCCTAATACGATCAGCTTCTTCAGCATTACGTTTTTCTTCCTCTAACTGTGTTTGCCTTTCTGCTTCAGCTTTTAATCTTGCTTCTTCACGTGCTTTGGCCTCTAATTCTTGTTGAAGTTTCAATGCTTCGGCCTTGGCTTGCTTTTCGGCTTCTTGTTTTCTTTGTAAGGCCTCAATTCTAGCTTTTTCTTCTAATTCTTCTTTTCGTTTAACCGCTTCTGCTTTAGCTCTCGCTTCAGCTTCCTTTTTACGTTTTATTGCTTCTAATCTTTGCTTTTCCTCCAGCTCTTTGGCTATTCTGGCTTTTTCTATTTCAACAGCTTTTAGTTCTTCAGCTGCTATTCGGTCTGCTTCTTCTTTAGCTATTCTTTCAGCCTCTAATGTAGAAGCTGTTTCTGCTTTATTTTGGGTTACTTCTGGTGTTGAGTTTTCTACCGGTTTAGAAGTTTCGTCAATAACTGTTTTCTTATCGTTTTCAACTACAGCATTATCATTAGTGGTTTGAGCTTTATCAGAATTATTGTCGGCAACCTGAATATCTTCAGTTTTGGATTTTCTTGGATCAGGCCTACTTGGATTACTATTAGAGGTTTTACGCTTGGAAATAGTGCGTTTTTTTCTTTTTGGAACAAAAACAGATCGCTCTTCATCATCACCACTGTAAACATACCTGTTATTGTTTTTAAATCTATATGCCACGGTGAACTCATGTGAATTACCAAAATCTGATAGCTCTCCCACAGATTGTTCATAATTATACTCTAAGGCTATTTCAGAACTTATATTAAACCCTAAGCCAGCCGAAGCTCCATATAAAGTATTGTAACCTACTTGAGCCCAAATACCTTTTGGTATTGTGAGCATTGCAAGGCCTGAGATAACTGTTGTTTCACTTTTAAATTCAGAACGTATTAACGTAGAAAACTTACTCTCATCAAAAAAACCACGACTATCCATGTAGCCAGTATACATAATATGAGCCTGAATGCTTTGTTCAGGATTATCCTCAATCAATTTAGATTGACTTAGGTTGTAAGAAACCAGATTATTAATCGATACTCCAAAGTCAAAAAATGTTGTTCCATAATTAATTCCGGGATTCACCGTTAAAATAAAATGTTCGGGAATATTCTGTAATGAAGGATCTGGGAAATTAGTTATAACCTTGGCCTCATTTATACCACTCTGATATGCACCAACATTCAATCCAAAAGTTAGGTTGTTATCTCTATTAAGAACTGCATTATAAGCCAAGTTAACTATACCTCCAAAAACCGTTTGAACCCCATAGTCTTGTTGAAATAAACCAATACCAGCTCCTATATTCTCACTAAATCTTCCCGAATAACCAAATAAATAGGCTTGAGGCGCATTATCGAATTGAACCCATTGGCGCTTATTACTAAAACTAATGACCTTATTCTGCTCACGAACAAAGCTAAATGTTGGGTTTATTACATATCGATTAAACTTCAAAGAGTTTCTTACAGGAAGGTCTAAAGCCACAACACCATTCTCTTGAGAATGGATGCATTGTGTTATTGAAACAAATAATATTAAATAAAGTAAATATTTATTCATGTTATTTGACTACCGTAATCGATCCTTTACGTGTCTGGTTGTTTGAGGTTGTGATAATATAATAGTAAACTGGGTTGATGTCCTTAAAATTTAAATTAGCAGGCCAATTGTTTTCATAATCATTTGTGTTTAAAACTATTTTACCTTGCGAATTCAAAATCATAACCTTTGTATTAGTGCCACTTGTAAACTGCTGTGGTATAATCCAAGTGTCATTAATATCATCTCCATTAGGGCTAATTAAATTGGGGATTTCTGCAACATCAGGAAATTGTTCTGTTACTCTGAAAACAAACTCTTTGGTCGAAGCACAACCAATATTTTGGGTAATAATCACCCTATAATTTCCAGATTCTGCAATCTCATAACTATTCGATGACGCAGAGGGCAATGAATTACCATCTCTAAGCCATTGAAAAGTTGGGTTAGTAGCTGAGGTAGTTATGTTTACAACAAGAGTTTCTCCTTCTTCCAATCTAATAGTTTCATCAACATCAATACTACTTGTAAACCCAGTATTTTCTAAATTGATACTTGCCGTTGCCGAGCAATCACCTAAATCTACAATAACTGAATACCTTCCGGATTCATTAGTAATATACATTTGTGCTGTAGCACCATCAATAGCCTCACCATCTTTAAACCACTGGTATGAGTCACCCGAAATAGCACTTAAAGTAGTAGGTCCATTCTCAAAACAGTATGGGTTTCCCAATGATGAATTTATAGAGGTACTCGTTTCCTCTGAAGATGCTTCTGCAACTGTAACTCGATTAGAAAACGAATCTGAAGTACATGATCCGTAATTTGTCTCAACGAAATATGTACCCGATTCTGTAACTTCCAAACTATCTCCTGAAGCGACGAATACAGATGTGGTCTCACTGGTTTCCTTATACCAGTTAAAAGTTAAGAAATCATATTGAAGCGGGGAGTCATTTAAAGGTCCTCCCGGATTATCTATTGTTAACAAATAACTATCTCCAGAACAAAAAACCGCGTTTTCAATTAAGTTGTTAATAGTAAATGGAGTATCTTGAACTTTATAGTAAGCAGCAAAAGCATCAGATGCACTACTAGTTGCTACAGGAGAAGTGCTTTTTATTCTGAGTTTATAAGCTTCACCCGCAGTATCAACAGGTAATGAAAAACTTATAGTCGCAGGGGAAGTTGATATACTTCCTGATGCTGAAGTAAAGATAGTTTGTGCATTAGAAAAATCACCCGTAGCATCTGAAAGTTCAATTATAAATGTATTGGAACTCGATATTCCAGATTCTGGAGAGAATGAAAAAGTTACGTTATAAGAATTAAATGAAGCACTGGCACAAGCCTGAGTAAAACTTAAATTAGGTTTACTAATAACTATTTGAGCATTTACTGAAACCGTAAACACAATAAGAAGGAGTACTATGGGTATAAGTTTCTTCATTAAATATTATTTGTACTCTTTTAATTATCATTTATTTCAAATCACACATTAATTAATCTTCTAAATCTGGATCTTTGTTTGTAGCAATAATCTTGTTTATTCTCAACCTATAATCAGGTTTTCTTTTATTTTCTATGTCAATAAAAGTTTCGTTGTTATTACTTTTAGAATATACATTGAAGAATGATGCATTGCCATACCAATTCTCTAAATCATCATTATTACTGTTATTTTCAACAAAAATGTTACCGTTACAGTTATTAAAATACATACCTGTAAACTTTATTTTTTCTAGATTCTCCTGATTAATGCTAATTTCATCGTCTAGAACAACAGCCGGATTAAAACCCGAGATTACCGTTTTGTTCATCTCCAACTTTGCATTAGTAGCGACATAAAGGGCTTCATTTACTAATCCTTTTTCAATATCTTCCTCTAAATTTCTACTATCGTTTAACATGGTGAGGTTTTCTGCCTGAACATAAGTTTCCTTTTTTGAGAAATCCATTTCACCTTTATTATCATAAGAAAGTATTTGAAGACATCTAGACCCCTCGCTGCTAGACACATATGGAGACCTTATAACTAAAGAATTGTCCAACTTACATTGGGCACCGTAATTGAATTTAAAGTCATTACTGCTATTCTTGAAACTAATAGCTTTATTTAGATTAACTTCTCCTCCTAAAATTTCAAAACCATCGCCGGCACTATGGCTAACCATTATATTTTCTAGTGTCGTTTTATTTCCTACACCAGCTAACAGCAACCCATTAAGATAACCAGCGCCTCGAACTCGCTTTCCAGCATATTCAATTCTAACGTATTTTAATATCCCCGAATCACTACACATATCTTCACCTCCATAGTTCACATTGGTATAGTTGGACGAATCTAAATTAGTATACAAACTTGATACCGAGCCATTTCCGAATTTATTGAGAGGTGCATCACCTAACAATATTAAACCACCCCAATCACCAGAATGTTTAATACTTCTGTTGGAAGAAAAAATTATTGGATCAGTTTCTGTACCCTCAGCCAAAATTTTGGCACCTTTAGATATAGTCAATGAAGCGCTTGAAGTATAATCAGCAAGAATAACCGTTCCTGGCTCTATACTGAGAATAGCATTATTTGATACAAATACACTACCAACGAGTAAATACGTGTCTCTTTTGTAGAGTTTCGTGTCTTGGGTTATATTTCCTGAAATGATTGTAGTTGGTTCCCTGTGATAAACTTGCTTTGGATTGAATTCAGTCCAATTATCTAACCAATTGGAGGCACCAACAATGCCTTTCTCTTGTTGTGCTTCTAGACCAGTTATTATAAACAATAAAAATATATAGGCTAAACCTTTAAAATTTTTCATGGCGAATCATTTTAAATTATTTTGATAGAATTGGGTTTCTGTTTCAAATATAGATAAAATCCACAAAACACAAAAAAAATCGACGAAATACTTTTATTTTGAAATAATAATCTTTCAAAAAAAATAATATTATGCCTTTTATCGAGTGTTGAATCAAAAAAAAGAGCCCATAAAGGCCCTTGATATTGTATTTACAGAAAAAGATTTTTAATGAAACTCACTATATTCATGTAAGGATTTTAAAGTGTCCTCATAAAATAAAATAGCAGAAATTAAATCATCAGTATCCGAATATGGTAATATTCTCTTTTGAAACTCTTCATTTTGTTTTAAAAACTCTGATGTAGCATCAAATTGATCGTCAAGAGCTTTCCTATTATCACTATCATTAGGAATGCCCAAAGTTGATAATGTTATACCTGGCTTTGTTGCAAATGCTATATATGGTAATAATTGAACTAAGCTTTCTATTCTTTCTACATAAAGTACTAATAACTCTCCCTTTTGCTTGCCATCCAATTCAGATTTACTATGATATTTCTTTATAGCAACTCTATCACTGATTATACTTTTCGGGTCTTTCTTTTTTTGTGCAAAACTTGTCCCAAAGAAAAGGAAGCAACCAAGAAAAACCAGGATTAATTTAAATTTCATTATGGTAAGATTTGTGGTTTAGTTGGCTAATTTATACATTTTAACGTAAAAAACAATCATTTTGTCTAATTATTTTACTTTTAATCGGTAATAAGTAGGTTTTTACTTCATATTTAATTCTTTAGGAAACAATTTAACTAATGTATTACCTGGTTTCAGTTCTTGCCAAGAATTAATTTTAAATTCAATAATCACTACACCACTTGTAGGAATATTATCAATAAATATGCTACCATAACTATTAACAAACGCTGTTATAGCATGGTTATGACCAAACAACAGTAAATTATTAATCTTATCATCACACTTCTTAATAACATTTATTAAGTCCCTGCCTTCAAAATCATATAATTTGTGATTAAACTCTAAAAGCTCTGAGTTTAGATCTAAATTTTTGATGAATATTTCAGCAGTAGACCTGGCTCTCAATGCATCACTAGATAAAATCTTATCATAATGAATGCTTTTTTTTCTTAAACATTGTGCTATTGTTTTAGCATCGTTTATGCCTCTTTCTTTCAGAGGTCGCTCGTAATCAATTACATCATATTTCCATGATGACTTGGCATGTCTTACTATAGTTAAAGATTTCATTATTTCGATTAAATGCGTTTTTTATCGACAAAAAGTTGTTTTTCTCGATTTAATTCAATTTATTTGTGACGTAAATTTAAATGAAATAATATTTAAACTTGATAATGGAGTTAATATAAACAACAATGCAGTTTTCGTTTAAGAGCACTTATCGGCAGATTAAAAGTATTCTTAATACTGTTAATCGAATAATTAAGTGGTTTAACTCGAATTTTTGAGCTAATAACCTGTAGTTGTTTTTTTTGTTATTGTATATAATTATTCAAAATTATGACCCCAAATCTAAATTTCGACTCTATATACAGTACAATAAATAGTACTGCTCCTTCTCAGTTTTTCCCTCGAAAACTTTATCGTTGTTTAAATTAACTATGAGACATTAGCCAATAGTAGTGACAATTTTTTTGCTATTGTGTCTTTATAATAAATTGATTAACAAAACACATTGAAGTATGGGAATTAAATTCTTAGTAAAATTAGGAAAAGGTCTTCTTTCAACTTTTTTATTGTCTACTTTTTTGCTTAATACCCAAGTAGTGTTGGCACAAACAGTTGATGATTTCAAACTAGAGATTTTAAACTACAGTGATCAACCTGATATTAATGCAGAGCATGTACATTTACTCTCTGTTACAAACAATACATCTTCAAAAGTAAATTACTCTCTATCTAGTTTAGGTGTTAAACCCAAATTAGAATATGAAGACGTAATTAATAATAAAGAAGGGAAAAGTTATCAAGAGGATAACTCAGAAATTCAAGAATCTGAAAGTTTAACAATCAGTTTTTTAAATGAAAGTAAAAATGCCGTTATAAATTTCATAACGGTTGATTCATTTTCTGAAGTTAAATTTTACGTAAAAGTTTTGAGAACTAATAACACAGAACAAGGCTCATCTTTATATCATAAGATTATAGTAGGTCCCGATGATTCTTCTATTAGAGAGCATGTTATAATAAGAACCGTAATACCTAATCCGAACTTATTGGGTCACTAAAAACACAAACAAATCATTAAGTATAGGCTTATGAAAATTTTTACCAAATCTATAAACGCTTCAAAACTTACTCTTGTAGTTTTTCTGTTATCTAGTGTGTACGTAAGTGCACAGTTGCAGCAGGCTTTTACGCCAAGATTTAATGAAGCCGTAAACGGGGATTTTACAATCATAGCAAACAATACCATTTCTACTTCGGCTACGGGAAACTATACAGGAGGAGGCAACAACGATGGTTTTTCAAACCTGGTCTATGTTGACATAGACAATGATGCTACCACTTTTAACTCCAGTAATGCAGATTTTGCTAACCCTGCCCCTGGAGCTAGTTGTTTAAATATCAAAAAAGTTTATCTGTATTGGGCTGCTGCCGATCAAGAACCTTCTGGTCCAGGATCGGACAACCAACCAACATGGAATTTTAATGATATTAAACTAATGCTTCCATCTGAAACTGCTTATACAACCTATACAGCAGATGAAGTAATTTACAGAGGTCTAGATACGAGATTTAGTAACGCTCCTTATATATGTGTGAAAGAGATTACTACTGAAGTTACTAACTTAATGAACAACAGCATTAGCCCTTACGGAACCTATCAGGTAGCGAATGTTGAAGGTAAAATTGGTTCGTTGAACGATTATCAAACAGGAATACCTACAGGTGTTTCTGGTGGATGGCAAATAGTGTTCGTATACGAAAGCCCAACACTACCAAGAAAAAATATTGCAATCTTTGATGGGTATGCCCATGTAAAAAATGGCAGTGGAAGTTATAATATAGACTTCAATGGATTCCAAACTGTACCTACTGGTAATGTTAGTGCTAACATATTAGTTGGTGCCTTGGAAGGAGACCAAGGTTATGGAGGGGATAGACTACAAATTGAAAATGTTTCTAATACATTTATTGATTTATCAACCTCACCAACAGCTCCGATAAGAACAACATCAAATTTCTTCAATAGTAGAATTACAATTGATAACAACAACTTTTTAGACAGGGTTCCTGCAAGTACAAACACATTAGGTTTTGATGCTGCTGTGTTTCAATTGGACAACCCTGGAAATACAATAATAGGGAATAACCAAACATCTGCAACAATAAGACTAACTTCAAACCAAGAAACGTATGGTTTATTTTTATTAGGTTTATCTGTTGATATTTGGGCCCCTGACTTTAGTAATATTCAATTAACTTTAGATACTGCCTCTACCACATTTAATCCTGGAGATACTTTTGGTGGAAGCTTTTCAATTGAGAATAAAGGAAATGATAATGCCAAAGACTTGAAAATATCAGCTACTTTACCTCCACAAGTAATGTTAGTTGAGGATAACCTAATACCTACTCCATCTTTCCCTACTGGAGTGACATATACTTATAATCCAGTCACTAACTTTGTTGAGTTTTCAATTCCTGACGATATTGTTGAGGCCGGTGACCCTGGATTTAATATAGATTTTGATTTTCAAGTTAAAGATGCCTGTTTCTTCTTAGAAGACAACTGTGATCTTGATTTTAATTTACAACTTATAGCTAGTTATTCAGGTGAACAAAATCCAGAGGTGGTAACTACAAACAGTTCTGCAAATCTTGATGCCTGTGGTGTAGGAATAAAAGACCCTATACTAATTAACATAAATCAACCGAGTATATCTTGGCAAACGCTACCAAACAGCCTAGATAGAACGATTGAATGTGATGACATAAATGAATTGAATAATGCTCAAGCACTATTCCCTAGTACTAACATATGTACTCCTACATTAGTAAAAACAAGTGGACCATTTGTTGAAGACGTTAATTGTCAAAATGCGGGAACCTATACAAACAGTTGGAGTTTTACTGATGAATGTGGTGAAACATTAGCTAATTTTACTCAAACGATAACAATAATAGATACTACCGCTCCTACAATTGATACTCCTGC
Source organism: Seonamhaeicola sp. ML3 (assembly GCF_023273855.1). NCBI lineage: Bacteria > Pseudomonadati > Bacteroidota > Flavobacteriia > Flavobacteriales > Flavobacteriaceae > Seonamhaeicola > Seonamhaeicola sp. ML3. Next base: position 2,864,946 of record NZ_CP096884.1, on the reverse strand, counting down.
TAGTGATAGCACTGTGCAGTGCGATGGTGCCGGTAATACTTCAGATTTAAATACTTGGCTGTCGAACAACGGTGGGGCGACCGCTTCAGATTCTTGTGGTGGCGTAACCTGGGCCAATGACTTCAGCGCACTTAGTGACGACTGTGGTGAAACCGGTTCGGCTACTGTGACATTCACAGCAACAGATGACTGTGGAAATTCAAGTACAACTACAGCGACCTTCACCATTGAAGACGCAACACCTCCAACTATTGACACTCCTGCTAGCGATAGCACTGTACAATGCGACGGTGCTGGTAATACTTCAGATTTAAATACTTGGCTGTCGAACAACGGTGGTGCTACTGCTTCAGATACTTGTGGTGGTGTAACCTGGTCTAACGATTTTAGCACACTCAGCGATGATTGTGGTGAGACCGGTACGGCTACAGTGACATTTACAGCAACTGATGACTGTGGAAATACGAGCACGACAACAGCTATCTTTACAATTGAAGACACTACACCTCCAACAATCGATACTGCTGCTAGCGATAGTATTATCGAATGTGATGGAACTGACACCATTGCTGTATTAACTGCTTGGTTAAATTCTAACGGTGGTGCAACTGCCTCAGATTCTTGTAGCGATGTAACATGGTCGAATGATTATACTGACATAAATTATATTTGTGCAGTGACAGGTTCAGTAACTATTGTTTTCACAGCTACTGACGATTGTGGGAATTCTAATTCAACAACCGCAACATTTACTGTTACAGACAATACCCCTCCAACAATTGACACTGCTGCTAGTGATAACACTGTACAATGTGACGGAGCTGGAAATACATCAGACCTTAATACTTGGTTGGCAAATAACGGTGGCGCTGTAGCTTCAGATACTTGTAGCAATGTCACTTGGTCCAACGACTTCAGCGCACTTAGCGATGATTGTGGAGAGACCGGTACGGCTACTGTTACCTTTACAGCAACAGATGACTGTGGAAACTCGAGCACTACTACGGCGACATTCACTATTGAAGACACCACGCCTGCTACCATCGATACAGCAGCTAGCAATAGCACTGTGGAATGTGACGGAGCTGGAAATACATCAGACCTTAATACCTGGTTGGCAAACAACGGTGGCGCTGTAGCTTCAGATGCTTGTAGCAATGTCACTTGGTCCAACGACTTCAGCGCACTTAGCGATGATTGTGGAGAGACTGGTACGGCTACTGTAACCTTCACAGCAACTGATGACTGTGGAAACTCGAGCACTACTGCGGCGACATTCACTATTGAAGACACAACGCCTCCTACCATCAATACAGCAGCTAGCAATAGTACTGTGGAATGTGACGGGGCTGGAAATACATCAGACCTTAATACCTGGTTGGCAAACAACGGTGGCGCTGTAGCTTCAGATGCTTGTAGCAATGTCACTTGGTCCAACGACTTCAGCGCGCTTAGCGATGATTGTGGAGAGACCGGTACGGCTACTGTAACCTTTACAGCAACAGATGACTGTGGAAACTCGAGCACTACTACGGCGACATTCACCATTGAAGACACAACGGCACCTTCATTAACAGTGCCTGCCGATATCACAGTAGAATGTACTGCAGATACCTCTTCTGCTAGTACAGGAGAAGCTACTAGCTCTGATACTTGTGGTGATGTTACAATCACACAATCCGATGCTACCGTTGCTGGTCCTTGTGGTAATACTGTGATAATAACAAGAACATGGACGGCTACTGATGCTTGTGGCAACAGTACTTCTCAAACACAAACAATTACGACTGAAGATACTACAGCACCTACTTTAAACGTACCTGCTGATGTAACTATTGAATGTACAGAAGATGAATCGTCTGCCAATACTGGTCTTGCAACTGGTTCGGATACCTGTGGGGATGTGACCATTACGGAAAGTGATGCGGTTGTTACTGCTTGCGGTAACTCCAAGACCATCACAAGAACATGGACAGCTACGGATGCCTGTGGGAACAGTACTTCGGGAACACAAACAATTACTGTTGAGGATACAACACCTCCTACGTTAACAGTACCTGCCGATGTGACCATTGAGTGTACCGAGGATGAATCCTCAGCCAATACTGGTGTTGCAACTGCTTCTGATACCTGTGGGGACGTGACCATCACTGAATCGGATAACGTTGTGGAATCGTGCGGGAACACCAAGACCATTACTAGGACTTGGACCGCTACAGATGCCTGTGGGAACGAAACTTCAAATACACAGACCATTACCGTGGTGGATACGACACCGCCGGTAATTGACAATACAAATACAGCCAACATCGAGATAGAGTGCGGTGTAACAGACCCTACCGACTTAGATGACTGGTTGAACAATAACGCTGGCGCTACGGCAACGGATACCTGTGGTACGGTAGCATGGAGCAACGATTATGGATCGGATAATTCAGTACAGTGCGACAACGGTGCCATTACCGTAACGTTCACCGCTACGGATGAATGTGGGAACTCTAGCTCGACTACCGCAACCTACCTAATAAAGGATACAGATGCTCCGACCATCACTCAACAGGCCTCCAACGAGACCGTGGAATGCGATGGTGCAGGCAATACCTCCGATTTAAACACTTGGCTATCGAACAACGGTGGGGCTACGGCTACAGATGCCTGTAGTACCGTAACATGGTCCAACGACTTCAGCGCGCTTAGCGACGACTGTGGCGAGACCGGTTCGGCTACTGTGACATTTACCGCTACAGATGCCTGTGGAAACACAAGTACAACTACCGCTACATTTACCATTGAGGATACTACGGCTCCTAGCCTAACGCTTCCCGATGATGTGACCGTGGAATGTACCGACGATACCTCTTCTGCCAATACAGGGGTCGCTACAAGTACCGATACCTGTGGAAACGTTACTATAACTCAATCTGATGTTAGCGTGGCCGGACCTTGTGGGAATACTGTTGTAATTACAAGGACTTGGACCGCTACGGATGAATGTGGCAATGCCACTTCTGCTGTACAGACCATTACAACGGAAGATACGACACCTCCTACGTTAACAGTACCTGCCGATGTGACTATTGAGTGTACCGAGGATGAATCGTCTGCAAATAACGGTGTTGCAACTGCTTCTGATACTTGTGGGGACGTGACCATCACTGAATCGGATAACGTTGTGGAATCGTGCGGGAACACCAAGACCATTACTAGGACTTGGACCGCTACAGATGCCTGTGGAAACGAAACTTCAAATACACAGACCATTACCGTGGTGGATACAATACCGCCGGTAATTGACAATACAAATACAGCCAACATCGAGATAGAGTGCGGTGTAACAGATATCAGCAACCTAGACGACTGGTTGAACAACAACGCTGGCGCTACGGCAACGGATACCTGTGGTATAGTGGCATGGAGCAACGATTATGGATCGGATAATTCAGTACAGTGCGACAACGGTGCCATTACCGTAACGTTCACCGCTACAGATGAATGTGGAAACTCTAGCTCGACTACCGCAACCTACCTAATAAAGGATACAGATGCTCCGACCATCACTCAACAGGCCTCCAACGAGACCGTGGAATGCGATGGTGCAGGCAATACCTCCGATTTAAACACTTGGCTATCGAACAACGGTGGGGCTACGGCTACAGATGCCTGTAGTACCGTAACATGGTCCAACGACTTCAGCGCGCTTAGCGACGACTGTGGCGAGACCGGTTCGGCTACTGTGACATTTACCGCTACAGATGCCTGTGGAAACACAAGTACAACTACCGCTACATTTACCATTGAGGATACTACGGCTCCTAGCCTAACGCTTCCCGATGATGTGACCGTGGAATGTACCGACGATACCTCTTCTGCCAATACAGGGGTCGCTACAAGTACCGATACCTGTGGAAACGTTACTATAACTCAATCTGATGTTAGCGTGGCCGGACCTTGTGGGAATACTGTTGTAATTACAAGGACTTGGACCGCTACGGATGAATGTGGCAATGCCACTTCTGCTGTACAGACCATTACAACGGAAGATACGACACCTCCTACGTTAACAGTACCTGCCGATGTGACTATTGAGTGTACCGAGGATGAATCGTCTGCAAATAACGGTGTTGCAACTGCTTCTGATACTTGTGGGGACGTGACCATCACTGAATCGGATAACGTTGTGGAATCGTGCGGGAACACCAAGACCATTACTAGGACTTGGACCGCTACAGATGCCTGTGGAAACGAAACTTCAAATACACAGACCATTACCGTGGTGGATACAATACCGCCGGTAATTGACAATACAAATACAGCCAACATCGAGATAGAGTGCGGTGTAACAGATATCAGCAACCTAGACGACTGGTTGAACAACAACGCTGGCGCTACGGCAACGGATACCTGTGGTATAGTGGCATGGAGCAACGATTATGGATCGGATAATTCAGTACAGTGCGACAACGGTGCCATTACCGTAACGTTCACCGCTACAGATGAATGTGGAAACTCTAGCTCGACTACCGCAACCTACCTAATAAAGGATACAGATGCTCCGACCATCACACAACAGGCCTCTAACGAGACCGTGGAATGCGATGGTGCAGGCAATACCTCCGATTTAAACACTTGGCTATCGAACAACGGTGGGGCTACGGCTACAGATGCCTGTAGTACCGTAACATGGTCCAACGACTTCAGCGCGCTTAGCGACGACTGTGGCGAGACCGGTTCGGCTACTGTGACATTTACCGCTACAGATGCCTGTGGAAACACAAGTACAACTACCGCTACATTTACCATTGAGGATACTACGGCTCCTAGCCTAACGCTTCCCGATGATGTGACCGTGGAATGTACCGACGATACCTCTTCTGCCAATACAGGGGTCGCTACAAGTACCGATACCTGTGGAAACGTTACTATAACTCAATCTGATGTTAGCGTGGCCGGACTTTGTGGGAATACTGTTGTAATTACAAGGACTTGGACCGCTACGGATGAATGTGGCAATGCCACTTCTGCTGTACAGACCATTACAACGGAAGATACGACACCTCCTACGTTAACAGTACCTGCCGATGTGACTATTGAGTGTACCGAGGATGAATCGTCTGCAAATAACGGTGTTGCAACTGCTTCTGATACTTGTGGGGACGTGACCATCACTGAATCGGATAACGTTGTGGAATCGTGCGGGAACACCAAGACCATTACTAGGACTTGGACCGCTACAGATGCCTGTGGAAACGAAACTTCAAATACACAGACCATTACCGTGGTGGATACGACACCGCCGGTAATTGACAATACAAATACAGCCAACATCGAGATAGAGTGTGGTATTGGAGATACTGCATCAGATTTAGATAACTGGTTAAATAATAATGCAGGAGCAACGGCAACAGATACTTGTGGGACGGTGACTTGGAGTAACAACTATGGTTCTGACACCTCTGTTCAATGTGATAACGGAGCTATAACAGTTACTTTCACTGCTACAGATGAATGTGGTAATGCTTCTACAACAACAGCTACATATCTTGTAAAAGATACGCAAGGCCCAACTGTAGATACAGCTCAAGGTGCATTAGATGTTACTATAGAATGTAGTGATGTAGATGGATTATCAAACGCCTTAAGTCAAGCTCCAACTGCAAGTGATGATTGTAGTGAAGTAACTATACAACTAGTAAGTGATATTACAACTCAAGATCCAGATTGTCCGAACGCCTATGTTCAAGTAAGAACATGGAACTTTACGGATGCATGTGATAATGTAAGTGAAAACTTTGTTCAGACTATAACAATCGTTGATACAACAGCTCCTGAACTTACATTACCAGCAAATGTATCTGCAGAATGTAGTGACGATTTATCTCCTGTATCATTTGGTGTTGCAACTGCAACAGATAATTGTGATACAAACCCGATAATAACATTTAGCGATGTTAGAACCGATGGAGAATGCTCTGGAACATTTACGATAACACGTACATGGACTGCTACTGATGCTTGTGGAAATTCTATATCAGCAGATCAAATCATTTCCACTTCAGATACAACAGCACCAGATTTCGATCAGAGTGTATTACCGGCAGATGTTACAGTTGAATGTACAGGAGTTCCAAGTGCAGAAACTTTAACAGCAACCGATAATTGTGGCGATGCTACTGTTACTGTAGAAGATGTTAGAACCGATGGAAATTGTCCTTCTAACTATACTATTACAAGAACATATACAGCAACCGATGATTGTGGTTTAACCAAAACACATGTTCAAATAATTACAGTACAAGATACTACTGCTCCAGAGTTCGTAGAATCTTTACCACTAGCTACATTAGTTGTTGAATGTGATTCTGTGCCAGATGCAGAAACACTTACTGCCACTGATAATTGTGGAAGTGCTAGTGTAACTGTAGAGGATATAAGAACAGATGGTACATGCCCTAACAATTACACTATAGCGCGTACGTGGACAGCTACAGATGAATGTGGATTGACAACAACGCATACTCAAACAATTATAGTCCAGGATACAACAGCACCAGTTTTCGAATCTGACCTACCTGGTAATGTGACTGTTGAATGTGATGAAATACCAGATGTTTCAACTATAGAGGCTTCTGATAATTGTGGAGAAGCAGTAGTTACTGTTGAAGATGTAAGAACAGACGGTGATTGTCCTTCAAATTATATAATCTCAAGAACTTGGACTGCTACAGATGAGTGTGGCTTAACAACAACGCATACTCAAATTATAACTGTTCAGGATACAACAGCACCTACACCATCTTCTACTTATGAAGAAGTTATCGATGTAAGTTGTACAGATATCCCTGAAGCACCAGAATTAACATTCACAGACAATTGTACTTCAAATATTACTGTGGTTTTCAATGAAACCAGTACTTATGAAGAGTTAGCGTACGAGGATTACACGATTACCAGAACTTGGACTGTAAGAGATGAATGTAATAATGAGGCGGTATATACACAAATTGTTAATGTCACTCTTGATGAAGTTATCACAGATGTTACCGCACCAGATTGGTGTTTCGACGAAGGCATTGTAAATCTAAATGATTTCATTGATTCTGAGTTGAATACAGATGGTTCATGGGAAATGATTGAAGGTGATACCGCAGCTACTCTAAACGGAAATATTTTTAATCCAACAACCTTAGAGTTAAGTTTCGATTTCCTTCCAGATGATGGTGGTATTGATTATAGATTTAGATATACAACAACCGATGGTACTTGTATAAATATTACAGAAGTTACCATGAACGTTCATGCCGACTGTGTAGTATTACCTTGTGGCGAGAAAGATGTTGTGATATCTAAGGCAATTACACCAAATGGTGATCAATTCAACGAGACTTTCGAAATTGGTGGAATTGAGTTGTGTGGATTCGAATATGAAGTAAAAATCTTTAACAGATGGGGTGCTTTGGTTTATGAATCTGATAACTATCAAAATGATTGGAACGGAACAAGTTCTGGATCCTCTTTTGGTAACGCAGGTCAAGTACCTAACGGAACATATTATTATATCATAAATATAAAAGATAGTGGATTGCCTCCATTTACAGGACCAGTTTATGTCGGAACCAAATAAAAACCTTAACCTATGAAACGTATAAAACATTTTTTAATCGCTATTGCACTGACTTGTTGTGCCTCGGGAATTGCTCAGCAGCTTCCCCAGTTCACACAATACATGTACAATACTATTTCCATAAACCCAGCTTATGCTGGTAGCAGGGAAGCGTTAAGTATTAATGGATTACATAGAAGCCAATGGGTTGGTTTTAGAGGCGGTCCAATTACACAAACGTTATCGATTCATACACCACTTAGAAATGATAGGATAGGCCTAGGGTTATCGTTCATTGAAGATGATTTGGGTCCTCAAAACTTTACTTACTTGTATGCCGATTTCTCATATGCCATTCCTACAGGAAGCAACGGTAAATTAGCATTTGGTATCAAAGGAGGATTTACCCAATTTAGTTTCGATACAGATTTTAGACTCGACCAAAATAACATAAATGACCCATTGATTTTTGGTATTGAGGACAGATGGACCCCAAACATTGGTGCTGGTGTATATTGGAGTACCGATAGAATTTATGCAGGTTTATCTGCACCTAGAATTCTTAATAACGACTTCAGTAATAGGTCTGATGAGTTTGAAGCTTTAGAAAGAATAAGTTATTATTTCACATTAGGAGGAGTATTTTTCATAAATGATAATCTAAAATATAAACCATCCGGCCTTATAAAAGCAACCAATGGTGCTCCAATTTCTATAGACCTAGCATCTAGCGTATTAATTAATGATAAAATCTGGATTGGTGGTACTTTCCGAATTAACAGATTTACTGAGGCATATGGTGTATATAGTGACTTTCAAATTTCAAGACAATTAAGAATTGGATATGCTTATGAAAAACCTTTATCTGATATTGCTTCTTATACCTCTGGAACCCATGAAGTTCTGTTGATATACGAATTCAAATTCTTAAGTTCTAAATTAAAATCACCAAGATATTTCTAATCCAAATCTTTGTATGAGATTAAAACATTACATATTAGTTTGTATCGCCCTAACCCTAAGTACCTTTTCGTATGCCCAGCAAGGCAAACAAAGAAGAGCCGATACGCTCTTTAATAAATTTTCGTTTGTTAAAGCTGCAGAAGTATACAGGGAACTTATTCAAAAAAATTACAATAAGGATTATGCCACTCGAAGATTAGCCGATTGTTACGCTTATCTAAGGGATCCTAAAAACGCTGCACGGTATTACAAAAGCGTAGTAAAACAGGATAATGTTCCTATTAATTACTACTATAGTTACGCGCAAGCATTACGAGGTATAAAAAAATATAAAGAATCTAATATTTGGCTACAGCGATTTAAAGATTCAGGTGGTGTTGTAAATGCGAATGACTTTTCTAAAGACATCAATTTTATAACAAGTATTTTCAATGCAAAAAAACAGTACTTTCTAGATCGTGTAAGATTTAATTCAAAATACAGCGATTTTGGAGCATTCGAACATGATGGTAAGGTATATTTTGCTTCATCGAGAGATGAGGGCGTATCCATAAAACGACTGTATGGCTGGAATGAACAACCTTTTCTGGATGTTTATGTTACCGATGTTGGTTCAAGAAAAAAGGTGGATCACACTTTTAAATTAAAAGGAGATGTAAATTCTATTTACCATGACGGCCCAGTTACTATCACCAAAGATGGTAAACACATGTATTTTTCAAGTAACAACTTTACGGATAAGATTGAGAAAAAAGACCGTAAAGGCATGACCAACATGAAAATTTACCGGGCAACATATAAAGACAGCATCTGGACAGATATAGAAGACTTATCAATAAATAGTGATTTGTTTTCTACACAACATGCGGCTTTAAATAACGATGATTCCAAACTTTACTTTTCATCAGATAGACCTGGTGGATATGGCGGTTCAGACATATACGTCGTAGATATTAAATCTGATGGCACACTAGGTGAACCAAAAAACATTGGAAATATAATAAACACAGAAAGTGCAGAAGGATTTCCATACATAAATCAAGAAGATGTACTCTTCTTCTCTTCTGATGGTCATACAGGTCTGGGTTTACTAGACATTTTTGCTACCATAAAGAATGAAGAAGGCGATTATGTAGACGTAGTGAACTTAGGTGTACCTATTAACTCAAATAAAGATGATTTCTCATTTACGATGAGTCCTAATGGTATTACAGGATATTTCGCTTCTAACAGAACAGGAGGTCGAGGATCTGATGACATTTACGCGTATCATCGAGAACCAACACTACATGTAGAAGGTGTTGTTTCTGATGCTATAAACATGAATCCTATTGCAGGAGCTAAAATTACGTTATTCGACGATAAAGGCAATCAAATTGCCTATATGGAGACTGATGAGAATGGGTTTTACCAAATAAACATAGATAGAAATCAAGACTACAAGATAGTTGCCAATCAAGACAAGTACATTGAAGACTATAGAAACTTTACTTCTAAGAACATTCAAACTGAACTTGTTACTATTGATGCTAATCTTCTGTTGAATCCGGTTCAGGATGTTGTAAAATTAGCTGAACTTAATACCATTTATTTTGATTTCGATAGTCATAATATTCGTAAAGATGCAGCCGAGGAATTAGATAAAATTGTTGATTTAATGACAAACGATTATCCCGAAATGGTGATTAGAATTGAGTCCCATACAGATTCTAGAGGAGCATTAACATATAATGATAAATTATCTATAGATCGAGCCAATTCTACATACGAATACTTGATTAATAATGGAATAGACCCTGCCAGAATCACTGCCCATGAAGGTTTTGGTGAACGCAGATTAACAAATGGTTGTGAAGATGGACAGAATTGTGAAGAAGAAGAACATCAATTAAACCGTCGTACACAATTTATTGTTGTAAAAATGGAATAAATCTCATGTAACCAAGAGCTGATTGCTTTTGAAACATAATTGAACTTTAACCAGTAGATTTTTAATTTAAAAAAGACCCCATGAAATTAAAAAATTACATAATAGCTACTACTTGTTTTTTATTGGGCTTTATGGCCTTTGGACAATATGGCTCTCAGAAAAGAGCTGATAATTTGTTCAATAAATTTGCGTTTGTTAGTGCTGCAGAAGTTTATCACGAACTTTTAGATAAAAATTACAATGCAGATTATGCAACAAGGCAATTGGCAGACAGTTATGCATTAATGCGTAATCCTGATAGTGCCGTTGTATATTACAAAAAGGCAGTTGCCCAAGAAAATATCCCTATAGAATATTATTATAATTATGCCCAGGCTTTAAGAGGAATTAAAGACTACAAAGAATCTCGTATTTGGTTAAAAAAGTTTAAAAATGCCGGAGGTAAGATTGATGAGAACAAATTCACTAAGGACAACGATTTTATTAGTTCTATATTCAATGCTAAGCAACAATACTTTTTAACCGATGTAAACTTTAATTCGGAATACGCAGATTTTGGGGCCTACGAACATTATGGTGACATATATTTTGCGTCTTCTAGAACCACAGGGGTATCAACTAAACACATTTACGGGTGGAATGAAGAACCTTTTTTAGACCTTTACAAAACTCAAAGTAGAACTGACAGTATTGTTGACCACAAATCTAGAGTAAAAGGTGATGTTAACTCCATTTATCACGAAGGACCACTAAGTATCTCCAAAGAAGGAAATACAATGTACTTTTCAAGAAATAATTTTAATGAAAATATCCTTGGAAAAGACGCTAATGGTGTATCCAATCTTAAAATATACAGAGCTTCTCTGGTAACAGGTGAATGGACTAACATTGAAGAGTTAGCTTTTAATAGCGATAACTATTCAACAGGGCATCCTGCTTTAAGTCCAGATGAGACCAAGCTGTATTTTACTTCCAATATGCCTGGTGGCTACGGAGGTTCAGATATTTACGTTGTAGAAATAAACGATGATGGCACTTTTGGAACACCTCAAAACTTAGGAGATGTTGTAAATACCGATAAGAATGAAAGCTTCCCTTTTGTAAATAGCGAGGGAACCCTATTCTTTTCTTCCGATGGGCATTCCGGTTTAGGTATGCTAGATATTTTTGGAACAGCTTCAGATAAAAATAATACCATTACAAATGTTGTAAACTTAGGCACACCGGTTAATTCCAATAAAGATGATTTTTCGTTCTTTATGAACGAAGATGGTTTATCTGGTTTCTTTGCGTCTAATAGAGATGGTGGAGTTGGCGGTGACGATATCTATGCTTACGATAGAATTCCTCAACTTGTTATTGAAGGCACCATAACCAATGCCAATGATAATAGCCAAGTTCCTAACGCTCTCGTTACCTTAAAAGATAGCGAAGGAAACAAAATTGCTGACTTAATTTCTGATGAAGATGGGTATTATGAGATAAACATAGATAGAGATGCAGACTATATTCTTGATACTAAAAAAGAAGAGTATATAGATAACGTACAAAACATTACTTCAAAAGGTATAAAAAATAGCATTACCAAGTTAACTAACAATATTGCGCTGCAGCCAGCACCAGAAGATATCCCAATAGAAGAGCTCTACCCTATTTATTTTGACTTTAACAAGTACAATATTAGAAGAGACGGCACTGTTGAGTTAGATAGGATTGTAAACCTTATGACCAATGTTTACCCCAATATGGTTATAAGAATAGAATCTCATACAGACTCCAGAGGTACAGAAAGCTACAATAACATGTTATCTCAAGAAAGAGCCAAAGCTACTTTCGAGTATTTAGTTAATAATGGTGTAGATGCTTCTAGAATTACAGATTATCAAGGCTATGGTGAACAAAAATTAGCTAACGACTGTGGAGATGGTTCCAACTGTACCGAAGATAAACACCAATTAAACAGAAGAACACAATTTATTGTTGTGAAGATGAAATAAAACTTGTCATTCCTGCGAAAGCAAGAATCCATTTAATAAAAGCCATCAAGAGATTTTCTTTTGATGGTTTTTTTGTACGATTTTTTTAAATTTAAAAATATGAAGTAATAGGTGTATTTATCGATTTCTTGTGTTTAATGCTCAATACGAGCTCAAATTCTATTTTTTTAATTTAATCATGAAAAAAAAGATTAACTCTACATTTTATTTTTTTCAATATTTGGTAGCTCGAATTATTTTAATAGGTGGAATTGGATTTTTGATTTTCAGTTTAATAACAAAAGAAATCGAATCAATAATTTTCTGTTCATTATTTTTGATTTTTGGAGTTTATGTTTTAAAAAAGCGAGTTCCTAAACCAACAGAACTTTCATTTGACCAAGATTTTCTGTATCTCGACAAGTTGTCAGACCCTATTAAAATCAGAGATATTGCATCTTTAGAAAATGGAGAAATAAAATATAACTCAAACGGAAAAATGACCAAAATTAGCTTACCTGAATTTTATTACATAGATAAAAATTACAAAAAACTTAAAGCGGTCATAGAAAACAAAAACACTAAATCATAACAAAGTATATAAAAATTGCTTGTTATAGTTTTATCAAAATTAGTTGTTTTTGCAAGTACTTATTTGGAAAATTCCTTCGGAATTTGAAAACAGTTTAATTATATTCCAATTGTCATAAATCACTTAAGCGAGATATAAAAATGAAGATTTACCTATCAAAAACATATTCTGATGAAGATGGAGCTTTTGCAATAGAGGGAAAACATGGAATTATTTATGGAACTAAAGATGACATTTTGAATTTGTGTTCCTTTTTTAAACTAGTGGAAAGTCATATAAATGAAGACGAGAACTGCCATATGCAATTTCGTGACTGCTTCACAAATTGGAATAAGAAGGAACATATTGATTTAGAAATTAATCTTATAAAATGAGTTGGGATTTTCTACTTTTAAATTTCTCAAATAAATTCCAATCAGTTGCAAACTTATATAAGAATCTAAGGAAATCAGCTAATTATAGTCATATTTTAAATCGGTAAAAGGCTATGAAATCTCAAGCCTCTCAATCATAATTAATCTAAACAAACATTAAATTTGATACAATTAAAAATTTACGGGGGGTTTAACAGTGGATTAAAAGTCTATTCTGAAAATGATGTAGTATTATTTTCCAATGTTAGCAAAAATTGGCCTGAGTCGGATTTTATTAATATATATAACGGAAAAAAAACACTAATCACTTCAATAAAACATATTAATCGACTATTCAAAAACAAATTTGAAATTTTTAGTCAAACACTAGACATAAAAAGTATTAATCAATCCGCCACAAAAGGATACATTGAATTAGACAATGGAGACATTATTAAATTCAGCTATAGTGCAACAAATTTTTTTACAAACCCTTACTTAAAAATTTTTTGTAATGGTATTGAAATTGGAAAATTAAATAATAGAAAGTTTGGATTTAGTTTGAACTACAAGCTATTAATAAGAGATGACTACACAGATTTTTTATATTATATTTTAATATATATTTTGGCTACTGAATCGAATAAGGATTATGATTAAAAAAAATACTTTTTAAATAAAACTTCATCAATAAATAATTCATCTGAGAATACAAAAACCCTTTCGTAAACGAAAGGGTTTTATACCTAAAGCTAAATTTAATAACAAAAGTTATTAATATAACCTATTTAATTTTTTGATCATGCGTACAATACCTCTAAAGCACAACATTGCTACCAATCAGTTAATTAAATACGATTATTTTATGAGTTGCTTATTTACTGAGCAACTTTATTTTTTAATAAATATATTGGTAAAATACCATCTGCCTTTTTCGTTTTTCTCGGCAGATACATCACAATACGAAAAGTCTCCTTCTATATTTGCTCTATGAGCATCGCTCTTTAACCATGCATTTACAACGGTTCTTGCAGAGCTATATCCGTAAGCTACATTTTCTGAAACTCTTTTAGCACCAGCATTTTCTTTTAAAAAACTGCTTCGTGTAAAGAAATTATCATGAGATACTTCTCCAATTTCCAACATATAGTCTGTATGGCTAAACGCTACGGATTTAACAATTTTCATATCACCTAATGGCTCTAATCCAAGAGACAGGCGGTGATTATTAATTTCTTCTAAAATCTCAATTTCAATGGTCTTGGTTTGGGGTGTGGTAAGCTCTAATTCTAATGTTTCCACTTTTTCATCGTAAGTCTCAGAGGAACATGAAAAGCTGAATACGGTTAGTATTGTCAATAAAGACAACATCTTTAATAACTTCATAAGTAGGTAAATTTAGGTTTGGTCCTATAAAGCTATTAACAAGAAATGTTGTTACAATGTATTCGGTATTAAAATCGATAAACGACACTTAGTGTTTCGATAAAAAACATTTTTAATCGATTAAGTGATAATTTTTGAAGCTAAAAATGTATTTAATCAGAATTTTTAAGGAGATAAACGATCAATGGCCCAATTGTAATCTGATTGAAGTTTATAGCGAACTCTATCATGGAGTCTGTTTGGGCGTCCTTGCCAAAATTCAATTTCAACTGGTCTAACCAAATAGCCGCCCCAGTGGTCGGGTCTTGGAATTTCTATCCCCTTATACTTTTCTTCTAATGCGGTAAGTTTAGCCTCTAGAGATTCTCTATTTTCAATAACTTCGCTCTGATTAGATACCAAAGCACCTAATTGACTGCCCCTTGGTCTAGACTCGAAATAGCCATCGCTTAAATTTTCTGCTATTTTTTCGGCACTCCCCTTTATTATTACCTGCCTTTCTGCTTGGTGCCAAAAAAACGACAGACATACATTTGGGTTGTGGGCTATCGCTTTACCCTTTTCACTGGAATAGTTTGTGTAAAATATGAATCCCTCATGCGTATATTTTTTAAGAAGCACTACCCTGCTCTTAGGATATCCATCAAGACCTATTGTAGAAACGGTCATGGCATTGTTTTCATCCTGTGGAAAAAACTTATCAACTTCATAAAACCACTTTTGAAACAGTTCCAAAGGGTTTTCAGGAACATCCTTTAAAAGAAGTTCATTCTTTTCGTAAGACCTTCTGTAATCACTTAAATCATTTTCCATCAGTTGTTAGTTATGAGGTTTTAAACGTATCAAAAATCGAATACTTTGCCATCTTCTGCAAGTTCAACAGTATCAAAAACGGTTTTAGCTTCAATTTTAAAATCGTTTATATCTTTATATCGCGTTGAATAATGACCAAGTAACAACGTACCCACCTTAGCTTTTTTTGCTATAGTTGCCGCCTCCTTAGCCGTAGAATGTTTTGTCTTGGGAGCTAGGTGGGCTTGAGTCTCTAAAAACGTAGATTCATGGTATAGCACATCGGCAGACTCAATTATCGGGATAATATCTTCCTTGTACATGGTATCGCTACAAAACGCATAGCGCTTTGGCTTAGCTGCCGGCTTTGTAACGGTATCATTTTTTATGGTTTCGCCGTTTTCGTTAACAACATCGAATCCTTGTTTGAGTTTACGATAGTACGACACATCTATATTTGCCTCTTCTACCGCATTTATATCTAACTTACGCTCACCTTCTTTTTCTTTAAACAGAAAGCCATTGGTATATACTCTATGATTTAATGGTATTGTATGTACCTCTACCTTTTCGTCCTCAAAAATTAGTTGCGATTCTTTTGAGGTCAATTCGTGGAAAATCAGATTATAATTGGTCCAAGAATCGGCCAATTTCATTTGAAGCGTAACCACCTCTTTAATACCTTTTGGACCATAGATATGTAAATCTGCCTCTCTACCAAGCAACCTAAACGTTGATACTAAACCCACCAAACCAAAAAAGTGATCACCATGCAAATGAGAAATAAAAACATGTTTGATTCTATTGAACTTTATTTTATGTTTTCGTAATTGCACCTGAGTTCCCTCGCCACAGTCTATTAAAAACATGTGTCCTTTTACCTCAAGGACTTGCGAAGTAGGATTGGTTAAAATTCTTGGAGTGGCACTGTAACAGCCTAAAATAGTTAACTTCAATATCTATTAGAGTTAATGGTCTTTCTTATTTTTTCTAGTTCGCTCTCGGCTGGAATTCTATTAGGAATTGATCTAATTATCATTTTAGTTCCTTGATTTGAGAACACTTCAATATTAAAAAATTTGTCCTTGTTCTGATTAATCTCAAGATTTTTTATTCTAGAAATTTTTAAACATTCCTTTTTTGAAAAATAACCAATAAAGTCTGTATAAATACCCTTTTTTATAACACCATCACTAATGGAGACTCTTCTTCTTATCTTAAAAAGTGAAAAAAGAAGTCCAGACAGTACAAAAGAGCATATACCCATGTTATGTATTTCTGTCTCTAAATTAAAAATGAATTCGGATAAAATGGAAACTGAAAGGGAAAAAATTAAGTATAGGGCATACGATATCAAAGGATGAACTAAATCTTCTTCATGTAAAATGACATCTTTAAGCCTCATATAATTAAAATCCTAAGTCGCGTTCCATCTCCTCCATTTCAATAATATCGTAAGCTTCTTGAAGTGTTGGTACAACAACTATTTCATCGGGTATCTCATCAAAATCAACCTTGTTGGTAACAATAACAAAAGAGTGTTTAGCGGCTCGATGATTATTCGATATTTCTAAAAACGCTATGAGTTCTTCAAGAGGAATCTTAGTTAAAGTAGTTAAATTTACAATTACGTTGTTGTTTTGAAACTTAGGATATAGAGCTTGTAGCTTTTTAACCAATTCTATTGTGTTTGCTTTCTCTTGAGTTACAATAGTCGTATTTCCGTTTTGATCTATAATCATAATATCCTATTGCTTAATTTTAGAGGCCAGTAAGTAAATAACTGCCATTCTAATAGCTACCCCATTTTCTACCTGGTTTAATATGATAGACTGAGATGAATCTGCTACATCACTCGTTATCTCTACGCCTCTATTAATTGGTCCTGGATGCATGATGGTGATATCTCTGTCAAGAGAATCCAATAATGCTTTATTTACGCCAAACTGCTGTGTATATTCTCTGGTTGAAGGGAAATAACTAATATCCATACGTTCATTTTGAACCCGTAACATATTGGCTACATCACACCAATTTAGTGCCTTTCTCAAGTTTGTCTCAACTTTTACGCCTAGTTTGTCAATATACTTTGGCAGTAATGTTTTTGGGCCACAAACCATAACTTCTGCGCCTTGTAACTGTAAGGCGAAAATATTTGAAAGTGCCACTCTACTGTGTAAAATATCTCCCACTATTACAACTTTCTTACCTTCTACATCACCAAGCTTTTCTCTAATGGAATAAGAGTCCAGTAGTGCTTGGGTAGGATGTTCGTGGGCTCCATCTCCAGCATTTACTATACTGGCATTAACATGCTTGGATAAAAAGATACCTGCTCCGGGATTTGGATGTCGCATCACTACCATATCTACTTTCATAGATAAGATATTATTTACTGTATCTATTAGCGTTTCTCCTTTTTTAACAGACGACTGTCCGGAAGAAAAATTTATTACATCTGCAGATAAACGTTTCTCTGCCAACTCGAAAGATAATTTTGTTCTTGTAGAGTTTTCGAAGAAGAGATTAGCGATAGTAATATCTCTAAGTGATGGCACTTTTTTGATGGGCCTATTAATGACTTCTTTAAAATGATCGGCCGTTTCAAAAATTAATTGAATATCCTTTTTGTTTAGATATTTTATTCCCAATAAGTGATTAACACTTAATTCACTCATATTATTCTATTATTTTTCAATCAAATAAACCACATCTTCGCCTTCGTTTTCCAACCAGTGCACAATTACTTTTTCATTGTTTATGGCGTCGACTTGTCTTCCACGGTAGTCTGGCTGAATTGGCAAATGCCTACTAAAACGTCTGTCTATAAGGGCTAACAACTCTATTTCGTTTGGTCTTCCGAAAGATTGAATAGCTGTTAAAGCTGCTCTTATGCTTCGTCCGGTATATAACACATCATCTATAAATACTATATTCTTATCTTCAACGAGAAATTCTATTTCAGTAGCATTGGCCTTTAAGGTTTTATCACCTCTTCTAAAATCATCTCTGTAAAACGTGATATCCAGATGCCCAAATTTAACATCTTTAACCTTGTAATCCTCTTTAAGGATTTTAAGGATTCTTTCTGCTAAAAAAACACCTCTAGGTTGAAGACCAATAAGCACTGTATTTGAGAAATCGTTATGTTTTTCAATAAGTTGACAAGCCAATCGGTGAAGAATGATGTTTACCTCTTTTGTGTTAAGTAAAACTTTTTGACTCATATAAAATCCAAACGTCTTTGGAGTACAAAGGTAATGTAAAAATTTAGAAGTTAAAATATAAAACCACTAGTTATAAGCAATAAGTATATACAACAAAAAAGCCTTCAGTTTCCTGAAGGCTTTTAATTTTATGGATTCCTGCCTACGCAGGAATGACAAAAGAAATTTGATTATTTCTTCCCGTCTAACTTATCTTTAAGAGCTTGTAATGCATCATTAGCGTCACCTAAAGTAGGCTTAGCTTCTGCTGCAGCAGCGGCAGCTTTCTTAGCAGCAGCTTTTACGTTTTTAGCTTCTTCAGCTTTAAATATAGCTGTGTGAGATGCTACAACACGTTTAAACTCTTTATTAAATTCAATGATTTTGAAATCGGCAGCTTCACCTTTCTTCAACTTAGAACCATCTTCTTTCTCCATGTGTCTTGATGGAATGAATGCTACGATATCCTCATTAAACTTAACCGTTGCGCCTTTGTCTACAACTTCTTCAATAGCTCCAGAATGCGTAGAATCTAAAGCAAATTCAGTTTCGTATTTATCCCAAGGATTTTCGGTTGTTTGTTTGTGACCTAAACTTAATTTACGTCCTTCAACATCAAGTTCTAAAACAAGAACCTCTAATTTATCACCTACAGCACAGAACTCGCTTGGGTGTTTGATTTTCTTAGTCCAAGATAAATCAGAGATGTAAATCAATCCGTCGATACCTTCTTCTAATTCAACAAATACACCAAAGTTTGTGAAGTTACGTACAATACCAGAGTGCTTAGATCCTAATGGGTATTTAGAAGTAATGTCAGTCCATGGGTCTGGAGTTAATTGCTTAATACCTAAAGACATTTTACGCTCTTCTCTATCAAGAGTTAAGATAACAGCTTCAACTTCGTCACCAACAGCAACAAAATCTTGAGCAGAACGTAAATGTGTAGACCAAGACATTTCAGATACGTGAATCAATCCTTCAACACCATCAGCAACTTCAATAAATGCACCGTAATCTGCGATTACAACTACTTTACCTTTAACTTTATCACCTACTTTAACCTCTTCTGCAAGTGCTTCCCATGGGTGTTTGCTTAATTGTTTTAATCCTAATTGGATTCTTGATTTGTTTTCATCAAAATCAAGGATTACAACATTTAATTTTTGGTCTAATTCAACAATCTCGTTAGGGTGGTTAATTCTAGACCAAGAAAGGTCTGTAATATGAACTAATCCATCTACACCACCAAGGTCGATAAATACACCGTAAGATGTGATATTCTTAACAATACCTTCTAATACTTGACCTTTTTCTAATTGACCAATAATTTCTTTCTTTTGCTCTTCAATATCAGCCTCGATAAGTGCTTTATGCGACACAACTACGTTCTTAAATTCGTGATTGATTTTCACAACCTTGAACTCCATAGTTTTATTTACATACTGATCGTAATCTCTAATTGGTTTAACATCAATTTGAGAACCTGGTAAGAATGCTTCAATTCCAAAAACATCTACAATCATACCACCTTTAGTTCTGCACTTAACAAAACCGTTTACAATTTCACCAGAATCGTGGGCAGCATTTACGCGGTCCCAAGCTTTAATTACTCTTGCTTTTCTGTGAGATAATACTAATTGACCAGTTGCATCTTCACGTACGTCAATTAATACTTCTACTTTATCTCCAACCGCTAAGTTTGGATTGTAACGAAATTCATTAAGAGAAATTACCCCTTCAGATTTGGCATTGATATCGATGATTGCATCTCTATCTGTAATGTGAATTACTGTACCATCTACAACTTCATCGTCTAAGGTGTCTACGAAGTTTTCTGCTACTAATTTCTCAAATTCTTCAAGTTGCTTACTGTCAACCTCATCAATACCTTCTTGGTAATTGTGCCAATTGAACTCTTCTAAGAATTTTTCTGGATTTGCTTGAGCTTCAGATACTACTGGAGCTTCTTCTACTGCTGGTGTGTCATTTACTTCAACCTCAGCATTTTTTGCTTTTTCAGCCATTTAATAAGTAACAATGCTCGATTTTATCTTATTTTAAAATCCTATTGCATTGTGATTTGTATTCTGCATGATTTGGAAAGAATTAAGCAAATAACACGCAGAAGTGTTAATTTTATTATTGTTTCGGCCCTTTTATCTTTCCTAAATTCGCTAAAAGGAGCGCAAAAATAATTATTATTTAGCTAATTACCTAAAAATGAACTTATAATATTTATAGTGACCAAATTTTATTTCCTGTGTCTAATTTAACAGAAACTTAAAAATCAATTAATGTTTTTCTAGTAGGGAAATTCATTATATTGTGAATTAATAACAAATAAATATTTAACAAACATGGCAGTAAGAGAAAAATATCAAGCAGTACTAGATTTAGGTGAATCTTTGAATGTACAAAACGGAGATGTACAAGTAGACGGAGACAAATTAAAAGTTTTTGGAACAGCAAACACTCCTTATGAAAAGAACTTAATTTGGGATAAAATAAAAGAAATTGGAGGAGAAAATCCTTCTGATATCATGGCGGATATTAAAATCGCAGATGAAAGTGTTTACCATAGACACGTTGTACAAAGCGGTGAAACACTGGGCAAAATTGCTAAACAATATTATGGAAATGCTATGAAGTACAAGGAAATTTTCGAAGCGAATACCGACATACTTAAAAACCCAGACTTAATTCATCCAGATCAAGAATTAATTATTCCAAATCTATAAATGATAGTTTTATATATAGATCTAAAGCGGTAATTGCTTTAAAACAAAGAACCTTTCGTTAAATCGAAAGGTTCTTTGTTTTTAGCCTAATATTAATTTTGAGAAAGCCTTACTTATCTTCCAAAACTTTGTTTACAATGTTCAATACTTTATCAAACTGTTCTTTAAGCGATAAGTGTGAATTATCTATCTCTATGGCGTCCTCTGCCTTAACCAATGGGGAATCTTTACGCGTAGAGTCTAAATAATCTCGCTCTTGAACATTTTTAAGTACATTTTCATAAACAACTTTATCTCCGCGCTCTAAAAGTTCTAAATATCGACGTTCTGCTCTAGTTTGTGCAGAAGCCGTCATAAACAATTTAAGTTCGGCATCTGGAAAAACTACCGTTCCAATATCTCTTCCATCCATAACAACACCTTTGTCCTTACCTAATTGTTTTTGAATAGATACTAATTTTTTCCTTACTTCTGTAACCGCAGCCACCTTACTAACAAAGCTGGAGACTTCTAAGGTTCTAATAGATGCCTCTACATTTTCACCATTTAAATATACCTCTGCAAACCCTAAGGTTTCATTAAACAAAAAACTAATAGCTACTTCTTCCAAACGTGAAACTAGACCTTCTACATTAAAAGAATTATCATTAATGAAATCTTCCCTCATGGCATATAAAGTTACCGCCCTGTACATAGCCCCAGAATCGACATAAACATAACCTAAATAATTAGCCAATTGTTTTGCAATTGTACTTTTTCCTGTTGAGGAAAAGCCATCTATGGCAATAGTAATCTTATTCATCTATTAATTTTAATGACCCAAAAATACCCGAATTTTATCAATATTTCTTTTTTTGTAAGAGAATCTGTAGTTAATTCAAATCAATTTGCAACCCAAAGAAATTGGAGTTTGCTGCACTGGTGTATTTAGCATGCGTGTAACTAAAACGCATTTTATTCATTTTAATGGAAATTCCAGCCGATAAACCAGAGAAGTTTCTTTGGTCAACTATCCTGAGTTCCTCACCCCTTCTAAAGTTATAACCGAGCCTGATGTTGAATCCTCCTTCTGGAAATATTTCTGCCCCTACTATTGTATGCCTGATTAATTGCCCAAAGAAACCAATGTTTTCACTAAACTGATTACCACTCAAGTCACTAGTAACTCTTGCCGGATTAGGTCTTGATATTGGCCATTCTTGTAAGTTTTCGAAGGTAACATGCCAACGAATGGGCACATGCTCCAGCCTTTGGGATAACCCAAGACTAACTTCGAATGGTAAAGTTTCCTGCAATCCTGCGTAGGTCGTTATTTGAGTCCCAAAATTCCTAACGACCAAAGCCGCATTGAAATCTAGGTATTCGTTAATATATATCAACCCGACATCAACAGCGGCACCAATAGAGGTATATTGTTCTAATTTGGAACTGATAAATTTCACATTTCCCCCTAAATAAAAATCCGAATAGCCTATTTGCCTAGAGTAACCGACAGACAACGCAGATTCACCTCCAGAAAAAGTACCAGTGGGGTTGCCCTGTTCGTCATAACCATCAAAAGAACCGTAGTTAATGTAAGTGGCACCAACATGAAATGTTTGGGTGCGCCTGTCTATAGTGTAAGCGTAAGCTGCAGTACCGTACCCAATATCTCCAAGATAATTTACATAATTCAATGCCAGTTGATTATCCATTTCAACATTGATTGTGGCCGGATTGAACAACCCTTGAGTAACATCGTAATCTACATTAGTTAAAACTTTACCACCTAATGCTGCTTGTCGAGGAGAAGCAATTAAACTGAGAAATTGATACGTGTTTTCCCCTCCAATTTGAGCATAAATTGAGGCACTAAAACAAACGCAACAAAAAGTGATAATTTTTCTTAGCATATTTACGTTACAAAGAAAGTAAATCTATCTTAAAACGATAGTAAGTCATATTTATTTTACTTGAAAACCTGGTTTAGACATGTAAATAGAACCAATAAAAAACCCCGATGAAATCGAGGTTTTATTTTATAACTTCTTAGCCTTTTTAACTTTTTGATTTGTTACTGCCAATTCAATAACTTCGCTCATATCTGTGACATAATGGAAAGTTAGACCTTTTAAATACTCTGCTTTTATTTCCTCAATATCCCTCCTATTTTCCTCGCATAACAGTATTTCCTTGATTTTAGCGCGCTTAGCGGCCAATATCTTTTCTTTGATTCCACCTACCGGAAGCACCTTACCACGTAATGTTATTTCTCCTGTCATTGCCAGACTCCTTTTAACTTTTCTCTGAGTAAATAAGGATACCAAAGACGTTAACATCGTAACTCCTGCACTTGGTCCATCCTTGGGTGTGGCACCTTCAGGAACGTGAATGTGTACATTGTATTTATCGAAAACCTCTGGGTCTATTCCAAACGATTCTGCATTGGATTTTATATATTCCATAGCAATTGTAGCCGATTCACGCATTACTTTACCAAGATTACCCGTAATACTTAATCCGCCTTTCCCTTTAGAAAGAATAGACTCTATAAAGAGAATATCCCCACCAACTCGTGTCCATGCTAAGCCTGTAACTACACCCGCCACATGATTGTTCTCGTATTTATCACGTTCTAGCTTAGGTCTTCCCAATACCTCAACAATGTCTTCGTTTGAAACCTTGACATTGTATTCTTCTTCCATAGCTATATTTTTAGCTGCATAACGTACCATTTTAGCTATTTGCTTTTCTAAACCACGAACACCAGATTCTCTAGTGTAACCTTCCACAATTTTTTCTAATTGTGGCTTTCCTATTTTTAAGTTTGCACTGGTTAAACCATGCTCCTTTAATTGTTTAGGTAATAAATGGCGCTTGGCGATTTCTACTTTTTCTTCAATAGTATACCCCGTAACATTTATTATCTCCATACGGTCCAATAATGCTGGCTGTATGGTTGCTAAACTATTTGAAGTAGCAACAAACATAACTTTAGAAAGATCGTAACCCATTTCTAAGAAATTGTCGTAGAACTCACTATTTTGTTCGGGATCTAAAACTTCTAACATAGCGGAAGAAGGGTCGCCCTGATGTGAATTAGACAGCTTATCAATCTCATCTAACACGAATACTGGATTAGAAGTCCCGGCCTTTTTTAAACTTTGAATGATTCGCCCAGGCATTGCACCAATATAAGTTTTTCTGTGCCCTCTAATTTCTGCTTCATCTCGTAAACCACCTAGCGATATTCTCACATATTCTCGTCCGAGAGCCTCAGCGATAGATTTACCCAAAGATGTTTTACCAACTCCCGGAGGCCCATATAGACATAGAATAGGCGACTTCATATCGTTACGCAACTTAAGTACAGCCAAATATTCTATAATTCTACGCTTTACATCATCCAAACCATAATGGTCTCTGTCTAGGATACTCTTAGCACGTTTTAAATCGAATTTATCTTCACTAAATTCATTCCATGGTAAATCTAAAAATAGCTCTAAGTAATTACGCTGTATGGAATATTCTGCTACTTGCGGATTCATGCGTTGTAACTTCCCTATTTCTTTATCGAAATGTTTAGCCACTTTTTCATCCCAAAGCTTATCCTTAGCTCTTGCTCTCATCTCATCTATCTCCTCATCATGGCTTACACCACCTAACTCCTCTTGGATAGTTTTCATTTGCTGATGCAGGAAATACTCGCGCTGTTGTTGGCTCATGTCCATTTGAACCTTAGACTGAATATCATTCTTTAGTTCCAAGCGTTGAAACTCAACGTTCATGTGTTTAAGCGTCGCAAGAGCACGTTGTTTCAGGTCGTTTATTTCAAGTAAGTTTTGCTTTTCGGCGACTGAAAGATTCATGTTTGACGACACAAAATTCACCAAAAAGGAATTGCTTTCAATATTCTTTATGGCAAAAGATGCTTCACTAGGTATATTAGGGCTTTCCTTTATGATTTCTAATGCCAAATCCTTAATGGATTCTATTATTGCTGTGAACTCATCGTTATTAACGGTAGGTTTTGCCTCGGGTAAATCCCTAATTGTAGCATTCATGTAAGGCTCTTCAGTAAGAACTTCGGCGACCTTAAAACGTTTTTTTCCTTGAATAATAACCGTAACATTACCATCTGGCATTTTAAGCACTCTTAGTATTCTTGCTACAGTCCCCGTTTCATTGATATCTTTAGATGTAGGGTTTTCTACAGACTCATCCTTTTGAGCTACAACACCAATAACCTTACTGCCCTTATTGGCATCTTTAATAAGTTTTATGGATTTATCCCTTCCCGCCGTGATGGGAATAACAACACCAGGAAACAATACCGTATTTCTAAGAGATAGAATAGGTAAGGTTTTAGGAAGCTCCTCATTATTCATCTCTTCCTCATCCTCTGGAGTCATTAAAGGAATTAACTCTGAATTTTCATCGAATTCCTGCAATGACAAACTGTCAAGCGTCATAAAATTAGATTTCTTCATATATGTTTTTAGGTCAATCTGTCATTAAAATCAGTTAACCTCATTTTTTAGTTATTGAACAAAAACCGTAATCAATTGATTAATAGTTGTTTAAAAAACAATAATTGATTACTACAGCTAAATAAGTTCAATACCTGTGCCATAGTGTTAAAATTGAAAGGATTAAATATTACCTGTGCGCTTTAAAACAAAAAGTAATACAATAGGAATAGCTAGCAAGCCCACCATTAGCAAATTCCTCTCGAATATCCACGTTGCTAAAACTAAAGTAATTAAGTAGCCACCTATAGCACCACCAAAGTGCGCATCATGGCCTATATTTCCAATACGCTTTTTCATGCCATATATAGAATACAACAAGTATCCTATCCCAAAAACATAGGCCGGCATAGGAATAACAAAAACTATAATTTGCATTTCTGGTCGTAGCAAAATAGCAGAATATAATACGCCTGTTACAGCTCCACTAGCCCCTACAGCACTATAGTGATATTCATTTTTATGAAAATAAAGTGATAATAAATTTCCAAGTAAAAGACTTCCAAGGTATACAAAAACAAAACCTCCATTACCCAAATAATCTATAACTATACCAGCGAAAAAGAACAATGTTATCATATTGAACAAAAGGTGCTGCATATCAACATGTAAAAAACCAGAACTTATCATTCGTATTTGTTCTCCACGTTGAACACCTCCTACATGAAATTTATACTTATCTAAGAAGCCATAATCTTTAAACCCTTTTAAAGAAACCAAGACATTGGCTGCAATTATTGCGATTGTAATTGGATCTAAATTCCCCATGAGCATGAAACGTTTAAATTGAAATTAGCATATATTTGCGCCTACAAATCTAAAATTAATTCATGCAATTTCTATCATATATTATTGTTTATCCGATTTTATGGTGTATTTCGAAATTGCCATTTAGATTGCTTTATATCCTATCTGATGGACTATATATTTTACTTTATCACGTTTTTGGATACAGAAAAAAGGTAGTAACCGCTAACCTAAAGCTTGTTTTCCCAGATAAAACAGAAGCAGAACTCAATGCTATTAGAAAAAAGTTCTATAAGCATCTATGCGATATGTTTTTGGAAATAGCCAAAACAATGTCTATTTCAGATAAAGCGTTAAAACAACGCTTTGCTATTACCAACCCAGAAGAGTTTAAGCGGCTTGAAAGCCTGAATAAGAGCATCATTTTAATATTTGGGCATTACGCAAGTTGGGAATGGGGCATTGTATTGCAGCATTACATAAATTTTAAAGGTTTTGCGGTGTACAAAAAACTGAGAAACAAATATTTCGATAAGTTAGTTCGAGACATTCGTACAAAATTCAAAACCGATTTAATAAGTACTAAAGAAACCATAAGCACAATAACCAGTACTGAATTGAATGGCACAAAAAGTATCACTGGTTTTTTAAGCGACCAATCCCCCAAGGTTTCAAAAGATGTGTATTGGGGGAAATTTATGGGCATAGAAACGCCTTGTTTTACCGGAGCCGAACGCTTAGCCAAGAAATTGGATTTCTCAACAGCATACTTAAAAATTAATAAAGTAAAACGTGGATTTTACAAAGCTGAAATTATCACGCTAGCGGAAAACTCTAATGCATATCCCGATTACGAACTAACCGATATGTT